>NZ_JBEZFA010000001.1:129344-377456 GCF_040649215.1 Micromonospora sp. NPDC049044 | reverse complement strand
CCGATCTCCTCGCCGGCTTCTTCGCCAACACCGGCATGACCCTCGACCCCGAACCCCCGTGATAGCCCGAACCTCAGCCTTTCAACCTCTGTAGCCGTTCCCACAACCATTGCTGCGGGGAGGAGAAAGAAGCCGACGATCCGCTGGGGCAGAAGACCGACTGCCACGATTGCAACGCCCGCGACCACGCCGGATATCGCGTAGTACCACCACGTGACGACATTCGGACGGTCAGTCACATTCGATCGGGCGGAGGGGCTTCCGCTTTTCTGTCTTCCCGGGCCCATAGTCGCAAGTCAACACGTGGCTACATGCTGTGTCAAGTTCTCCGCGAATTGGGGGTGAGCGGTGCATTGAGCCGGGCCGGGCGGTGATCGAAATGCGGCACCGCACCGTCGAGCCGGACGAGTGGCGCTGTCACTGCGAGCGCCAGCGGCTCCTCGGCGGTGCGATGGGCGATGCCTGGCTGGGTACGACCGCCGGTCACGGTGAGCTGTCGCGGTCGAACGGATCCACTGCTGAGGGCTAAACATGGGGCCGAAGTTGACCGAATGCTTCCGGGCGGAGGCCGGCCTGCTGGCGTGCACATAGCTGATCACTGGTTGCTCAGAGGCCACTGATCCGGGCCGCACAGACATGCGAATCGGCGGTGACCGTCCAGGGGAGGGTCACCGCCGATTGCGTTGTCGAACCGGTCAGGCGGCCGAGCAGGCGGTGTCCAGTTCCTTGATGGCGGCTTCCAGGGTCTTCTTGCTGGGCTTGGCGTCGGCGGACTCGTTGTACGCGTCGCTCAGGGCCATCATCTCGTTCTGGATCTTTTCGGAGGCGGCGCTGACTGCCTCGTTGGCGCTCATCGAGTGCGCCAGGATCGCTACCGACCCGGCGGCCCACTGTGCACTGACCGCGAAGTGCCCGGCCGGCGGGCCGATCTTCTCGGCCTTGGCGATCTTAGTCGCGTTGTCCTTGATGTCCTTCTTGATGTCGGCGCAGGCCTTCACCGTGGCCGCGTCGTTGGCGGCGCTGCTGGCTGCGGTGCTGGCCGCGGTGGTGGCCGGGGCGGCGCTGGAGGCCGCCGGGGTCGGCGAGGCCGCGGTGTCCGTAGGTTTGGGCTGCGGATCGCAGCCGGACATTGCGATCGCCGCCGCAACGGCCAAGCCAGTCAGGACGAGTCGAGTGCGGTTCATCGATGTTCCCCCATGATCTTTGTGTTCGGCGCACGCTATCAGCCCCGGTCGATCGGGTGGGAACGGTTAATGGGCCGATGAGCGCCGAGCCCCGGAGTCTGACGCTGGATGAAGGGCGGGGTGCCGGGCAGTGCTCGCAGCTGTCGGTCCGTGGACCTGGCGCTACGACGATCGACAGCAGACTCGGCCCGGTCCGCTCGAATGGGTCCATGGTGAACAGTGGCCGTACATCGGCCAGGCTGTCGTCGACACGGTGAACGCCGCTGGCGCTGATTGGTAAGTTGAACCGATGAGGGTGCGGCCACGACTTCCACTGGCTGCCGGGCTGCTGGCCGTGGTGGCCACACTGAGCGCCTGCGACTCCGCAGCCGAGCCCGGCAGCGACACGTCAGGCGTCCGAGCGCCGACCGGACCGACACGGCCGGGAGCGTTGCCAACCCGGAGCGGCCTGATCGACGCGCAGGTGGTTCAGTGGCGCGATTGGCGCCGTGTCGACGATCGAACCCTTGAGGTCACCGTGACTGCCGGTCCCGCCGACTGTTACGGCGCCGAGCCGGAAGTGACAGAGAGTGAAACTGCGGTGGGCGTCCGGCTTCGCGTCGGAATGCTGCCCGAGGCGGCCGGCAAGGAGTGCGCAGCAATCGCCAAGGAGTCGGTGGTCCCGGTGCGACTCACCTCCGCCCTGGGCAACCGCAAGGTCGGGCCTCTGAGCTGACGCCAGCGCGTTGACCAGGGCTGTCTGGCCGATGGCTGCTTCGCCGAATCCGAAGATGTCAGCCATGGTGCTTTCTGTCGTCAGCCGGGCGGCGACCACTCGTGCCGAGGTGGGTGGGTCACGACGATTCGGCGACCGGAGCGACGTTCAATGAGCGCACCGCTCGACCGGGGTGGTCCTGCTGGCCGTACCTCTCGTCGTCAATCCGCCGAAGGCGTGATCGGGCGGCCCGTGCCGGCCTCCACGACGTACACCGTGAAATCCGTCGTGTCCTGGAGTCGGGATGCCTGGTTGTCATACTCGGGTCGTCCACCTTCACGCAGGCGCAGTGCTTCCCGAAGGACCCGGTGCCAGCGCGGGTCGTAGTAGTCGAGGCCCCAATGGGCGGCGCCTGACTTGGTTGTCATCCTCCCGGTGACGATCAGGTGATGCAGGCGGGCGACCCCGAGGACGCACCAGCAGCAGGCATAGTCAAGTTCTGCCCCCGGCTCGTCGGCGGAAGAGACGGCGAGCTGGTCACTGATGGCGCGCCAGTAGGTGTCGAGATTGTCGACGGTGTAACGCTTCAGGACATGCGTGTCGGTCCAGATGTCGAGGGTCGACAGCTGCGGGCCGGCGACCGTGACGCCGTGCCGGGCCAACTCGTGCCAGGCGACGACGGGGTCCAACTGCCCGAGTCGGAAGTCGCGGTGCAGCATCACGGGCACCGATGGCAGGTTCCTCGGATCGGACGCCAGATCGGAGACGAGGACGTGCATTCCATCGAAATCGATAGGGGAGTACGCCGCCATCTGCGCGTGTGCCTGCCGCAGTTGCTCCAGCTCGCCGTCGGTTGGCCGGTGGGTGAGGGTGGCGACGAAGTCTACGTCCGACTTCCCCTCGATCCACTCCCCGAACCCGATGCCACCAGTGAGGTAGAGGCCGGTCATCAGCCCCCTCGGCGCCAGCGGGAGGAAGTGGTAGCAAAGTTCCTGGACTGCTGCCGGGAGGTTCACGGGGTGACCCTACTCGTCGCATTCGAGGCCGATACCCGGCCGACGTGCTCGCGGACCGACATCCCGGAACTGCCAGCTCGGGCCGTGGGCCAGGCGCGGGTGTAACCAGCTCGGTCGTCACGGTGGCGAGGAAACTTCCGGCTGCCGGATGACGGAAATCGTCGGAGCTTGCGGAGATCACCCGTGGCGCGTGGGCGTCGTCGATGTGACGGGTCGCGGTCCGGGACCGCCGCACGTGTGGTGCTCTACTTACGCCACACCTCGATGTGGTCGTCCCCAATGGTCACCACGCCTCGCTGAAAGAGTTGAACCCGGCTCGGGCCGACCAACTGCTCTGCGGAGACGGGGAACCCGATGGCGTCGACGATCAGGTGCGCCCGCGACAACGCCACCTCGGGTGGGATTGACGCTGCTATTGCCTGAAGAACCGGGTCAGACACTGGTAGCGACCCGTGCGCATCCGTGTAGAAGATGATGCCACCCTGAAACGCCTGCGCAGTCCCCCGGCCGCCCCAGGTACTCCCGACAACCTGTTCGTCGGACACCGGGAACCCGAGCCAGCTGGCCGTGCCCCCGAGCTGTTCGTAGCAGAGTCCGTTGCCAGCGCGCACCGTGTGTGTTCCGTGCTCTCGGGACCAGTAGACGGTCGCTCCGCCGCCGTGTTCGAGGCCCAAAAGCCGGTCAGCCACGTCCGGCGGGTAGTCCCATGCGCCCTCGAAGCGCTGGAAGCGCCCCGACGTGCCCTGCGGCGAGTTCGCGGCCTGTGTCGCTGGGCTGCGGGGGAAGCCCAGCACTCCGGACACGTCGTGCTTACCGTCGTGGTAGTCCGCGATTTTCGCTGGGAGGCGGAAAGCACCGGCCCCGGGGGTGAAGTACACCGTCCCGCCTTCGAAACGTTGCCGCCAGCCCCGGTCACCGGCCCCTGAGCGGGAGGGGCCGACAGCCATTTCGTCGGTGGTCGGAAAGCCCAGCACTCCCGCGGGTCCGCGCCGCTGCTCGTAGAACTCGCCGATTCCGCCCCAGACGGCGTGCGCGCCATGCTGGGAGGACCAGTAGATTGCGGCGCCGGTGGTCGCGCCCGGCACGGCACGGGTGCCATCGCCGCAGTCGCGGGAACCCTCGAATCGCTGCACGGTGCCGCAGGTGCCCGATGGGGATGGCCCCGCCTTTTCTGGCGGCGCGAGTGGGAAGCCGAGCCGACCAGCGCACCCGCCAAGGCTGTCGTGGTGTGCCGCGATGGCCCAGGTCGTCGGTTGCGCTCCGGTGGCGGCACTCCAGCAGATCGCGCCGTGGTCAAACCGTTGGTTGAATCCGCCGTGGCCGCGTCCGTGTGCCGGGCCGCACCGCTGGATAGCCTGCGGTTGCGCATCGAAGACCTCACGCCACCGATCCTGGCAGTGCGCCATGGCTTCCGATGCCTCGGGAAGGTCCGCAAGGTCGGCGAGTTGGGCCAGCGCGATGAGCCCAGCAGCCCGGTCCGTGCTGAGTTCTGTCAGCAGAGCGATTGTCAGGTCTTCGTTGATCCCGAACAGTGCCTGGAGTATCGGCGCGGTTGCGGTGTCGGGCATGGCTGTGAGCAGCACCAGCGCCCGGTCGCGCGACAGGGCCATGATCCGGGTTGCGGCCGCACGTGGGCGCAGGTCAGCGAGTGCGGCGGCGGTAAGACCGGGCTCACTGCCGTAATGGTTGATCATCGTGCCGCTGTGACCGAACATGACGCCGCTTGCGTTCCGCGCGTCCACGAGCGGCTCGCGCTGGTTGCCTTCGTCGTCTTCGTCGACGCTGTCGTGCTGCATCATGAGGCGGTTTACCCCGGCAGCCCAAAGTTGTTGTGCTGGATGCCTCGGTCGCCAGCGATCACACCCTGGGCACCGCGGAGGTCCACGACGTATTTCCCGGTGACGGTGCCACCGGGCTCGGCAAGGCGGAGCACACGTGCCGCGGCGGCAAGAACCACATCGTCTTGTCCGCTGTCGGTGGCTTCGACGAGCCGGATCAGACGCTGTTCGTTCGCCTGGGGGTCGGCCTCGTAGGCGCTCAGTGCGTCCGGGTCCCAGTTTTGTGTCTCGGAACGGTGGCGCAGGGCGTCACGGAGGTACCGGTACGCGTCGACAATGGCCCCGGACGTCGTCTCTGTCAGCCCCGCCGACACACCGGCTGCCATGGCAGCCACCACCATCGTCACCGGTTCCATCTGTCATCTCCGTGGAGTCGCTGCGTGGGGGAGGGACGAAGATTACAACTGATCCATTCGAACGTTGCGCGTGATGCTGAAACCGGACAGCCGTCGATCGCGCCAGAGAGGGCAGACCGGATGGCCGCTGCAAATGCGCAAGCAAATAGCTCACCTCCCCACGAGTCCGGACCTATGTCAATCAATGCCATTCCGAGCCCAAACGGCCTCTATTGGATCCACTGTGCTCCTCGTGAACGTCGGCGACGCCACGGTTGCCTGGGTGGTGGTGGTTTGGGTCTGCGGGGCGATGTTCCCGGTCAGGTATGTTGCCGGCGTGGAAATTGAGGTGTTGGAGGGTGCGCTCGTGGAGGTGCCGACGGCGGATGTCAGCGGCATGGACCGGCGAGCGTTTGGTGAGTTCGTGGGGCCGCGCGGTGAGTTGGCCTCGTACGCGTTCGGCTGGTCCACCGGCTCGGACCCGCACGTCGCCCGGCTGTCCGTCGGGATTGGTGCCGGCAACCCTGGGGGTGGCACCTTCCACGCCGTCATCTTCGCCAACGCGGGCAGTCACGCGTTCTCGCTCATCGACGCGCCGTTCGAGCAGGTCCCGCAGGGCGGCCCGGATCTGACCGCAGACCAGTCGCGTGCCCACGAGGACCTGCCGTTCGTTTGGTGGGTCACCGACCACGTCATGCAGCGCGATCGGCGAGCCTGGTGGATGCGGCACTGGCTGCTTGGCACCGTCTGTCTTCAGACCCCTGAAGTCTTTGAACGCCGTGAGCCTGTGCTGTTCGTCAGCCACGACGCGGACGACGGAGTTTGGCAGTTGACCGGAGCCACCGACGCGAGCGGCAGCAACGGCAAAGTGGGGCACCTGCACCATGCCGTCGACGAGGACCCGAGCCTGGTCGACGTTCTTGACCTACCGCCCGGCGGCAGCGCGGCTCGCGCCAGCGTCGGGAAACCCTGGACCGTAGACGTCTAACTTCAATCCGGCATCGCTCACCGACCTCCGGCTGCCGGCAGTGCGATCCGTTGGGCCATGCGCACCGCCGCCCGGGAACGCCCGCCGCGGACCCCTCGGTCCGCGCGGCGCTGAGGCACACGGGCTGGTCTGGTCGGCTGGTGATCGAGACGTGCCACTTCTGCGCCTGCTACACGACGCTGTACAGCCAGGTCACACCCGCCGGCGGCACCGCTTGGTGGACTGGCAACATTCGCCCGGACTACCTCGGGTCCGCCGAGGCGGAGGATCCGCCGACGCTGGTGCCAGTTGCCGATGAGGCGCGGCAGAGTCCCTATCAGGCCAGCGCGTGGAATCAGGACGGCTCGACATTGGGCGGTCGGCCCGACTGGATCCAGGACGCCGAGCACGCCGACTGCCCCGGCTGCGGCCAGCCGATGGACTACGTGGGTCTGATCGGCGGCGCCGACCTGGACGACTACGGTGAGGGCGCCTACTACCTGCACCTGCACCAGCCGTGCGGGTTCGCCGCAGTGAACTACCAGCAGAGCTGACAAGCGTGAGCGCTCAGACGCGGCTGTTGCCGACAGCGGCGCCTACCCCGGCGGAGAGCGCGCGCGAGCGGCGGCATGCGCCAGTGTTCGCGGTCAGCGCCGCCATCCCGGTGGTCCGGTGTCAGCCGGGGGCGCTGCGGTCCAGGATCTGTTGGATGTGATCGACAGTCAGGGCCGGGTTTGCCGCGGCGGCCTCGGCCAGTTCGGGGTCGTCGAGAAGCGCGGTGACCCGCGGTGCCGGAAGGCGTGGGCTGCTTGCCATCGCCTCTCGCACTGTGGCGTCCGCGTCGGTGCTGAGTCGGTCGACGAGGTCGGGGTCGGCGTGCGGGTCGAGGGCGACGAGCCGTCGTATCGCCGGGTCCGGGTTGTCGGCGAAGCGGGCCAGTCCTTCGGTGGGGAACTGTGGCAGCTCGCTGAGCCGGTCCCGGCCGCAGCAGTGGTACTCCAGGTAGCAGCGCAGCAGCAACGCCGGCGGCGCAGCCGGGTGGTGCTGGGCGAGCAGGACCCGTACGCCCAGGTCGGAGTCGTCGGCGAGGACAGTGACGATGTCCGCCGGCAACCCGGCGTGGCGGGCCGCTCGTCGGCGCAGCAGCGGATTGGCCGAACGGGCCCACCGCAGCGCATCGGTGATGTCCGGCGCGGCATCGTTGGGATACGGGACCCAACGGCAGCGGACGTCCACGGAGCCGAAGTGGCCATCGCCCGGCACGGTGGTCACGTCGATGTCGATGCCCGCCCGCTGCTGCTCGGTGAGGCCGGGATGAGTGGAGACCGCGGTGCGGACCTCGACCGCTGGGTCGGTGGCGAGCCTGACGAGCTGGTCGTCGGTCAGGTCGACGCGACAGGTGACTCCTTGCCGGACCGACGGGTCGGGGTGGCGCAGCAGCGTCTCGACCACGTCCGGCGGGACGCCCGGGTTCTCGCCCATTACCCGCAGCGCATCCGTGTCGCCGCTGGCGAGCACGTGATCGACCAGCGCCCGGGACAGTGGACGCTGCAGCACGTACCAGAATGCGTGACTGTGCTGGTCCGGCAGATCGGCCGGCTCCATCACCTGCTGCTGGCGCGCGAGGGACGCCACGGCGGCCGCCCGTACGTCGGGCACCTCATCCTCCAGCAGCGCCTGGCGCGACCGCTCGTCCAGCCAGTACGAGGAACCGGCCGCGAACCGGCGTACACCCGGTCGGGGGTGCGCGGCGGCCAGCCGGAACAGACGCTGGTCATACCTTGTCGCTGCGAACAACTCGCCGATCAATTCCTCTCGGCTGAACGGTATGTCGGAGGGCGGACCGTCGAGCTCGGTCAACAACCTGACCAGCACGTCGTCAGGCAGCGGTTCCTGGCCGGGTCGGCCGAACGCGCGCATCCGCACCCGCCATTCCGGGTCGGCCAGCAGCGTGGTACGCGCCAGCGGGTCGACCTGCGGGTGGGCGGCCAGCGCTCTGCGGATCCTGGGCGAGGGGTGGTGCAGCATCGCATCCCGCACCGGTGGCGGCAGCTCACGGCGATGTAGTAGCCCATCGCACACCTGCTCCGGCCACGAATCCAGCAGCCGCAGCAGCACGTCGACCGGCGCTGCCGGGTTCCTCGCCAGCCCTCGTAGCAGGGGCGACGGAGACGGAGACCCATCCAACCACGCATCACCAGTCATCGGCCGCACCTTACGCCCACGCCTCTCGTCGCGGCATCCGCTCAGCGGCACCCCGCACCCCGACGCGAGGACTGACCCGAACCGGGCAGCACCCTGTCATCAGGCCGGCGCGGCTCCGAGGTTGAGGGCCAGGTACTCCAGCGCCGCGGCGGTGTCCTCCCCGTCGTCGTGCGGCCGGCGCAGGTCAACGACGAAGGCGGCGACGTCGGCGAGCGGCCACCACCGTCGGTAGAGGGCCAGGCCAGCCGGCGTCACGGTCCGACCGCTTACCCGCGTGTAGTGGGCCAGCACCTCGTCGTCAGCGCCGATCGTGTCCGCACCGAGCATGCTGCCGAACGCGTCGGTGAGCATCCACAGGTCCCGCTCCAGCGGGGCGATCTGCACGGTCGCCCAGTCGATCATCCGGGTGCCCGCAGCGGTACGCATCACGTTGCCGGGATGCGGCTCGCCATGCGTGATCACCCACTCGGTGCCGCTTTCGCGTACCTCGTCGACGAGCCGGTCGAAGTCATCGAGCCAGGCCCGGACCCGCTCCTCGTGCACAGCCAACAGCTTGCGGGCCGACTCGGCGTACGGACCGGCGGTCCACGGCCGTTCCAGATCGGCAAGCGCGGCGTTCAGCCCGTCCCGTCCCGGCAGCCGCAGGTCGGCTCGGGGAGCGAGGTGCGCCACGACGGCGGTGGCCCGGTGCAGCTGCCCCAGCAGGCCCGCCATCTCGACGACGGTGTCGCGTGGGTACGGGCCGAACTCTCCGGCCGTGCCGTCGACCATCGAGAACACCGACAGGGCGTAACGCGACGAGAGTCGCCGCAACGGCGCTTCGTTTCCGGCCGGGACCGGGGCCAGGATGAAGTCGAGCCCGGCCTCGCGGTGCAGGGCCAGCGCGGTCTCGAAGGAGCGCCGCAGCCTGTCGAATTCCGCGTCCCGGCCCGCCTCCGCGAAGCCGAGATCGTCCACCTTGACGAACCACACCGCCGCGCACCGGTCGGTCACCGACCAGTGGTAGCTGCCGAAACCTAACGGGAGGTATGCCAGGGAACCGGCGTCGACAGTCCACCCGTCGCGCAGCGCCGCGACCAGTTCGCTCTCGTCCAGGCCCACAGGTCTGTCCTGCACGGAAGGGGATTCTGCCATGCGCGCGGACGCCCCCGGACGGGCCGGCCATCGACATTGATGACCGGCGCACCGGCAGGACCGCGCTGCGCGTCGCTGGTGAGAGCGAGTGACCGGGGCCCAGCTGCGTGGTCGCGCTTCTTGCGACCGGGTCACGCGGAGTTGCGCCACTTGCGGCCGTGCCGGCCGATGAGCCGGTCGGCGTCGGTCGGGCCCCAGGAGGCGGCCTCGTAGGTGGGGATCGGCGAGTGGTCCTTCCCCCAGTGGTCGATGATCGGGTCGACGATCCGCCAGCACTGCTGCACCTCGTCACTGCGGATGAACAGCGACGCGTCACCGATCAGCGCGTCCAGGAGCAGACGCTCGTACGCCTCCGGGGACTCCTCGACGAACGTCTGGTCGTAGGAGAACTCCATCGTGGCGGTGCGGACCCGGAAGGAGTGGCCCGGCACTTTGGCACCGAATCGCAGCGAGATGCCCTCGTTTGGCTGGATCCGCAGGATCAGCGCGTCGGCATCGAGGCCGGTGAGCTGGTCGGTCGGGATCGGCAGGTGCGGCGGCCGCTGGAACTGCAGCGCCACCTCGGTGAGCCGCGCTGGCAGGCGCTTGCCGGTGCGTACGTAGAACGGCACCCCGGCCCAGCGCCAGTTGTCCACGTTGAGCCGCATGGCGGCGTACGTCTCGGTCCGCGACAGGGGGTCGACGCCGACCTCCTCGCGGTAGCCGGCCATCAGCTCCTCGCGGGTGCCGCCCCGGGTGTACTGCCCCCGGACCGCGGCCTCGGCGATGTCCCGGTCGGTGGGGAGCCTGATCGCCTGCAGCAGCTTCACCTTCTCGTTGCGCAGGCCCTCAGCCTCGAACGAGGCCGGTGGCTCCATCAGCGCCAGCGCGAGGACCTGGAGCACGTGGTTCTGCACGATGTCCCGCATCGCACCGGCGTCCTCGTAGAATCCGCCGCGGCTGCCGACGCCGAGGGTCTCGGCGACGGTGATCTGCACGTGGTCGACCCAGGAGCGATCCCAGATCGGCTGGAAGATCGAGTTCGCGAAGCGCAGCGCCAACACGTTCTGGACGGTGTCCTTGCCCAGATAGTGATCGATCCGAAAGACCTGGTGCTCGTCGAACGCGCTGTGCACGACGCTGTCGAGCCCACGGGCCGTGACCAGGTCGCGCCCGTACGGCTTCTCGATGACCAGGCGGGAGAAGGAACCTTCGCGTGGCTGGTTGAGCCCGACACCGGCCAGCCCGTTGATCACCGGCTCGAAGGCCCCGGCCGGGGTGGACAGGTAGAAGAGCCGGTTGCCGGACGTACCCCGCTGCGCGTCCAGCTCGTCGAGGGTCTTCTCGAGCCGATGGTAGGTCTCCGGGTCGTCGTAGCCGCCGGCCACGTACCGCACACCGCCCTGCAGTTGGCGCTTGCTGGCGAGGGTGCGTTCGCCGAGGGCGCTCTCGGCGAACTGCTCGTCGGTCATCGGCGTGCGCGCGACGCCGACCACCGCGAACTGGTCCGGGAGCCGCTCGTGCCGAGCCAGGCTCTCGATTGCGGGCAGCAGCTTACGCCGGGTCAGGTCACCGGAGGCACCGAAGATCACCAGCGTGGCCGGCGGGGCGCTCCGCTCCTGGATGAGCTGGGCTGCGTGGTCCATATGTCTACGTTCCTCCGGGCACAAGGGGTGTGGGGTCGGGGGTGTCGTGCGGTCACGTCGGTAATTGTGCGGCTACGGCTGTGGTGTCCGGGGGCCACGCGGCGTGGCCCGTTGGTCGCGGAGGTTGAGCGTCGCATGCCGGGCTGACGGGCAGGCGCTTCGGTGCGGCCTGCCGGCGTACGAGGTGGTACAGATGATCGTGGCCAGGCAGACCGCGGAGGTCAACGGGGCTCACCGACGGCCATACAGTGGACCACCAGGGTGACGTCGTGGCGCACCGGCCGAAGCCGCCTCAGCACAGCCGGCGGGTCGGCGCGCGGTGGGGGAGAATCGAATCATGTTTGTCATCAGGGAGCGATTCTTCTCAATCGGCGACGACTTCGACGTGCTCGACGAGCACGGCACCAAGGTCTTCCACGTCGACGGCAAGGTGCTCAGCGTCCGCAACAAGGTCGTCATCGAGGACGCCGCCGGGCATGAGGTTGCCACGCTGCACCGGCACCTGGTGGCGCTGCGTCCCACGTACGAGATCCGGATCGGCGGTGAGAAGGCCGCAGAGGTCCGCAAGAAGCTGCTCACGCCGTTCCGCGACAAGTTCACGATCGACGTGCCGGGGCCCGACGACCTGGACATGAAGGGTGACCTGCTCAACCACGAGTACGTCATCGAACGCGACGGCACCGAGGTGGCCACGGTCTCCAAGCGGTGGCTGACGATCCGGGACACCTACGCCGTGCAGGTCAGCGCCGGCGTCGACCCGCTGCTGATCATCGGCAGCGTCCTCGCGCTCGACCTGGCCATGGACCGCGACAAGAAGAAGGACGACGAGGACTGACCCCCGGTCGGCAGCCGCGCCGCTCGGAGTCGGGCTCGTGGTCGGGACGATCGGGGCCGTCGAGGCCCATCGGACAGATCACGAGCAGGAGCGGTGACGACGTCGTGCTGCCCTCTCAGCCGTGGGTTCCGGCGCTGCCGGCCGGGAAGAGCGCGCGGACCGCGGCGATGGCCGAGTCGAACCGTCCCTCGCTCAGGCCGGGCACACCGAAGGCGTAGAAGATCGGTCGCGTGGTCCCGGGCTCGATCTGGGTGCGTCGGTCCGGGCCCTGGAAGAGCGACGCCACGATGGCGGTGGCGTCGCGGACCACCGGCTCGCCGGCCCGGCACACCACAGTGCCCCGCATGCCCGGGAAGGACTCGTCCTGCTGCGCCAGGTCGAAGATCAGATCACCGTCGATCCGCGCCCCGTCCTGTACGCCGAGCAGCACCCCGGTGGTCAGCTCGGCATAGAGCAGTGTTCGCACAAGTGGTGGCACCGGTGGCAGGCCCTTCTTGCGGGCACTGTCGAACTGGCCGGGCAGCGGACATCGGAAACCTTCGACCCGGAAGAACGCGTCGGTGGTGGCGATGTCCTGGGCGATGCGTTCGTGCTCGGCTCCGAGCGTCGTCGCGACGCCCAGCCACGAACGCAGGTGCGAGGCTGAACGGCACGAGTGGGGCGGCCGGTCGCCGACAGACACCGTGTGCGCCGCTCCGAGGGCGTTGGGCCTCGGCCGGTAGGACAGCGGCCTGCTGGACGTACCCGATGGTTGATTTGAAAACCAGTTGCGTCTCCGGCCCTGCTGTCGCAGCGTACGGGCATGATCAATTCGGCTCGGCTGCTCGCGGCCTACGACGAGCAGCTTCGGACCGACGCCGAGACGCCGAGCGCGGTCTCCGTCACCCGACACGGGCCACTGCGTCTGGTGACCTTCGCGGGTGGCCGCGGGTTTGTCACCTACCGCGATCTCGGCGGGGCGGACGCCGACACGATTCGTCGGCTCGTCCCGGCGGCGCTCGCGCACTACCAGGCAGACCCGGAGATCGAGCGGGTCAAGTGGAAGGCGCGTGGGCACGACCATGCGCCGGGGTTGCACGAGGCGTTGCTGGAGAACGGGTTCACCGCGGACGAGCCTGAGTCGATCATGGTTGGTGAGGCGCGGCTGCTAGCCGTCGACGTTCCGCTTCCCGACGGCGTGACACTACGTCGGGTCAGCGACGAGGCGGACGTCCGCGCGATGAGTGCGATGCAGGACGAAGCCTTTGACGACCCGGTGAGCGATGACATGGCGAACGCCCTCCTGCGCCGCCTGGCCCGCGATGACGGAATGGAACTGTGGGTCGCGGAGGCGGATGGACGGATCGTCAGCGCCGGCCGGCTGGAGCCGGTGCACGGGACCGACTTCGCCGGGATCTGGGGCGGCGCGACCCGTGCGCAGTGGCGCGGCCGTGGGATCTACCGCGCGTTGACCGCGGCGCGGGCCCGCTCAGCCCTCGCCATGGGCAAGACGCTCATCAACAGCGACTCGACCGAGTACTCGCGCCCGATCCTTGAACGCTACGGTCTGACCAAGGTGTCGACGACGACGCCCTACAACTGGCAGCGGTGAGCGCCCTACTCGCGACCCGTCCGGACCCCGGCCCGCAGCCGTGGCCACCGCTGTTCGGTCCAGGCCCGCAGCAGCCACTCCATCGGCCCGTACCGGAACCGGGCCATCCACGCCGCGCTCGCGGCGAGCTGCACACAGTAGATCGCGACAGCGATGAGGACGACGACCGGGGGCGCGACGGCACCGGCGAGGCCCAACCCGACGCCGGTGAACACCAGCACGCAGAGCAGCGACTGACCCAGGTAGTTCGACAGGGACATCCGTCCGGCCGGTGCGAGCACTGCGGCAACCCGGCGACCCCGGTCGGTCTGGAAGAACTGCAGCAGAGTGGCGGCGTACGCGGCAGCGAGCAGCGGCGCGGTGAGCACGCCAGCCGTCAGCCCGGTCAGGTTGGCGGTCCCGCCGCCCGATGCGAAGACCACCGCACCGGCCAGGCCGACCGGATAGCCCACCTGTTGCACCCGGCGCAGGAACTGCCGGTTCGCGTCGACGTTGGTGAGCAGCCGCCGCCGTCCGGCCGCGTAGCCGAAGAGGAAGGCCGAGAGGGCGAGCGGCCCCTGCACGAGCAGTGCGCCGACCATCGCCGGCAGTTGGCGTACGTGCTCGGTGATCACGGAGCCGAGCCCGCCCTGTAGGGCCTCGGTGGACCGCTGCCCCGCCGCGAGTGCCGTCGCCGGATCGGTGACCAGCTGGGTCCCGCCGACGGCGGCGAGCGCGAGGACGAAGCCGATCCCACCAGTGACCAGTACGGCAGTGCGCAGCGCGGTCCCGACGCCGACTCGCCGCATGGCGAGCAGGATCAGGCCGAGCAGTGCGTACGTGGTCAGGATGTCGCCCTGGAACAGCAACACCGCGTGCAGGATGCCGAGTACGAAGAGCCCGGCCAGCCGTCGTCGGAACCGTGGGGCGAAGTCGACGCCGCGCCGCGCGGCGGAATCGAGCTGGAGCGTGAAGCTGTAGCCGAACAGAAAGGAGAAGAGCAGGTACGCCTTCATCGCGAGGAACAGCTCGACCAGCCACCGGACCGCCTGGTCGCTCCACGAGTCGTGCGCGGGATCCGGAACCAGTTGGAAGGTGTAGCCGGAGGCGAAGAAGGCGATGTTGACGACCAGGATGAGGAGCAGCGCCACGGCGCGTAAGGCGTCGACGTCGACGATCCGGGCGAGCGTCCCGGACGCTCGATTCCCGACGGGCGGGTCATCGGTGGAGAGATGCATGTGACCACCTCCGGCACGGACAGGAGTGATGTTTCGATGGCTCTCCTGTGACCCTAGGAAGCGGCCTGTCCGGGGGACAGCCAGTGAGCGGGAAGCTCGCCGGTGGGGTAAGCCCTACCGCACCCCCGAGCGGCGTCGCCTGCTCAGGGGTCCGCATCGGCGCGAGCCGGGGACGGCCGCTCGACGCGACCGTCCCCGGAGGTGGTGCGGGTGGGCGAGGCTCAGCGGTTTGCCGCCCCGCCGCCGGTGGCTGGCGGGACCCGCTCGAACCGTACGCGGCTCAGCCACCCCGGCAGGTCACTGAGCACGTACAGTTCGCCGTTCACGTCGGCGCCGAACGCCGTCGGTTGGGTGGGGAAGGTGCCGATCTCAGCGGACTCGTAGCCGCCCGTGGACGTGGGGCGTACCGCGAACGCGCGGGTCGAGCAGTAGTCGCTGGCGATGTAGGTGCCCCGTGCCTCCGGGGTGACGGACCCCCGGTACACCAGGCCGCCGATGATGGAGCAGTTCTCCGTCAGGTAGTGCTCGTACTCGACGACCGGGTCGGTGAGGCGTACGCCGGGCCGGCACTGGGTCTGGTCGAAGATGGGCGTGCCCTCCTTGCAGGACCAACCCAGGTTCGCGCCGCGCTGCGCCGGGCGGATGTGGTTGATCTCCTCGATCAGGCCCTGGCCGACATCGCCGATCCACAGCGAGTTGTCGACCGGGTCGATGGAGAACTTCCACGGGTTGCGCAGCCCGTAGACCCAGATCTCCGGCCGTGCGCCAGCGGTGCGGACGAAGGGGTTGTCGAAGGGTACGCAGTAGGGCTTGCCCCCGCAGCTGCGGTTGACGTCGATCCGCACGATCTTGCCGAGCAGGGTGCCGAGGTTCTGGCCGCTCTTGAAGGGGTCGTTCGCGTTGCCGCCGTCGCCGGTGGACCAGTAGAGGTAGCCGTCACGGCCGAAGGCGACCTGTCCGCCGTTGTGGTTGCCGAATTCGGCGTGCTCCTGGGTGAGCAGCACCTGTAGCCGGTCGGGCGCGCCGAGGGGCACTCGCGCCAGGGTCAACGCGCCGGCCGGTAGGCTGGTGTAGGCCACGTAGAGGATCCCGGTCCGCGCGAAGTTCGGCGCGGGAGTGATGCCGAGCAGGCCACGCTCGTTGTCCGAGGTGTCGACCCGGGCGCTCAGGTCGAGCACCGGAGCGGCCGCCAATCCGGTGTCGGGGTGGTAGGAGCGGACGGTGCCGTTCTTCTCCGCGATCAGCATCCGGCCGTCCGGCAGCCCGGTGAGCGCGATGGGACGCTGTAGGCCGTACGCCACCTGTTCGGATCTCACGGTCAACTCGGTGAGTGGCGCAGCGCGGGTGTGCGATGGGCCTGCCGCGGCGGTGCTGGCCACCGACGACGGTGGCATGAGCGACACGGACAGGGCCAGAACGATCAGCCCGGCCAGAAAGGTGGCCGGGCGGTAACGCCGTCGCGACATGGTGGGCTCCTCAAGCAGGTGGGTGGAGGTGGCAATCTGGGAGCGTTCCCACGGTACATCGATCTCCACGAATGTCCAACCTGCCGTCCCGCCCTGCCCTCCTCAGCTTCTGGCCAGGCCCGCCGGGGTGACCGGGCGAGAAGCCGCAGCCTTACCGACGGCCGCGCCGCTGCCCCATGAGCCGCAGCGTGTTGCAGACGTCGAAGACACCAGGCACGTCCCAGGCGAGCTCGCCGGCGACCCGCCGCGCGTTCGTGTCGTTCACCAGGCCCAGCAGAATGACGACCCGATTCTGTACGGCGACACTGATCTGCTGCTGCCGGGTGGCCTGATCGCCGCTCAGGCGTTGGGCGACCAGGGCTTCGATCCGCAGATCCTCGCGGTCCGGTTGGGGCTGGTCCGAGTCGTCGGCGAACCAGCTCTCGCCTGGTGATGGCCAGTACATGGACACGGCACTCCTTGGTTGTCCGGCGGTGCGGAATCCGCTGTTGGGCTCTCCACGGCCGCGCCGAGCCCATGTCGATCTCACCGGCAAGCGCACCGCTGAGGGCTGCTACCAGGAACGGGCGGTTGTCACGGCCGCGGAAACCGGAGAACCTGACCGCGTCCGCCCGGACAGCTGAACGAGGGCATCGTCGCGGCTGTCGAAGATCGGGAACGCTGCCTCCAGGCGCATGGTGTGCAGGACCGTACGGATGAACCGCGACGGCGCGGCCAGACACAGCGTGACCCCCCGATCGCGGGCATCACAGTGGGCGCGGACGAGGAGCCCGAGACCTGTGGAGTCGATGACGTGCGCCCGGGTGAGGTCGATCACCACGTGTCCGCCCATGTCGGCCGCGTGGCGCAGGGCCGCGCGCAGGGTGTCACCGGTGTCGAGGTCGATGTCGCCGGTGACGACGACGACTGTCACGTCGTCGAGATGGTCGATGCCGAGGATGCCGCCTGGACCGTGGTTGTCGCACTGTGCGCTACCGCCGCCAGAGGTAGGCAGCAGGCTGCAGTGCGGGCAACGGTGCGGACCGGTGGCGAAGGGGGAGCCGCTCCAGCCCTGTTCGGACACCAGGGTCCAGACGACCTCGGCGTCGGGGAGCACACAGGCGCTGGCCCGGACGGAATCGCCGCAGGTGTCGCAGATCAGTGTCATCAGGTGGTCGTCCGGGACGACTGTCATTCTGGTGTCCTTCCGGGGGGTGGACCGATGCTCCGGAAGCCTGCGCTTCAGGATTCCGGCATAGCCCACGCTGTCTGTCGTCGATCGCGGGGAGGGGGACCGCGCCGACGTCGATCTGCCTAACGGGCTTGTCGGTGTGGGCCTCGCACGGACGTTCGGCCATGACCGGTCAGCGCCGGCTGCGCCGAATCAGGCTGCTGCTCCTGTGCCGGTGGGACGGGCGGGCCCGACGGGGGACTGGCGACGATCCGCAGCACCCGGTCGAGGCGGGCACTGTGCAGGATGCGTTCGATACGGGGATTCGGGTCACGGACGGTGAGGACACCGTCGGTACGCGCCAGCCGCCGGTGCACATCGAGCAGCAGGCCGATCGCGGCGGCGTCAATGTGCTGGCACTTCGACAGGTCGACGATGATCTGCCGGGGGCGCAGGGTCAGCAGTTTGTCGAATACGGCTCCGGCCGCCGGCAGGCAGTCCAGGTCGAGTTCGGTGACGCCTACCTCGACCAGCGGTAACGTGCACGGCGTCGGTGCCGGTGGCGCTGTCACAGGCGTGCCCCTCCCAGTCACGGACCCGGTCGCCTACGACCGTGCCGTGCCCACTTGGCGGTCACCGCGCGGATGTATGACAGTTGCGTGACAAATCCGTGGGCCGGTCGTCAGGGTTGGTCGCCAGGCCCGTGGTCTGGGGATGATGCCGGGTATGACGGCCGTACTGGTGATCGAGGACGACGACCGGATCCGCCTGGCGCTGCTGCTCGCCCTTGAGGACGAGGGCTACGAGGCCGTCGGTGCGGCCACCGCCGAGGAGGGGCTGCGCGACCAACGCCGCGCTCCGGCCGACTACGTGCTTGTCGACCTGATGCTGCCCGGCCTGGACGGCTTCGAGTGCATCCGGCAGATCCGCCGGGACGACGACGTGCCGATCGTCGTGGTCAGCGCCCGCGACGACACCCACGACATCGTGGCCGCACTGGAGGCCGGCGCCGACGACTACGTCGTCAAGCCGGTGGCGATCAAGGAACTGACCGCCCGGCTGCGCGCCCTGCGCCGCCGGGCCCGTAGCACGGTCGCGGTGCCGGAGCCGGTGCCCGTGCTGGCCTTCGGTGCACTGGAGATCAGCCCCGACGCGGGGGAGGTACGCTGCGCGGGCCGACCCGTACCGGTCACCCGCACCGAGTTCCGGCTGCTCTGCGAGCTGGCCGAGCACGCCGGCCGGGTGTTGTCCCGCCAGCAGTTGCTCAGCCGCGTCTGGGGGTATGACAACGGTGATGAGCGGGTGGTCGATGTGCATGTCGGCCGGCTGCGGCAGAAGATCGAGTCGGATCCGGCGAACCCGAAGCACCTGGTGACCCTGCGGGGTCTGGGTTACAAGTTGCAGCGATGAGACGGCTCGGTCTGCGTACCCGGGTCACTGCCGCGTTCGCCGTCGGCGCGCTGCTGCTCTCGGCGTCGATGGCGCTCGTCTCCTACGGGTTGACCCGCCGGTCCCTGATCGACGAGCGGGAACGCACGGCACTGCGGGCCGCCTACTTCGACGCCGCTGTCGTCCGCGCCGGCCTGGACACCGACACCCCCGACGTGGTGGAGGTGCTCCGGTCGCTGGATACCGGCGGCAGCCGGCGGCCCGTGCTGCACCTGGACGGCGAGTGGTACGCCCGCACCGCCGACCCGGGCACCACCACCGCCATCCCGGACGACCTGCGGCGGGTCGTCGCGGCTGGCAGGCCGGCGGTGCAGCGGGTCCGCGTCAACGGCCAGACCGCCCTGGTGGTCGGGGTGCCCCTGTCCGCGACGGCAACGTACTTCGAGGTCAACTCGTTGATCGAGTTGGAGCAGACGTTCCAGGTGCTGGCTCTCGCGCTGACCACCGTTGCGATCATGGTGGCCGGGTCCGGCGCCGCCCTCGGGTGGTACGCCACCCGGCACGGCCTGCGGCCGTTGACGGCGGTCGCCGACGCCGCCGAGAAGATCGCCGCCGGGGACTTCACCGCCCGCCTCGACCCGGCCGTGGACCCCGACCTGACCCGGTTGTCGTCCTCGTTCAACCAGATGGTCGACCGGCTCGCCCAGCGCATCGAACGCGACCGCCGCTTCGCCGCCGACGTGAGCCACGAACTGCGCTCCCCGTTGCAGACCCTGGCCGCGGCGGCGAGCGTCCTGGCCCGCCGCCGCGAACACCAGGACGAGCGAACCGCCCTCGCGGCCGGGCTCGTCGCCGACGAGATCGATCGTTTCCAGCGGCTCGTCAACGACCTGATCGACCTGGCCCGCAGCGACCAGCCCGCCGATCGCACCCTGGTGGACGTGACGGCGCTGGCCCGCGACGCCTGCGACGCTCTCGACCTGCCGGGCTCGATCGTCCACCTCGCGCCGGCCACGCCCGCGACCTGGCGGATCGACAGGCGACGTGTCGCGCAGGTCCTGGCGAATCTGCTCGACAACGCCGTGACCTACGGCGGCGGCCCGACGTCCATCCGGCTCGGTAGCGACGGCAGCGCTGGTGTGATCGAGGTCGACGACGACGGCCCGGGTGTGCCCGTCGAGGACCGCGAGGTGATCTTTGAACGCTTCGTTCGCGGTCGAGCCGCCCACACCCGCGGTGCCGGTGACGGCACCGGGCTCGGCCTTGCCCTGGTCGGCCAGCACACTGCCGCGCACGGCGGTCACATCACCGTCTCCGACCGCCCCGGCGGCGGCGCCCGCTTCCGCGTCACCCTGATGGACTGTCTGACATGAACCCTCGGTATCTCGTCGCAGTGGCGTTCGTCGCGGCGCTGACTGGTTGTGGGATTCCCACCGACGACGCACCCCGTGCCGTGCAGCCCCCGCCGGGCCCGTTCCAGCGGTCGGCACCAGCCGATGCGATCGCGCCGGCCGGCCCCGCCACCGAGACGCTCTGCCTGGTCCGCGACAATCGGATCATCCCGGTGGCCCGACGCGTCGACCGCCCAGCCAGGATCGAAGGCCAGCTACGGGACCTGCTCGGCGGACCCACGGCGGCGGAACGCGACAACGACCTCACCAGCGCGCTGCCGGGAGCGGTGAACGCCGCAGGTGTGACAGTGACTGGCGCGCAGGCCCAGGTCGCTGTCGACGAACCCGGCGACGACGCCGGCCGCAGCGACGAGGTCCTCGCCTTCGGGCAGATCGTGTGCACCCTCACCAGCCGCGACGACATCACCTCCGTGATGTTCCTGCGCGACGGCAGGCCATTGGCCGTACCCCGCGCCGACGGCTCGCTGTCCGACCGGCCCCTGGTACGCGCCGACTACCTCCCACTGATCGCCTCTGGTTGATCCCAACTCAACCCAGCGGCCTCAGCTGGTGGAGGTCGGGGGGCCCTCCGCCACACCGGCCGCCCGCTCGGGTTGCGCCTTTCCGCCGAGGGCCTGCACGCCCGTTGCCGACCGCCCAGGCTGATAGGTTGATCTCAGGTGTGCCGGGAAGCCTGGTCGGCGTTGCGATGGCGGCTGACCAGAACAGGAGAATCGCCGAATGAGCACCCTGGCCTGGGTCGCGGTGGCCGTGTTCGCCGCCGCCTACGTCCTGATCGCCACCGAGAAGATCAACCGGGTGGCGGTGGCCCTGGGTGGTGCATCGATCATGCTGGCGATCGGGGCGACCGACGCCGAGCACGCGTTCTTCTCCGAAGAGGCGGGCATCGACTGGAACGTCATCTTCCTGCTGCTGGGGATGATGCTGATCGTCGGCGTGCTGAAACGCACCGGCCTGTTCGAGTACCTGGCGATCTGGAGCGCCAAGAAGGCCCGGGGCCGCCCGTTCCCGATCATGGTCATCCTGGTCGTGGTGACCGCCGTGGTGTCGGCGGCGCTGGACAACGTCACCACGGTGCTGCTGGTGGCGCCGGTGACGCTACTGGTCTGCGAGCGGCTCGACGTGCCGCCGATTCCGTTTTTGATCGCCGAGGTCATGGCGTCCAACATCGGTGGTGCGGCCACCCTGGTCGGCGACCCACCGAACATCATCATCGCCAGCCGGTCGGGGCTGAGTTTCACCGACTTCCTGAACGTCATGGCCCCGTTGGTGCTGATCGTGCTCGTCGTGTTCATCGGCCTTTGCCGGATCATGTTCCGCAAGGCATTCCGCTACGACGCCGAGCGTGCCGCGCGGGTGATGGCGCTGCGGGAGGCGGACGTGATCCGCGACCGCCGCCTCGTCGTGATCAGCCTGGTGGTCCTCGGCGCGGTGCTGCTCGCGTTCAGCCTGCACACCGTGCTGCACCTGGAGCCATCGGTGGTGGCCATACTCGGCGGCCTGCTGCTGCTGGCATTGTCGCGGCTGAACGCCGAAGACGTGGCCAAGGACGTCGAGTGGCCGACGTTGGTGTTCTTCGCCGGCCTGTTCATCATGGTCGGGGCCCTGGTCGCGACCGGGGTGATCGACAGCATCGCCCGGTCGGCGACCGAGGCCGTCGAGGGCAAGCTGTGGCCGGCCACCATGCTCCTGCTGTGGGCGTCGGCCGGGTTGTCGGCGATCGTGGACAACATCCCCTACGTGGCGACGATGAGCCCGATCGTGAGCGAGTTGGTGAACGCCGAAGGTGGGCTCGGCAAGGCTCAGGTGCTGTGGTGGGCGCTCGCCATCGGGGCCGACTTCGGCGGCAACGCCACCGCCGTCGGCGCCTCGGCGAACGTGGTGGTCCTCGGTATCGCCGAGCGGGCCGGGCACAAGATCACGTTCTGGGGGTTCACGAAGTACGGTCTCATCGTCACCGTGATCTCGGTGGCGATGGCCGTGCCGTACCTGTGGCTGCGGTTCTTCTGACGCTCAGGTGCCGAGCATCCGGTCGAGCAGTCCGTCCAGGGTGATCGCACCGGTCATTACCCGGTCGCTGTCGACGACAGCGACAAGTGGCACGTTCGACCGAGCCATCACCGAGGCGACCTCGAGCAGGGTGGCGTCGGCGCTGACCGCCGGCAGGTCCGGACGGTTGCGGGGCAGCAGGTCCGCGACGGTGCGGCTACCGATGCCGTCCAGGATCACGTCGGCAGCGGCCTCGTCGAGCACCCGGGCCAGCGCCGGATCGTCCTGGCAGTAGGACGGCAGCGCCATCCGCAGCACCTGCGTGCCGGCCAGCACCGTCGATGGATGGCCCATGGTGTCCACCACGATCAGACCGGGTAGGTCCTGCGCCGCCAGGATCCGTGCGGCCTCCCGGGCCGGCATGTCCTCGGTAACGGTTTCCATCGAGATTGCCACATCGCTCGCGCGCATGCACCGACGATACGCCCGGGACACCGCGTTGACCGCGCGGATGCCGCCGGGCGCCCCCACCCGCGGTGGACCTATCTCTGGTAGACGTCGGGAACGTCGTCGCGGTCACTGTCGACCTGCTCGGCCTCGTAGATCTGCCGGTACACGCGATTGCGAACCCGCAAGATGATCATGGCGAGCGCGGCCGCGATCAGGGAGCCTGCCAGCACCGCGATCTTGACCCGGCCGTCCGCGTCGCTGCCGATACCGAAGGCGAGTTCGCCGATCAGCAGCGAGACGGTGAAACCGATGCCGGCCAACACGGCCAGCCCGGCCACGTCGATCCATGCCAACCCTGCGTCCAGCCGGGCCCGGGTGAACCGGGCGACGAGCCAGGTCGCGAGCAGGATACCGATCGGCTTGCCCACGACCAGACCGAGCATGATGCCTACTGCGACAGGGTCGGTGAGCGCCTCCGCCAAGCCGTCGAGCCCGCCGACTGCCACTCCGGCGGACATCAGCGCGAACACCGGCACCGCGACGCCGGCGGAGATCGGCCGGAAGCGGTGCTCGAAGTGCTCGGCCAGGCCCGGCCCCGGGCCGGCGCCAGTGGAGCGCAGCACCGGGACGGCGAAGGCGAGCAGCACCCCGGCGACGGTGGCGTGCACGCCGGAGGCGTGCACGAGCGCCCAGGTGGCGAACGCCAGCGGCAGGAGCAGCCACCACGAGCGCACCCGACGCTGCACCAGCACCGCGAACAAGCCCAGCGGCACCGCCGCGGCCAGCAGCGGCAGCACCGACAGGTGCGCGGTGTAGAAGACCGCGATGATGACGATCGCCAGCAGGTCGTCCACCACTGCCAGGGTCAGCAGGAAGGTCCGCAGCGCAGTCGGCAGATGCCGGCCGATCACCGCCAGTACGGCGAGGGCGAACGCTATGTCGGTGGCGGTCGGAATCGCCCATCCCCTTCTCGCGCCATCCCAGTTCACCACCAGGTACAGCAGGGCCGGCACGAGTACGCCGCCGACCGCGGCGGCTACCGGGACCGCGGCCCGGCGGGGATCACGCAGATCACCGGCGACGAACTCGCGCTTGAGTTCGAGACCAGCGACGAAGAAGAAGATCGCCAGCAACCCGTCGGCCGCCCACGTCGCCAGCGAAAGGTCGAGGTGCAGCGCGTGCGGCCCGACGGTGAGCGCCGTCATCGCCTGGTAGCTGTGCGCCCATGGCGAGTTGGCCCAGATCAGCGCCAGGACCGCACCGATCAGCAGCAGCGCGCCACCGATCGTCTCCTTGCGCAGCACAGCGGCGATGCGCCGTGCCTCAGCCCAGGAACCACGACCGAGGACACGAGGGGGCGACTGGGGGTTCGACGTCACAAGCGGGCCAACTTTCGGAAGACAGGTCGGATCCATCTGCCGACCAGACTTCCCGGCGCACCGGAACCCATCGTACCGGGCGCCGGGCGCCGTACCGCCTCGACCACCTGCTGCCGGCGGTGTCCCTCGACCTGTGTCGCGCGCCACTCGCTGACCGATGCGGCCAGCGGGCCGCAGGCGACCGCCATCACCATCACGCGCCCACCGGCTCCTCGGCGGGAGCGGAAACGGGAAGAACGATAAGCGAACCGCATCCAGCGGAATGGATGCAGGACCCCTAGCCCGGGTCGCCGAGGTATGCCCGTTCCTGGAGCCCGTACAACTCGGCGTAGACACCGCCGGTGGCCATCAGTTCGGCGTGGCTGCCCGTCTCGGCGATGCGGCCGTCGCGCAGCACCACGATCCGGTCCGCCATCCGTACGGTGGTGAACCGGTGTGACACCAGCACGACGACGGCGCCGCGCAGTGTGGCGGAGCGCACCTGCTCGAGATAGCGCAGGAACAGATTGTGCTCGGACAGCGGATCCAGCGCCGCGGACGGCTCGTCGAGGATCACGCAGAGCGTTGTCCCGTCGTTCTTCAGCAGCGAGCGGCTGAGTGCCACCTTCTGCCACTGGCCGGCGGACAGTTCGCTGCCGCCGAAGCCGAGTGGGGTTTCCAGGCCGTGGGGCAGCCCGGCCACGACGGGTGCCGCGTCGGCGCGCTCCGCGGCCTCGGCGACAGCCGCCCTGTCCCGGATCCGGCGAATGTTCCCCACACCGATGGACTCTCGGACGAGCAGATAGAACCGGGAGAAGTCCTGGAAGACCCCGGAGGTGCGGTTCTGCCAGCCGGTCCGGTCGATCCGACTCATCGGTATGCCGTCCACGCTGATCTGCCCCGCGGTCGGATCGTAGATGCCGGCGAGGAGCTTCACCAGCGTCGACTTACCGGCGCCGTTCTCACCCACCAGCGCCACGGTCTGGCCCGCCGGCAGGTCCAGGTCGATGTCGTGTAGGACGTCGGCTGGCGCACCCGGGTATCGGAAACTGACGCCGGTCAGCGTGATTCCGGAGGTGAGCGTGGCTGGCGCGGCGACTCCGGGCCGCGCGTACCGCTGCGCATAGTCGCGCAGCCACCAGTAGTGGCGGACGACCTGGCTCGCCTCGGCCACCGTGCTGAAGCCGTCGAGTGCGGCCCGGAGCTGCATCAGTAGTTGGGTCGCGAGGGCGACCACGAGAACCACGTCACCCGCGCTGGCCCGGCCCTCACGCGCCAGGTTTCCGACGACCAGGAGTGTGATCAGCAGACCCGCGGCATATCCGAGCCACGCGAGCGACTGCACGGCCACCCCACGAAGTTGTTCGGACGCCTCCCGGTCCGTCGCCGCGTCCCAGAACGCTCCGGCCCGCCGGCCCAACTCGCCGGCGCTCCCGGCGATGATCAGTTCCTTGACCGGCTCGGGAGTGACACACATCTGGTGAAGTCGCTGTTCGTGTCGGACGAGTTGTGCAGTGGCGTCCCGGACCTCGCGCAGCCGCCGGTCGGCCCGGCGGGCGGCCAGGATGAGCGGCACGCCCAGCAGGCCGAGCAGGCACAGCCCCGGACTCACCGAGGCGAGCAGGGCGAGGCTGAGCAGGAGGCTGGCTGTGGTGGCTGTGGCGCCGAGCACCGACCAGGGCAGCGCCGCCAGCGACCCGGTGCTCATCCGTAACCGGTTCAGCCGGTCGAGATGCGCGCTCTGCTCGACGTGGGCCACCGTGGGGATGCCGGACACCGTCCGTTGGATCTCCTCGCTGAGCGCCAGCTGCACGCGACCGTTGAGGTACAGCAGGACGTTGCCCTGCACGCGGCCCAGCGCACCGCCGATGCCCTGCGCCGCGGCACCCAGCAGCACGGCACCGGCGATCCCGAGGGCCAGCCGGGCGGTGGCTGCGTCGACGAGCAGGCGCTGGCTGAGCGCGGTCGCGGCGACGACGCCACCCTGGCTGAGGATGAGGAACGGCATCAGGATCGAGTTGCGGCGGTCGACGCGCAGAGCCAACCGGACGATGCGCCGCAGGAGACGCAGCCAGTTTCTCATCGCGACTCCGCTCGGTAGTGGAATGCTCCGGCCTGCAAGGCGAAGAACCGGGCGTAGTCACCGCCGGCGGCGAGCAGCTCACTGTGACTTCCGCTCTCCGCCACCCGCCCGTCGCGCAAGAGCACGATGCGGTCCGCGGGACGTACGGTGGACAGACGGTGGGAGATCAACACGGTCGTCACGTCGGGCACCCGGCTGACGACCTGCTCGTGGAACTCCGCTTCGGCCCGCGCGTCGAGGTGTGCCGTCGGCTCGTCGAGCACGATCAGTCGGCGGCCGGCGTGCACGGCGTAGAGGGCACGGGCGAGAGCGATGCGTTGCCACTGGCCACCGGAGACGTCGGTGCCGTCGTCGCCCTCGCGCCACATCGAGGTGTCCAGCCCGTCGGGCAGGGCGTCCACCAGCGCACCCGCGCCGGCCAGGTCGAGTGCCTTCCGTACGGCGTCGTCGTTCACGGGCAGTTCAGGCGCGCCGAGCGCCACGTTGTCGCGCAGGCTGGCGGGGTAGCGAACGAAGTCCTGGAAGAGCACCGTCGTCCGGCGGCGCCACTCCGGGAGGGAAGGCTCTCGTCCGTCGACGGTGATCCGGCCGCTGTCGGGGCGGTACAACCCGCAGAGCAGCTTCACGAAGGTGGTCTTGCCGACGCCGTTCGCACCGACCACGGCGAGTTTCTCACCGGGATGAAGCGTCAACGACAGCCCGTCCAGCGTTGGTCGCTGTCGGCCGGGGTAGGTGAACACGACGTCCTCGAGGCAGACCGTCGGTGGCCCGCCCGTCGCCGTTGGCCCTTCGACGCCTGGGGCGGTGCCCGCGTACCGGGCGGTCAGTTCCTCAGTTGCCTGCATGCCGCGCAGGCCGTACTCGATGTCGTAAGCCTCGAAGCCCATGCCGGAGATGGCGAAGATCCCCCAGGCCGCCAGCACGTAGGTGATCAGCTCGTCGGGTCGCAGCCTGCCGTCGGCGGTCGCCATCGCGGGCACGGCGAGTGCTGCGGCGGCCATCGCGGTGATCAGGACGAAGGTCAACCACTGCCGGCGCAGCACGCTCCACAGGCCACGCCATACCTTCCCGTACGCGATCATGCCCATCGCCCGGAAGCGCATGCCGAGCCAGTCCGTCAAGCCGTACATTCGGACGTCGTGTGACGCCGCGGTGACCGCCAGTTCGGAGAGGTAGAGCAGCTTGCGTTGACTGACCGGGTCGGCGTCGAGCACGTCGATCAGCCCGATCCACTGCCGGCGCAGCATCGTCCGTACACCCAGCGAGACCACGAGCAACGACACCGCCAGGACTGGTGAGAACCGGGCGAGCAGGAGGGTCGCGGCGGCCGCGCCGACCATCCGGAACCACAGGGTCAGCTGGCCGACCGCCGCGGCGCCGGCCGAGCGGCGGCGGCTCATGCTGACGCCTCCGTCGATCACCCGCTCGGCGCGGTCCTGGAACTCGGCGCTCTCCAACTCGCCGAGACCGGGCGCCGAGGCCGCGAGGGAACGGACGGTCGCGCGTAGGCTGCCATCGATCCGCCGGGCGACAAGCGTGCCGAGCGCCGTGCGGAGCAACCAGCCGGTCTGGTCGAGAAAGAGCAGGCCGGCGACGATGCAGGCCCTGGCCGGGCTCGGCCGCGCCACGAGGTATCCGACCGCCAGAGCGTGCAGGGCCGGCAGAACCGCCCCGAGTGCCTGAAGCGCGAACAGGGCTCCCGCCGGCCGGGCGCCGCCGCGTACCAGTAGCCGGAGCAACCGGTTCCGTGCCGCGATCCGGTCCCATGCGGCTCTCATGAACTCTCCGATCCGTTCAGGGACGGTCCGTCCGGCGGTGACCTGCCACTCTGCGGTCGGGGAGATCTGACCCGGTCTCGTGTGGGCCTACCTGCGACCGGGCCCAGCGCGGCCAACGCGGGACGACGATGGCGACAGCTTCATCAATCTCCGCGGACCAGCCATCATCGTTCACCCGAAGGGTCTCTCGCCATCCCGAAAACCGCGACGGCCGCGGTAGGGCGGACAGCGTGCCGGCAGGCTGCCGCTCGTTCGCGCTGGCGCTCGCGGTGCACCCGGTCGCCGGGTGCCGCCGCCGCACGGCACCCGGTGTCGCCGGTGTGGCCCTTCCGTCGCGGTCGTGGCGATCCGCCCGGTCGGATCGCGCGCGGTGGGCAGGGCAGCAGAGGTGCAACCTTCGTCGGGCACCGGTCACTGGTTTGCGCGACATGTTTGCGCGACATGTGCCGGCGTCTCTGGCTGACCAGAATCGAGAGCTGACCATCCCCGACCGAACGAGGTGTCTCATGCGCAGGATCACGACCATCGGCCTGACCGCCGGCCTGACCGCCGGCATGGTGGCGGCGGTCGCCGTCGCCGGCCCCGCCCAGGCCGCGTACAGGTACCCGTACACCACGATCTGCAGCCCGACCACGACCGTGTACGCCGACTCGGCCCTGACCCAGCCGGTGCGTACGGTGCCGGTCGGTACCTGGGCCGACGTGTTGGCCTTCGCCGCCGGCAGCGACCAGGTCCAACTGTGGGACGACCCGACTGGCGCGTCCTACTGGGTCGCTTCCTCGTGTCTGCGCGTCGTCAAGCACTGAGGCACCCTGTTCCATCGGCGCGGTTCTGAGGAGGCGGTCTTGCCGAGCGAGCATCTGATCGAGTCGGACGGTGGTGGGGCGCTGCCTCGCCCGGCCCGTTCCGCTCGGCAGGGCTGCCCTTCGAACGGTTGGCGCTGTGCACCGAGCCGGCGGACGGCAATGACCGGGCCGATCCCACGGCCGCCCTGAGCGTCGCCAGCACACTGACCGGTGCGGAGGGGGCCATCGGGTGTCTGCGCGCCGTGCGCCCCCGTCATCCGACAGCCGACGCAGGATGGTCGACATCGTCGTCGTCTTTCGCACGGCACTGGTACCGAGGCCCCTCCGCAGCGGTCCCAAGGAGGATCATCGAGAGCACTTTCCGTATCCTTCCCGTATTCTTCCCAACGCTGGGACACGTCACATTCGACAGCGCTGGGCACTGGGAAGGACGTGGTGGAATTCCGGGTGCTGGGTCCGGTCGAGGTGTGGAGTGGTGGGAGCCAGCTGCACTTCGCTCGACGTCAGCAGCGGGTGCTCCTGGGGATCCTCGCGCTGGAGGCAAACCAGCTGGTTACCGGCGATCGGCTGATCGACCTGCTGTGGGGAGAACGTCCGCCCGCGCGAGCACGGGCAGTCGTCCAGACCCGGTTGTCCGAGGTCCGTGCGATCCTCGACCTCGCTGAGCGTCCCGATCCGCCCGCGTCATTGGAGACGGTCAGCGGTGGTTATGTCCTGCGGACTGCACCCGAGCAGGTCGACGCACGGCGCTTCCGGGACATGTTCAGCGGCTGGCGGGACTGCGGCTCCGAGGTGGAGTCACGGATGTTGCTTCGGTCGGCGTTGGCGCTCTGGCGCGGGCCGGTACTTGGTGGCTGGTTACCGCCGGACACCCAGGCCATCCTGAGTCAGGGCCTCGAAGCGATGCGCCTGACCGCTACAGAAGACCTGTTCGACATCGAGCTACGGCTCGGTAACCATCGGCAGGTCGTCGACGAGGTTGTCGAGCTGGTCAGCCAGCACCCGACCCGGGAGCGGTTGATTGGTCAGATGATGCGTGCCCTCGCCGCGGCCGGGCGAGGTCCCGAGGCACTGCAGTCCTTCGACCGCTGGCGGCGATGGCTGCGGGATGAACTGGGCACCGACCCCTCCAGCGAGATCCAGGCCATCCACCTGGCGGTTCTGCGGGGCGCTGACAACCAGGTCGCGGAGGGCGACAGCCGTGCGGCGGTCGCCACCGCGCAGCCGCCACCTCACGCTGGCGGTGATCCGCCGAGTTCGTCGGCCGGGTTCCAACTCAGCACGCCGCGGAACCTTCCCGCGGACATCGCCGACTTCTCCGGGCGAGAGTCGGAGGTGGCCGCTGTCGAGCAGGTCGTGCTGGGTCCCGGCGACGGAGCGCGCATCGCCGTGATCTCCGGGCCCGCCGGGGTCGGCAAGACCGCGCTCTCCATCCACGTCGCCCACCGACTTGTCGGCTCCTTTCCGGACGGACAGCTCTACGTCAACCTCCACGGGATGGACAGCAGCAGGCCACTGGATTCATTCGAGGTCCTCGGCCGGTTCCTTCGCACACTCGGCGTCGACGGGCTGCACCTACCCGCCGACCTCGACGAGCGGGTGGACCTCTACCGGGGGCTGCTCGCCGACCGGCGGATACTGCTCCTGCTCGACAACGCCGCCGACGACGACCAGCTGCTGCCCCTCATTCCCGGCGGCGCTTCGTGCGGGGTGATCGTCACCAGCCGGGCCCGGCTGGGCCCCACCCTCGGTGCCCGCGGCCTGGCTCTCGAGGTGATGGAAGCCCAGGACGCTGTAGCGCTGCTGTCCCGGCTCGCCGGCCCACGTGCCGTGCTCGACGAGATGTCCACCGCCTCCCTGATCCGCCGCTGCGCGTACCTGCCGTTGGCGATCCGGATCGTTGGTGCCAAACTCGCAGCGAAGCCCCACTGGACCGTCGACAAGCTTGTCCGGATGCTCGACGACGAACGCATCCGACTGGATCAGCTCTCCCACGGGCACCTCGACGTCCGCGCGAGCATCGCCCTGAGCTACCAGGGGCTGAGCCCGGCGGCGCGGACGCTGCTGTGCCGACTGGGTGACATCGACCTTCCCGAGGTCAGTGTCTGGCTCGCCACCGCGCTGCTCGCCACCACTGCCGAGCGGACCGACGAGTTGCTTGAGCAGCTGATAGATGCCCAACTGATGGACTTCGCCGGTCGCTCGGCGTCTGGTCAACCGCGTTACCGGCTGCACGACCTGGTACGTCTCTTCGCCAGGGAGCGGGCCTCGCTGGAGGCCCGCCCCGAGGAGTTGTCGGCGGCGCGCGCCCGCGCCTACGGCGCCACCCTGGACGTCATCGAGCGACTCATCCACGCGCTGTACGGCGGGCTCAGCCTCACGGTGCGGGGTGCTACCCAACGGTGGAAGGTCGACGAGACCCTCGTCGGAACGTCAACGACCGAGCTGCTCGAGTGGTTCGACGTCGAGCGGTCGACGATCGTGTCGGTTGTCGATCGAGTGGCGCGAGAGGGATTGAGCGAGACCGCCTGGGATCTCGCCTGCGCCGCCTCGCCGCTCTTCCCGCTCCGCGGCCAGTACGACGACTGGCAACGCGTACTGGACATGGCCGGGGAGAGCGCGCAAAAGGGAAATGACGCTCGAGGCCAGGCAGCTGTTTCCTATCGAATGGGGATGCTGGCTCTCGACCGCCAGGAGTTCGACAGGGCCGATGAATACCTCCACCGAGCGAGAGGGCTCTTCGAGGCTGTGGAGGACACCCACGGCGCTGCGTCGGTGGACGCCTACCTCGCCATGGTGATGCGTTTTCAGAGCCGTCCCGACGCGGCCCTGGACCGCTACTCGTTGGCGCTGGCGGGTCTGCGCGAGGCCGATGACCCGGGCGGCGTCGCCTTCGTTCTGCGCGGCATGAGCCAAGCCTGCATGGATCTCGGCGACGAGGAGCAGGCCACGGCGTACCTGACCGAGTCCCTTGAGATCTACGAGACGCTCGGCTGCCCGCCGATGGGCCGTGGGCAGGCCCTGTTCTGGCAGGGCATGCTCCTGCTGAGGTCAGGCCGGCACGAGCAGGGAGCCCCGCTGTTCGACCAGGTTCTGACGATCACCACGCTGCTCAAGGATCGGAACGGGCAGGCTCAGGCACTACGCGGACTGGGCATCTGTCACCACCGGACGGGCGACATGGCGCAGGCGCGAGCTGCGCTCGATGAGGCGCTTCGGCTGGTGCAGCAGCCAAGGCCGTCGATCGTGGAAGCGTTCATCCGGCGGACCATTGCCGAACTCTTCGGCGACTCGGGGTGACCGCGCCGAAGGCTGCTGCCCCACAGTGAATGGGAAAGGGGCTAGCATCCCTGTTCGTGGGAATACCAGCCTAGGAGGTTGACCGTTGAGAAAGCGCATCACCATCGTGGTAGCTACTCTGGCCGTGGCACTCGCTGCCGGCGTTCCCCAGTTGGCCGCACCGTCGTCGGCGGGCTCGCAGCCCGCGCCGGTCGTCGCCAAGGCCTGTGACTGGTGCGCGCCGGGGCACTGAGCGGCAGCACCAAGAACCCCTTCCGGATCGCCTGACAGGGAGTTCGGGGCGGGTGGGCGAGAAACTCCCATCCGGCCAGCGGCCGCGTCCCGCTCGCGTGGCGCGGCCGCTCCTGCTCGGTCGGCCTCAGCCGCCGAGGTGCTTGATGAGAAACTCACCGGCATCCGCGAAGGCCTTGGCCTGGTTGTCACGGCGGAGCAGGCCGTGGCCTTCGTCCGGGAAGACCTCGTAGCGCACCTCCACGCCACGCGACCGCAGTCGGTCGACGATCTGGTCGCTCTCGTGCCGTGGAACGCGAGGATCGTTGGCACCCTGGATGACCATCAGGGGTGCCTCGATCCGGTCGGCGTGGGTCACCGGTGAGCGTGCCAGCAACCGATCCGCGTCGGTCTCCGGGTCACCGATCACCGCGGCCACCAACGAACGCCACGTCGGAGGCGACGCCTTCGCCAGCGTGACCAGGTTGCTCGGTCCATAGAGGTCGACCCCGGCAGCCCAGTTGAGCTCCGGCAGGCGGCTGAGACACGACAACACCGCGAAGCCGCCGTAGGACGCACCCATGACGCCGATGCGGTCGGGGTCGACCCATTCCTGGGTACGCAGGTAGGCGACGGCGTCGGCGAGGTCGGTCAGATCGCCCCCGCCCCAGTCACGGTTGACCAGGTCCGAGTAGGTGCGACCGTAGCCGAGGGAGCCCCGGACGTTGGGCGCGAAGACACCGAGGCCGTGGGCCAGGAGATACTGGTAGAAGCCGTCGTGCATGTAGACCGGCAACTCCTGCCAGGCAGGCCCGCCGTGAATCGAGATCAGGACTCCGGCCTTCCCGGGGCGTTCGGGGCGGTAGAGGTATCCCGGGATCTGGCGGCCGTCCTGCGCCGGATAGCGGACCAACGTCGGCTGGCGGAAGGTGGCGGGGTCGGCGGCGACCGGCCGAGCGTCGCTCAGCCACCTGAACTCTTCGTCCTTGAGATCAATCAGGAGGATGTTCCACGGACGGGTTGCCGTGGAGAGCCGCAGCACGACGAAACGCCCGTCTTCGGACACGGTCAGCCCGGTAGCCGCGCCGGCGGGCAGCTCCGGCATCCGGATGTCGGCCCCGGTGATGAGATCGCGTCCGCGCAGTTGGGAGAAACCGTCGACATTGACGTTCCACACCAGCACCCGGCCGTCGCCGGAGAGAGCGACCTCCTCCACGTCCCACTCAGGAGTGTCCAGCCAGGTGAGGGCTCCGGTCGTCGCGTCCATCACCGCGAGCCCGGTGAACTCCCTGTCGACATTCGACATGACCAGGAAGCCGTCGCCGTCCTTCAACCACGGGCCCAACCAGTAGGTCGCGACCCCGCTGTGCGGTGTCAACGAGCGCGGCTCGGAGCCATCGAGGGAGACGACATGTACGAGGTGGTCACCATTTGTGGTCCGCCATTCGGCGACGGTGAGTCGGGATCCGTCGGGAGACCAGTACCCGGGGTAGGCCCTCCCGCCGCCGGTGTAGATCCGGCGCACCTCGTCGGTCGACACGTCGAGCACCAGCACGTCCTGGTCGGCGGGGTTCCGGTCGTTGCCGCAGTAGGCGACGAACCGGCCGTCGGGCGAGAACGGCTCGCCGAGGGCGGCCGAATACTGCACCTCCGGCGTGTCGGTCAGCTGCACCGGGGTTCCGCCGGCGGAGTCGATCCGGTGCAACTGCGTGTTCTCGTCCCCGTTGTCGTCGGCGAGGAACAACAGCCACTCACCGCCGGGATGCCAGGCCACCCGCCGGACCGTCGAGTCGGTGCCGGCGGTCAGGCGACGCGTGGCGCCTGTCGACAGTGCCTGTGTGACGAGGTTGAACTGACCGTTGGCGTCATCGACGTAGGCGATCGAGTCCCCATCGGGAGCGATGACCAGCGTCGGCAGAAACCTCAGGTCTGACTGGAAGTCGCGGTATCCGGGCATGTAGGGATCTTATGCACTGCATGCCCTGCGGTCGCCATGCCGATTTTTGCGGGACCAGCCGTCGCGCGAGGCGCCGGCCCACAGGTCTGACCATCGATGCGGATCACGCCGTGGCGCGCCCTGCCGGGGGTGGTGGTCCGTTTCGCCGTGCTGGTCCGGCCGACGCCGCTGGTCCGGCGAGCCGGCGAGGCGGGTCAGAGGAGCCGGCCGTCGTGGGCGAGCAGGGCGATCTGGGTACGGTTGTCGAGGTCCAGCTTGGTCAGGATGTGCGAGACGTGGGCCTTCACCGTCGTCACGCTCATCAGCAGGTCGCTGGCGATCTCGGCATTGGCGCGCCCCTGTGCGATGGCCAGCACGACGTCGCGTTCCCGGGGTGTGAGCAGGGCCAACCGTTCGTGCGCCTGCTCGTAGGACTCGGCCCCGGAGGCGACCCGCTGCATGAGGCGGCGCGTCACGCCCGGAGACAGCATCGGGTTCCCGGCGGCTACCGCGCGGACCGCCTGACTGATCTGCTCGGGCGGGGTGTCCTTGAGCAGGAAGCCGCTCGCTCCGGCGCGGAGGGCTCGCAGCACGTGCTCGTCCGTGTCGAACGTGGTGAGCACGATGATCTCGGGTGGCCGGTGGCGGCGCCGCAGGCGCTCGGTGGCGGTGATGCCGTTGACGCCGGGCATCCTGATGTCCATCAGCACCACGTCGGGCTGGTGCCGGTCCACCGCCGTGATCGCCGTGGCGCCGTCGGCGGCCTCGCCCACGACGGCGATCCCGTCGGCGCCGTCGAGCATCAGCGTGAGCATTCCCCGTACGAGAGGATCGTCGTCGACGATGACGACCCGGATCGGCGCGGTCACCTCGGCCACGGCAGCCACGCGGTGAGGTGGAACCGACCCGTGGCGTCGACCTGGTGGGCGACCCGACCGCCGGCGAGCGCGGCCCGTTCGGCGAGGCCGATCAGGCCGGTGCCGGTGCCGGCGGTGGCGCCGCCGTCGGGTGTGGTCGGGTTGCTCACCGCGATGCTCAGGCCGGAGCCGGGCCCGCCGCCGAGCACCAGCCGGACCGGCTGGCCGGCGGCGTGCTTGCGGGCGTTGGTAAGTGCCTCCTGCACGATCCGGTACCCGGTGCGGCCGACCGTCGGGGGGACCTCGACCGGCTGGCCGAACGGGTCGTCGACCTCGATCTGTTGCCCGGCCGCCCGCGCCTCGTCGACCAGGCGCGGCAGGTCGGCGAGGGTCTGTCCGGGTGGTGCGTCGGTCGGTGACTCGGCGTCGTCGTTGCGCAGCAGGGTGATGACCTCGCGCAACTCGTCGAGGGCGTGATGTGCGCTGGCCCGGATCACCCCGGCGGCGGCGCTGAGCCGCTCGGGCGGCGCGTCCGGTCGGTACTCCATCGCGCCGGCCGCCGCCGCCAGCAGCGACAACCGGTGGGCCAGCACGTCGTGCATCTCCCGCGCGATCCGGTTGCGCTCCGCCGCCCGCGCCTCGCCGACGCGTCGTTCCTGCTCCTGCTCGGCCCGCCGCGCTCGGTCCCGCAGCGCCGCCAGCAGGGCGTTGCGGGCCCGCGCCCAGGTGCCCCAACCGAGCAGGGCCGCGTACGCGATCGTCATCAGCAGCAGCCGCCACCCGTACGGCAGGCTGGGCACCGGTCGCCAGATCGCCTGCGCCGCCTCGCCCGCCACGCCGACCGCGGCCACCGCCGCCGCCCGCCGAAACGGCAGGTTGCGGGCGACGATCAGCACCGCGAAGCTGGCCACCGGCGTGGCCACCGGGGAGAGCGCGACGAGCAGGCCGGCCAGCACGCCGCCGATCTGCGGGCGGCGCAGGACGACCGGAACGAGGGCCAGGGCGACCACCGCCAGCGCGACGTCGACGCCGACCAGGTCGACGGAGCTGGACCGGCTGGCGGACCACAGCATTGTCGCGACGAGGGCGCCGATCGCCACGGTCGTCACTGCCACCGGGACGTGACGCCACGTCCGCGGCGGCTCGACCTCGCACGTCGCCGCATCCATATCGCGCAGGCTACTGGGCTCGCGGCGGGCCGGACCACCTTCTTTGGGAGTACGCCCCGCCGCCGGGAGACGTAGCCGCGACGGCGTCCGGGCCGACGCGTCGGGCCCGACCCGGTCCACACACTCGGACCATGACCAACAAACTTCTCCTGGGCCGAGCCGCGGTGGCGGCCGGCGCGATCGTGGTGGCGGTGGCCGAGTTCGCGCTCCTGCACTCGGCGGCCGGCGTCGATGTGGCGGTCAGCTCAGCGAACTCGACCCGGCAGATCACGGTGGCGGCGGTCATCGTGGCCGCGGCGGTGGCGGCGCTGGGCGGCTGGGCGCTGCTCGCGGCGCTGGAACGCGGCACCGACCGCTCCCGCGTCTGGTGGACCTCGATCGCGGTAGCGGTCCTGGCGTTGTCGCTCGTGGTCGGGCCACCCAGTGGTGTGGGCGGGGGAGCGAAGGCGACCCTCGCGCTGCTGCACCTGAGCGTCGGCGTCATCCTCATCCTCGGCCTGCCCCGATCGCGTCCGGCGGGGGCGAACCGATGACCGCACTGACCGTACGCAAACAGGACGGGGCCTTCGTCCTCGACACCGTGGCGCGTGCTGCGCTGCGTACCGGCTGGACCTGGCGGTGCGGTGAGATCCACACCGGCACCGGCCGCTGGACCGTCGAACCGACCGGCCGCCGACGGATCGGGTTCACCGCCCGGGGCGAGTACGGCGTGCCGGTCCGGCTCGACCCGGGCCGGTCGCACGTGCCGGGGCCCGGCGGGGTGGCCCGCTGGATGCCCGGCCGTAGCGGTGGTGAGCTGGTACGCGACGGGCACCGCCTCGCGGTGCGCCTTCCCCGCCGACTCGGCGGGCCGATCCGCGTCGAGGTCACCGGTGACTGGGCGGAGTTGGAGTTGGTGGTGCTCACCGCCTGTTTCGCGCTCATGAGTCGGCGGCGGCGACGCACCCTGATCATGATGGCGGCCGTCAGCGGGGGGAGTGGGTGACCACCTCGCCGCCGGCGCGGGCGCGGGCCTGTCTCACATGAAGTTGCGGGTGTGCAGGGCGGAGAGTTCGGCCGCCTCGTCGTCGGGGAAACCCAGGCGGGTCAGGTGCCGGCGGCGGGTTTCGTCCATGTCGGCCTGCAGCTTCAGCACGGCCCGGTGCCCGCGGGTCAGCGCCTCCGGGGACCAGTCGCCGGCGGCCAGCAGCAGCAGAGCATCGAAGACGTCCTGGTTCAGTCCGGCGGTGTCGAGGAGTACGTCGTGGCGCCGTTCGATGGCATCGCGCAGCCGGCCCAGCATCGTGCGGTCCGTCGCCGACTGGTGTTCCAGGTGCGCCACGCCGAACGCGACGTGCCGCGCCTCGTCCACCCGGGCCAGCCTGGTCACCGAGCGGGTAAGTGGGTCGGGGGCGTGACGGTCGAGAAAGGCGAGCAGGCTCAGGAAGCTGCCCTCACCAAGGACGGAGAGCAGGAACGAGGCCAGTGTGAAGTCGGGCTCGGCCAGCAGCGACGCCAGGGAGGCCCGGCCGCCGGCCGACGAGGTGCCCATCTGGCCGCCGCTGTGCAGCGCCCGGCGGGTGAAGACCTCCACGTGGCGGGCCTCGTCCGCAGCCTGCACGGCGAGCAGGCCGACCACCTCGCGGAAGTGCGGATGGATCCGGGTCAGCAGGCGGGCCGGGATGACCAGGGCGGCCTGCTCGTTCTCGACCAGGTAGGTCATCACCTGGACGACGGCCGCCTCGACGTCCGCGGGCAGTGTGAACGCGGTGTCCCAGGGGACCGCCGTCGCCGGGTCCCATTGCGCGGCGGCGGCGTGCGCGTAGAGGCGCGGGGCCAGGTCGGCCCAGACGATGTCGCGGTCGGCCAGGTCGTACACCGGCTCGGGACCGCCGGCTTCGAGCCGCGCGCCGCGTGCGGCAAGCCCCCAATGGGCCGGGGGCCGGCGGACCACAGCGCCCGGCTCACCGGCCCGCTCGGCCCGCGCCCAGCGGTCCGCGTCCTGCCGCCCCTTCGTGACCTCGACGGCACCGGCGGCGGCCGGGGTGGTGCCGTGCCCGGCCGAACGGCACCAGGCACGCAGGTGCAGTGCCAGGAACGGGTCACGGCCGGTGACTGTCACCCGACTTCCCGGGGGGAGACCGGCCAGGGCCTTCTGCAGCAGCAGGCGCCCACCGGTGTCGAACGGTAGGCCGGCCAGGTCGAGTCTCACGGCCGGTATTCCGCTGCGGTCACCCGTCCCTCGGCGTCGTAGAAACCGGACTCGGTCACGGCGGACTCCAGCAGCGCGTACCCGCTGGTGCGGCCGTCTTCCCAGGAGGTGAGGCCCTCCATGTCGAGCAGCGGCCGAACGGCCGGGTCGTCGTACGACATCGCCCGCAGCAGCGTCGCGAACCGCTCCGCGTCACCGGTCACCGTCATGTTGCAGTGGTCGAACAGGTCGGTGGTGGTGAGCAGCCGGGTGCTGCCGGGCGGCAGCACGCCCTCTTTGGTGAACAGCAGGTGGTTGGCGTCGAGCACGCAGGCGGCGTCGACCTCGCCGGCCATCAGGGCGCGGGCGGCGTCGCGTTCGCCACCCACGTGGTCGCCGTGCAGGCCGACGCCGATGTCGAAGCGGCGGACCGTGAAGTCGGTGCCGGCCGACAGGCCCTGACGGCGCAGGTGTTCCAACGGCAGCAGGGTGGCCTGCGGCGAGTCGACGGCACCGGTGGCGACAGTGCGGCCGCGCAGGTCGGCGACCGAGGTGATGCCGGCGTCGGCCCGGACGACCACGGCGCTGGCCAGGTCGCGGTCGGTGTCGCGCATGACGAGCGCCGTCACCGACCGGCCCTGGGACCGGGCCAGCCGGCTGGCCCTGACCCAGGCGAGCGGAGAGTTCCATGCGGCGTCGATCCGACCGGCGATCAGGTCCTCGACCTGGCGCTCGTAGTTCGAGTAGAGCACGTAGTCGAACGACAGGCCGGCGGACACGAACCAGGCGCGGAACCCGTTCCAGATCGAGACGACCTTGGGGTCGTACGCGACGGCGCCCATCAGGACGGTCGTCATGACGCGGCCTCGGCGAACAGGGGCAGGCCGAGGGAGGCGCGGCCGACGAAGTCGTACAGGGCGTCGGTGGTGGGCGCCATCACCCGGGCCGCCAGCGCGTCTCGGAAGTGGCGTTCGATGCCGAGCTCCTTGCGGAAGGCCGAACCGCCGGCGAGCCGCATCACCTCGCCCGCGACCGACACCGCCGTCTCGCCGGCGACCGCCTTGACCTGCAGCGCGCGCAGCGGGGCGGCGGGGCCGCCGGACGCGAGCTCGGCGAGGGTGGCGGTCAGGAACGCCCGGGTCACGTCGACCTGGGTGCGCACCTGGGCGAGGGACGCCCTCGGCACCGGTTGCTCGGCAAGCGTCTGCCCGAGGTGTTCGAGTCGGGCGTGGGTGAGGTGGTCGGTGGCCAGCCCTGTCAGGGTTTCCATGATCCCCAGCGAGAACGCGGCGCTCAGCACTGTGAACACCGGCAGCACTTCACTCAGGGCCAGGTCGAGCCCGGCGCCGTCCGCGCCGAGCCCGGCGTCGACCGGGATGAGGGCGTCCGTCGCGGTGATCGGGCGGGAGGCGTTGCCGCGCAGGCCGACGCCGTCGAACGGGCCGGCCACCACGAGGCCGGCGGTCCGTGCCGGCACCAGCCACAGCGTCATGCCGTCGCCGGTCAACGGCAGGCTGGACCAGACGTAGCTGTCGGCCTCGCCGGCCGAGGTGACCCAGCTCTTGCGGGCGTTGAGGGTGACCTTGTCGCCGGTGGCGGTGGCTGTGGAAAGGGGCGCCCAGAAGTGGCTCCGCGAGCCGTGCTCCGAGAACGCCAGCGTGGTGAGGTGCCGTCCGGCGGCGATCTCCCGGCGGACGTCCGGCGGCCCGTGCCGTTCGATGGTGGCGGTCGCGGCGTAGTGCATCAGGACGACCATCGCTGTCGATCCGCACACCCCGGCGATGGTCTCCACCACCTCGGCCGCCGCGTCCAGGCCGAGGCCGGCGCCGCCGACCTCCGGCGCGCTGGTCAACCCGAGCAGGCCCGCCTCGCCGAGCGCGGTGATGCCGGCGCGAGGATAGGCCCCATCCCTGTCCACAGTGGCCGCCTGCGGCCGAATGACGTTATCCAGAACGGTCTGCAGTGCGTCATGGAATCCCGTCATGCGTCCCCCCGGTGTGCCGCAAGTCGGACGCGACCGAGCATAACTCAAGCGGACTCGATCGAACCATGTCGTTTGGTCGATTGGCGGAGGTGGACGGGAATCGAACCCGCCGGACGGGCACTACCCGTCCCACCCGCTTTGAAGGCGGGGAGGCCCACCAGGTACCTGAACACCTCCGCCGGGCAGCGTACTAGCTCGCGGCGCCCGCGTGGTGACCCGCGGTGTGCAGGAGATCCCCCAGGCCGCATCGGCAGTCGGTCACGCTGCTGCAGCCCGCCCGCACCACCTCGAGCAGTTGCGAGCGGATCTCCTGCAGGTGGTGGATCCGTTGATCAATTTCGGCCAGCTTGCCTTCGAACTGCTCGGTCAGCCCGCGCGGCAGCGTACGGCGCGGTACGTCGATCAGCATCGGAATCTCGTCAAGCTTGAAGCCGAGTCGCTGGGCCAGTTTGATCTTGCGGACCCGGTCGACAGCGTCGCGTGGATAGAGCCGGTGGCCGCCATGACTGCGCGCCGGCGGGGTCAGCAGCCCGCGCCGCTCGTAGTAGCGCAGCGTCTGGATGTTGACGCCGGCCAGCCTCGCCAGTTCCCCGGTCCGAAGTGACTCTCGCATCTGTCCGTCCCCCGTTCGGTCGTCGACCGGGCCTGCACGGTCGTACGCGCCGCTATGGAGGCGAAGTGTAACGGCGTCGTCGCACAATGGGGTGTGTCGATGGATCGCGGGTTGCAAGCGGTACCTGGGTACGGGGTTACGGTCGACACGGCTTGGCGAACTGCCAGAAGAGATTGGAGGGATGCCATGACCGTCGACCGCACGATGGACGGCGAGTTACTGGTCAGCCCGGACGACATCGCGGATCGACGCGCTCTGCCCGAACCCGACCGGCAGGTGATGTTCCGCCTGGCCGGGTTGTGGGGCGTCTCAGACGTCGACGGCATGCAGATGCCGCTCAACAGCGCCGAGTCCATCAAATCCGGTCAGGTCTGCATCATGCTGGACCCGGACAGCGGCCCGGAGGCCAACCTCGGCGTCATGGACTACGAGCGCCACTACCTGCGCGTGCGCTACGGCGTGCAGATGGTGTTCCCGGAGCTCTACAACCTGATCACCGAGGGGCGGCACGACCCCGGCCTGCTCTCACCCGTACGCGCCGTCGCCACTGACGACTGCGAGGTGCTGCCGGACTACTCCGGCTGGCGCGCGCTCGGCAAGCTCGACTTCCTGCCCGGCTCCTTATGGGCCGGCGCCAGCGGCGGTTGAGACGGCCGCATCGCCTCCAGTCTGGGGGACCAGCTCACCGGCCTTCGTGAGGGCCGTCCTGTCAACAGCCTCTACGAGAGCACCTTCCTGATCAATTGGCCGGCCCATCTGGGTGGCGGCCACAGTCACATCACGCTGCGCGGATCCATGGTTCTCATCCCCATGATGGGCACTAAATGATCTTGCGTGTCCTGCGATGGATGCCGGGCCGTTCGGGCCCGGCATTCTTCTCACCGCGCGCCGAACGAAGGACGCCCGCATGTACCTGAGCACCGCGCGGCCATGGTTCAGCTTCCTGGTGCACCCCCGCGACATCCGCGATCTCGACACGATCCGGGCGGCATCCCTACTGCGGCGCTACAGCGACACCGAGCAGGAGTACGTGGCCAAGGCCTGCACCCTGCCGCCGCTCGTCCTTGGCGACGTGCGGGTCCGGGGGGAGCAGGTGCTCGGCGAGGTGGTCTGCGCGGTGCGGATGCCCGAGCAGATGATGCTCGCCGAGGGCATGACAGCGGTAGTGGAATCGGCACTGCTCGCCGTGCAGCGGGGCACCGCCCTGATCGGGCTGGGTGCGCTCACCGCTCCGGCGATGGGCGGCGGCACCCGGCTGCTGCGCCACCTCCCGGCACAGGTCAAGGTGACAAACGGCAACGGCTACACGGCGGCGGTCACGCGGGACAACGTCCGCGAAGCGATCGACTATCTGGGGCTCGGCGGCCGGCCGCGGGTGGCGGTGGTGGGCAGCACCGGTTCGGTCGGCGGCGCGGCCTCCCGGCTGCTCGCCGAGGAGGACATCGACCTGGTCCTGCTGGGCCGCACCGAGCAGCGGGTCCGGCACCTGCTGGGTGACCTGGAGGGTCGGGCCACCCTCACCGCCGACCTGGACGTGGTGAAGACCGCGGACGTCGTGGTGACACTGACGCACGACCGCACCGCCGAACTCACCCCGGAACGACTCACGCCGGACACCGTGGTGATCGACGTGGCGGCACCGTACAACATCGCGCCGAGCCGCCGTCCCGAGTTCGCGCAGGCGGGCATCGCGGTCGTCAAGGGCGGCCTCGCCCACATTCCCGGCTTCCGTTGCGTCCACGACTTCGACCTGCCCGCGGCTGAGGACACGTTCGCCTGCCTGGCGGAGACCTACCTGATGGCGCGCGAAGGACTGTTCGAAAACTCGGTGGGCCGGCCCACCGCCGACTACGCCCGCCGGATGTCCGAGCTGGCCACCCGGTACGGCGTTCGCTCGCGGTCCATCGCCGGCGACATCGATCGCGCCATCGGCGCGGCTTCCAAGGAGATCTGATCGACATGCTTGACATCGCAGTGCTCGACTGCTGCGGGCCCGACGACAGCGCCGCCAGTCGCCAGTTCGTCGAGTTCCTCCGGCGCAAGGTCGGCGACCGCGCGCAGGTGCACTTCTACGACCCCGACCAGCCGTTCGGCCCCGAGCAGGTGCCGCTGCCACTGGCGGGCCGGCTGCGGGAGCAGGGCGCCAACACCGTGCCGATCCTGGCCATCGACGGCGACATGGTGGCTCAGGGTTCGCTGCCGGACTGGCTGGAATCGCTGGACATCATCAACAGCCGGCTTGCCGTACTGGAACGGGGAAACTGATGACGACGCTGCCCGTCGAGAAGATCCGGCAGGATTTCCCCACCCTCGCCGACGACGAGATCTACCTGGACAGCGTGGCCTCGTCGCTGACCCCGATACCTGTCGTCGAGGCGATGAACGACTACTACTTCCGGTATCGCGCGAACGTGCACCGTGGCAACTACGACGCCTCGCTGCGGGCCTCCGAGCAGTACGAAGCCGCGCTGCGTACGGTGGCAGCCTTCATCAACGCCTCGTACGAGGAGATCATCTTCACCACCAACACCACCATGTCGCTGAACATGGTCGCGTTGGCGCTGCAGTTGAACCCCGGCGACGAGATAGTGCTCTCCACCCTGGAGCACACCTCGAACATGGGACCGTGGTACCGGCTCGCCCAGCTCAACGGCGTCCGCCTGCGCTGGTACAACCCCGGGGCCGAGGGCGTCTTCGACCTCGACGAGTTCGCCACGCTGCTCAACGAACGCACCCGGGTGGTGGCCCTGACCTGGGTCTCCAACGTCCTGGGCACTGTCGTCCCGGTGCACGAGGTGTCCCGGCTGTGCCGCGAGCGGGGCATCCTCTACGTCGTCGACGCCGCCCAGGCCGTACCCCACCTGGCAGTGGACGTCCGCGCCGTGGACTGCGACTTCCTCGCGTTCTCCGGGCACAAGATGCTCGGGCCCACCGGGGTGGGCGTGCTGTACATGAAGAAGGAGCACGCCGAGCGGCTGATGCCACCGATCCTCGGCGGCGGCACCGTGGACACCTCCGCCGAGTGCACCTGCGAGACGCTCGAAAGCTGCGTGATCGACGACTCCCGGTTCAGCCCGCTACCGGACAAGTGGCAGGCGGGCACACCGCCGATCGCCGAGGCCATCGGGCTGGCCGCTGCCATGGACTACCTGGGGAAGATCGGCTTCCCCGCCGTCGAGGCGCACGACCGGGCGCTTGTCGGGCGGGCGCTGGCGGGCCTGACCTCTATCAAGGGCGTCAAGGTCTTCGGCTCGCACCGCGTCGAGGACACGTCAAGCATCCTCTCCTTCAACATCCAGGGGGTGCCGCCGGAGGAGGTCGGGCGGCTGTTGAACGGCCGCTACAAGGTCGCCGTCCGGGCCGGGAGCCACTGTGCCCTCTCGTACTTCCGCGGTGTCTCGCTGAGCGAGGGCACCAAGGGCAACGTGCGCGCCGGCTTCTACCTCTACAACACCCTGGACGAGGTGGACCGCTTCGTCGCGGCCGTCGACGAACTGGCCACGGTGCTGCGATGATCCGTGCGGAGAAGCTGGCCCGCGCCTACGGCGACACGCAGGCCGTGGCCGGGGTCGACCTCAGTGTGGACGGCGGGGAGATCTTCGCCTTCCTCGGGCCGAACGGGGCCGGCAAGACCACCACCGTCCGGATGCTCGTCACCCTGTTGCGGCCCACCGGCGGCAGCGCCTCGGTGGCCGGCTTCGACGTGGTCAAGCAGGCCGACCAGGTACGCCGGCGGATCGGTGTCACGCTGCAGGAGCTGTCGCTCGACCCGACCATGACCGCTGCCGACCTGCTCCGCCTGCACCTGGCCCTGCACGGCCTGACCAGGGACCGGGCCGCCGCGGCACGGGGCGCGGAACTGCTCGACGAGTTCGGCCTCGGCACTGTCGTCAAGAAGCCGGTGCTCGCCTATTCGATCGGCATGCGCCGCCGCCTCGACCTGGCCCTCGCGCTCGTGCACCGACCCCAGGTGCTGTTCCTCGACGAACCCACCACGGGTCTGGACCCGGCGAGCCGGCAGGCGATCTGGCAGCGGGTACGGCAGTTGCGGGCCGAAGGCGCGGCGGTCTTCCTCACCACCCAGTACATCGAGGAGGCCGACCAACTCGCTGACCGGGTGAGCATCATCGACAGTGGCGAGATCGTCGTGGAGGGGTCGCCCGAGCGGCTCAAGGCCACCGCCGGCAACAGCCGGCTGGAACTGGTCACCGAGGGCCCGCTGCCGGCGACCCTGGGCCAGTCGCTGGAGTCGCTCGCCCTGCTGCGGTCCACCGGCGACGGCACTGCCACAGTGGAGCTCGACAAGGACGAGGCCGACATCGCGGCGATCATCCGGGTCTTCGAACAGGCCGGCGTCACCGTACGCGGCATGCAGGTGCACCGGCCCAGCCTGGAGGACGTCTTCCTGGCGCACACCGGCCGGCAGTTGGAGGGCACGCACCAGCCGGCCGCCATGAAGGCGGTGACGCGTGGCTGACCTGGACGCGCTGCCCGCCCTGGCCCGCCGCTCGGCGCGGCAGACGCTCAGCCGGCCGCAGTTCCTGGCCCCGGTGCTGCTGCTGCCGACGATCTTCCTGGTGGCCTACTCCGGCGGCGCGGCCAGCCTGCGGCACCTGCCCGGTTTCCCGGCCGGCTACGGCATGTTCGACTACCAGATCGGCGGCGACATGCTGTTGTCCGCGGTGATGGCGGGCGTGATCGGGGGCATCGCGCAGATCGTCGACATCCAGGTCAGGTTCATCGACCGGCTGCTGCTCAGCCCGGTGCCACGCGGTCAGTTGCTGCTCGGCCGGCTGGCCGGCATCGGCCTGCTCGGCCTGCTCGGTGGCGTGGTGTTCAGCGTGATCGCGTTCGTCTTCGGCGCCCGGCCGGCGCGCGTCACCGACCTGCTGATCCTGTTCCTATTGCAGGCGCTGACCGCCGTGGCGTGGGGCTCGATCACCACCGGGGTGGCGTTGCGGACCGGGAAACCGAGCACAGTGCAGACGCTGCTGCCGCTCAGCATCGTGCTCGTGATGTTCTCGTCGGCGTTCGTGCCGCGCCGCCTGCTCGACGACCCGCTCGACACGATCGCCCGGTTCAACCCGCTCACCTACGTGAGTGACGCCCTGCACGAACCGTGGATCGGCGGCGTGACAACCGCCACCACGGTGAAGGCGCTCGTCGCGCTGGCCGTCCTCGGCCTGATCGGTGCGGGGCTCTGTGCCGGTTCCCTGCGGCACCGGGTCGAGGGGTGACGGCCATGTCGGTGCTCGCCCTCACCCGCCGCGGCATGGCGGACCTGCGTACCTCGCCGGCCGGCGTCATTCCCGACCTGATCGCGCCGACCTTCCTGTTCCTGGCCGCGCTCGGCATCTTCGGCCGGCTCGCCGATCTCAACAACTTCAGCACCAACGACTTCACCTCGTTCGTCGTGCCGTTCGGCATGGTGCAGGCGGCCGGGTTGGTCGGCTCCGGTGCCGGAGTGAACTTCGGCCAGGACATCCGCACCGGGCTGTTCGACAGGTTGCTGCTCATGCCGGTACGCCGCGCGGCCCTGCTGATCTCGGCCGGCATCGCCGCCACTGTGCGCGCGGCCATCGCTGTGGTGTTCCTGCTGCTGCTCGGCCTCGCGCTCGGCGCCCGGCCGACCGGCCCGGGCAACCTGCTGCTGTCGGTCGGGCTGGCTGTCGCGTTCGGCGCGGTGGCCGCCGGGTGGGGCCTCTTCGTGGCGTTGCGGACCGGGACGTCCGCGGCGGCTCCCATCATGCAGGCGCCGATCATCCTCCTGCTGGTGCTGGGGCCGGCGTACGCGCCGCGCGAGCTTCTGGCTGGCTGGTTGCAGCCGATCGCGGCGGTCAACCCGGTCAGCCGCCTGTTGGAGGCGGCACGCGCGCCGTTCCTGCACGGCGCCACCTGGTCGAGCACCTGGCCCGGGCTGGTGTCGGTGGCCGCCATGTTGCTCGTCCTGTACGCGGCGGCGGCGTGGCTGTTGAGCCGTCACAACCGATGAAACGGGGGATTCGGTGTCCGCTCTTCTCGACAGCACCCGAACGGAGGAAAGCGGCGCAGGACTGAGGCGGACGGTGACGTGGCGGTCGGCGGCCCTGCTCGCGGTCGGCACCGCACTGCTGGTCACCGTCTCGCTCGGCCCGATGGCCGTGCAACTGGGAAACATGTCGGTGCTGGTCTGGGCCGGTACAGCGGTCATCGGCGCACTCCAGTGCGTGCTGATCACCAGGCTGGCGCACTGCTACCACGACCGGGCGGGCGGCACCGCGACGTACGCACACCTGGCGCTGGGCCGCGTCTCGCCGCTGCTGGGCGGGCTGTCCAGTTGGGCGTACTGGTTCGCCTGGACGCCGGGGATCGCTGTCAACCTGGTGCTGGCGGCCGGTTATCTGGGCGACGCCTTCCAGCTGGAAAGGTTCGAGGTGCCCCTGGCGTTCGGCTTCATCGCGGCGATCTACGTGGCCAACTACTTCTCGCTGTCGGTCACCACCCGGGTGTACGCGGTCGTCGGCGTGGTGGCCACGCTGCCGCTACTGGTGATCGTGGTGGGCGCGCTGCTGCAGCCCGAACTGCTCAGCGCCGACGGCCTGGTGCCGCTCTCGGTGCCCGGCGGCGAGGCGTTCTCCGGCGCCACGCTGTTGCTGATCGTGAAGTGGGCGTTCGTCGCGGCGTGGTCGTCCTACGGCGCGGAGATCGCCTCGACCATCGTGGCCGAGATGCGCGACGCCGCCTCGCGTACCGGCCGGGCGATGGCAACCGCCGCGATCACCGGCGTTGTCGCGTTCACCGGTGTGCCGATTCTGCTGTTGGCGCTGGGTGGCACGGAAAGCCTGACCGCGGACCCGGCGGTGGTCCTGCTGCAACCCGCCCGCAGCCTCTTCGGCGAGCCCGGCGCCCGGGTGGTGGCGGTGATGCTGGTGGCCGCGCTGCTGCTGGGCGCGCAGGCGTTCGTCGTCGGCTCGTCGCGGACCATCTACCAGATGTCCCGGGACGGCTATCTGCCGCCGGTGTTCGGCAAGGTCAACCGGTATGGCGTCCCGATCGGCTCGATGACCTGGGATTTCTTGGTGATCAGTGGGTTGCTGCTGGTCTTCCGGGGTGACGTGGTCGACGTCGTGGCCTCGGCGAACGTCGGCTACGTGCTGGTGTTCGTGCTGCTGCCGGTCTCGTTTCTGATCCTGAGCCGCCGCGACCGCCGGTTGCTGCGCGGGTCCAGATCCGCCTGGCCGATGACGGCGTTGGCCGGCGGCCTGACCGTGGTGAACGTGATCCTGCTCCTGCTGGGCGCGCCGCAGTGGGGTTTCCGCGTGATCGCGACCGCGGTGGTGGCACTGGCCCTGATCGTGCCGCTGATCTATTTCACCCGATGGCGGGATCGGCGTCCCACAGGAAGCGGAAGAACTCGTCAGCTTCTGGACCGGTGATGAGCAGCGTTGCCCGGTCGGCGTCGGCGGTGATGGCGAACGTGGCGAACGAGCAGCACCGGCGCTCACCCTCGATCAGTTCACGGAACTGTTCGAGACGCGTGCCACCGATCGCGTACGTCAATTCCAGTCGACCCGGTCCCGTTTCGTGGGAGACGAGATCACCGGCGAATGACCGCAACATTCGGAACCGTTCCGCTTTGCCCTCGGCCTCGAGCGAGCACGACGCGCCGCTGCTGGTGATGGGGACGAAGTGGAGGTTTTCGGCTGCCATGCGACGAACGGTACCACGATTGAAATCGACGAACAGAGGACGTTGACATGGTGATGCCGCCCGGCCCCCGTATTCCCGCGATGGTGCAGACGCTGCGTATGCAGTCGGATCCCCTGGGCTTTCTCGGTAGTGCGATGAAGCAATTCGGTGAGATTTTCTCGATAAAGGTGATGGCCGTCGGCGACGTCGTGGTGATCACCACGCCGGAGATGATGGAACAGGTTTTCACCGGTCCGGAGGATGTCGTTCAGGGCGGTGCCGGCCAGGAGATGATCGAACCGGCCGTCGGCCCACACTCGATCTTCCTGTCCGACGAGGAGGAGCACACCCGCAAGCGGCGGATCATGCTGCCGCCGTTCCACCGCCAGGCCGTGCGGCGGTACGCGCAGGAGATCGACCGGGTCGCCGAGCGGCACATCGCGAGCTGGCCGAAGAACGAGCCGCTCGACATGCGCTCGCGCGCCCAGGACATCGCCATGGAAGTGATCATTCGGATCATCTTCGGGATCAGGGACGACGTGCGTGTCGCCGCCATCCGCGACCGGCTCGTCGCGCTCCGCAAGCCCATGCACGCGGTGATCATGATGCCGGCGCTGCGGCGCGAGCTCGGCCCACTCAGCCCGTGGTCGGTCTACCGGCGTCGACGCGCCGCGGTCGACGAGATCATCTACTCCGAGATCGCGGCCTTCCGCGCGGAGCCCGACCCCGAGCGCGACGACTTCCTGGCCACCATGGTGCGGGCCCGGCACTCCGACGGTGCGGCGCTCACCGACGACGAGATCCGCGACCAGTTGATGAGCATGCTGTTCGCCGGGCAGGAGACCACCGCGCTGGGCATGGCCTGGGCGATCGACCTGATGGCCCACCACCCCGACGCCATGGCCAGGGCACGCGACGATCGCGACTACCTGTCCGCGGTGATCGACGAGACGCTGCGCCTGCGGCCGCCGCTGTTCCACGTGGCCCGGCGGATCAGCCGCCCGATGACAGTCGGCGGATACGAACTGAGCGCAGGCACCACAGTCATGGTGGCCATCCTGCTGGTGCACCGCCAGCCGGGCCTCTACCCGGCACCCGACGAGTTCCGGCCGGAGCGATTCCTCGGCGAGCGTCCGCCGCGCTTCGGGTACGTTCCGTTCGCCGCGGGCGCGCGTCGTTGCCTCGGGATGCACCTGGCGACGATGGAGCTGACCATCGTCCTGGAACGGCTGCTGCGCACCATGGAGGTCACCGCGGTGCGCGCGAAGCCCGACGACCCGCGGCTGTTCCACATCACCCTCGTGCCGCGTCACGGTGCCCAGGTACGCGTACGCCCCCGCATGCCGGCCGATCAGACCGTCTGAAAGACCAGGCTCACGTTGTGCCCGCCGTAGCCGAAGGCGTTCGACATGGCCGACGCCGACGCCGGCAACTCGCGCGCCGCACCGCGTACCAGGTCGAGGTCGACCGCCTCGTCCGGATGTGCGAGGTTGACGATCGGCGGGGCGCTGCGCTGCCGCAGGGCGAGCACCGTGAAGACGGCCTCGACGGCTCCGGCCGCCCCGAGCAGGTGACCGGTCTGGCTCTTGGTGGCCGAGACCGCCACCCGGTCGGCGCCCGGGCCGAGGGCCGCCCGGACCGCCCGTGCCTCGGCGAGGTCACCGCCGGACGTGCCGGTGGCGTGCGCGTTCAGGTGAGCCAGGTCGGCCGGGCCCAGACCGGCGTCGCGCAACGCCGCCAGCATCGCGCGGGCGGCACCCCTACCGACCGGGTCGCCCTCGGTGATGTCGTACCCGTCGGAGGTGGTCGCCGCACCCGCCAGGACGGCGAGCGGCGTCGTCGCGTCCGCGGCGCGCTGCAACACGAGCATTCCGGCGCCCTCGGCCAGGACGAAACCGTCCCGGTCGGTGTCGTACGGTCGGCAGGCGCGCCGCGGTTCGTCGTTGCGCAGTGACAGCACGCCCAGCTGGGCGAACCCGGCCAACATGACCGGGTGGACGGCGGCCTCGGTGCCGCCGCAGATCACCACGTCGGCGCGCCCGGCCCGGAGCAGGTCACGTCCGAGCGCCAGCGCCTCGGCGCCGGAGGCCCCGGCGCTCATCGGTGCCATGGCGCCACCGCTCGCCCCCAACTCCAGGGACACCCGGGCGGCGGCGCTGTTCGGCATGAGCATCGGGATGGTGTGCGGCGACACCCGCCGGGCACCCCGCTCCTTCTGCACGTGGTGCTGCTCGACGGTGGCCCGCAGCCCGCCCATCCCGGTGCCGATGACCACGACCAGCCGTTCCGGGTCGACGTCGGGCGACCCGGCCGACCGCCAGGCCTCGCGGGCGGCCACCACAGCAAGCTCGACGACCCGGCTCAGCCGGCGCCGGGCCACCGGATCGAAATGCTCCGCCAGGTCCACGTCGGCCGGTGCGGCGAGCCGGCTGGGCAGCTCCCGGGCCCAGTCGTCCGCAAGCGCCACGACACCTGAGTGCCCGGCGCCGAGTCGCTGCCAGCAGGTGGCGGCGTCGGGGCCGAGCGGGGTGACCGCGCCCACGCCGGTCACCACGACTGTCGGGTCGGTCATGTGCTCTCCCTGCCCGGGCGGACCCGATGTTCGGTGGCGGTGACGCGCTCGGTCAAGCCGCGGTGTTCCAGCAACTCCAGCAGCGGCACGAGGACCCGGCGAGTGGTGCCGAGGGCGACGCGGGCGGCGCTTGCGGTGAACGGCTGCGGCAGACTCGCCAGGCGGCGTACGGCCTCCCGGTCGGCCCCGGGCAGCAGGAAGATCCCCTCACAGACGCGCAGTAGTTGCCCCGCGCCGGCCGCCACGTCGAGCTGCCCCCTGTCGACGCCGAGCGCACTGATCCGGTCGGCGTCCGGTGCGTGGAACGGATCCCGGCCGAGGTCCTCGTGAATGTGCCGAACCGCGTCGCGCAACGGTTCCGGCAGGGTGGGCGCCACCCGGCTGCCGTACAGCTTGCCGGCGTGCTGCCGGAGCGGCGGCGCGACCAGCGCCCGTACCAGCTCGCGGGCGGGCAGGCCGATCGCCTGGCGGGCCGTCTCCAGCGGCATCCCGGGGTCGGCCGGATGCTCGTCGGCGTGGCGTTCCACGGCGGCCCGCAGCCGCTGCCCCGCCTGCGCCCACCACTGCGGGTCGGCCACCCAGTCGGCCACTGTGGGCTCCGGCAGCGCGGTGACCCCCATGGCGCGAAGCGTGGTACGGCGCACCAGGTGCCGGCGCCCCACCTCCTCGGCCGCGTCCGGCACACCACGGTAGTGGACCAGTTCGGCGGCTCGGTCCGCAGCGCCCCGCCGTCGCCCGAGCTGCGGCGGGAGCACGTCCAGCACGAGGAACCGGGCCACCAGCAGCTTCTGGCCGGGGTCGCGTAGCAGCGCGACGTCGCCGATCCGCAGCGGCAGTGGAAGGGCCAGTTGCAGGCGTACGTGGTCGTCGTCGAACGGGCGGACCCGCACCGGCACGGCCGCCGTGCCGACGTGCAGGATCAGTTCCCGTGGAAACTCGTTGGCGGCGAACCCGCCGCTGACCCGGCCGTCGATCACCCGGGCCGCCGGCCACCGGTCCGGGGTGACCAGGGCGTGACCGCGACGGACGGCGTCCCGGCCGATCCGCCGCAGATTCACCGCGACGCGGGCCACCCCGCCGATCTCGTCGCACCCCCGCTTCATCACCTCGATCCCACGGATCTGCACCCGGCCACCGGTCGGCACGAGCCGCATGTCGTCGCCGACGCGCAGCGTGCCGGCGGGCAGTGTCCCGGTCACCACGGTGCCGGCCCCGGCGATCGTGAACACCCTGTCGATCCAGAGCCGTACGTCGGCGGCCCGGTCCGGCGCCGGTAGCCGCGCGGTGAGCCGGTCCAGCGCGGCGCGCAGTTCGGGCAGGCCGGTGCCGTGGACGCTGTCCACGGCAACCGCCTCGACCTCCCCGACGCGGGAAGCGGCCAGGCGTTCCCGGGCCTGTGCCATCGCCGGGCCGGGGTCGGCCAGATCGGCCCGGGTCACCGCGAGCACCCCGTGCCGGACGCCGAGCAGGTCGAGCGCGGCCAGGTGCTCACTGGACTGGGTGCGCCAGCCTTCGTCGGCGGCGACCACGAACAGGACGGCGGGGACCGGACCGACGCCGGCGAGCATGTTGGTGGCGAACCGCTCGTGCCCCGGTACGTCGACGAACGCCAGGTGCGCGCCGGACGGCAGGGTGGTCCACGCGTACCCGAGGTCGATTGTCATGCCGCGCCGACGTTCCTCGGCCAGGCGGTCGGGCTCGGTGCCGGTCAGCGCGCGAACGAGCGTCGACTTGCCGTGGTCGACGTGCCCTGCCGTGGCAACCACGAACATCACTGCCGGCCTCCCTGCGGGCACGTCCGTCGATCTGACGGTAAGCCTGTAGGTCGGTACCGAATGCAAGGGTGATCCGCGATTTGCGCGAACGTCTCGATGTCCGCCGCGAGCGGTTCCCCGCCGGCCGGCCACCGAACTAGGCTTCATCGATTCCTGTCCACCTGTGCAGAGATCAACGGGGGATCGTCGATGGACCTGATCATTGAATCGATACGGCTGACCGGCGAGCCGGTTCGAGTCGACGGCGAGCACACAGTGGGGGTCAGGTGACCGGCGACCCGCGCCGGCGTATCCCTCGTACCGACACTCTGCTCGCCGACTCCCGGTTGTCCGAGGCGTCCCGGTTGTTCGGCGCCGACATGGTGAAGCGGGCGGTTCGGGACGCGCAGCAGCTGGCCAGGGCCGGCCGGATCGAACCGGCCGACGTCCTGCCGGCGGCGCTCGCCGCGCTGCCGCAGGCGCCCACCCGGCTGCGCCGGGTGATCAACGCGACAGGCGTGGTGCTGCATACCAACCTCGGCCGAGCGCCGCTGTCCGAGGCGGCCGTCGAGGCGATCACCGAGGCCGCCGGATACGTCGACATCGAGTACGACGTGACCACAGGCGCCCGGGCCCGCCGTGGCCGCAGCACCATGGAGGCCCTGCGGGCGGCCGTCCCCGGGGCTGGCGACGTGCACGTCGTCAACAACGGCGCGGCCGCCCTCGTGCTGGTCGCCACGGCGCTCGCGGCCGGCCGGGAGATCATCGTGGCTCGGTCGGAGATGGTGGAGATCGGCGACGGCTTCCGGCTGCACGAGCTGCTGGCCGCCACCGGTGCGGTGGTGCGCGAAGTCGGCGCCACCAACCGCGTGCACCTGCGCGACTACGCCGATGCGGTCACGCCGGACACCGGGTTCATCCTCAAGGTCCACCCGTCAAACTTCCGGATCGAGGGCTTCACCTCAAGCGTGGGCGTCGCCGCCCTGGCCGGCCTGCCCACCCCGGTGGTCGCCGACATCGGGTCCGGGCTGCTGCGTCCGGAACCCCTGATCCCCGGCGAGCCGGACGCTGCCACCTGGCTGCGCGAGGGTGCCACTGTCGTCACCGCCAGCGGTGACAAGCTGCTCGGCGGGCCGCAGGCCGGGCTTCTGCTCGGCGCCCATGACGTGATCGAGCGGCTGCGCCACCACCCGATCGCGCGGGCCCTGCGGGTCGACAAGCTGACGCTTGCCGCGTTGGAGGCCACTCTGCGCCGGCCGACCAACCCCACCGTCGCCGCGCTGCACGCCGACGGGTGGGAACTGCGCGAACGCGCCACCAAGCTGGCCGCCCGGCTCGCTCGACAGGGCATCGCCGCGACCGTCGTCCCCAGCGACGGAGTCGTCGGCGGTGGATCGGCGCCGGGTCTGCGACTGCCGGGCTGGGCCGTCCGGCTGCCGGCGGGGCTCGCCGGGGTACTGCGCCAGTCACACCCCTGCGTGGTGGGCCGCGTCCGCGACGGATACCTCCTGCTCGACCTGCGCTGCGTCGGATCCGCCGACGACGAGGCCCTCGCCGACGCGGTGGAGCGCGCATGTTCCTGACCCCGTGCGACCGAGTGACCCCCAGAGCCTCCCGATGAGGATCTCGCCGCTTGCGTTCAGACTGCTCTACCGCATCCGTAAGGCGTACTGGCGGATCGCGAAGCCGACCACCCACGGCGTGAAAGCGCTGATCATTCACCCGGCCGACTCCGACCGAGTGCTCCTCGTCCGGCACAGCTACGGCGACCGGTCCCTGTGGAGCCTGCCTGGAGGCGGATACCAGCCAACCCGGGAGACCCCGGAGCAAGCGGCTCGGCGTGAGTGCATCGAGGAACTGGGCCTTGAGGTGGAACCGGTCGCGCTCGTCCTGGAGGAGCACCTGACCACCAGCGGGGGCAAACAGGGCCACCTGAAGATCGTCCGCCTACACGCGATCTCGGGCGAGGTCTCTCCGAATGGGGAGATCGCCGAGGCCCGGTGGGCAGCCGTCGACCTCAGGGACCTACCTGGTGACCCGCCGATCTCCACGTGGGTGCACTCGGCCCTGAAAGCGCACGCGCGGGCCCGGTAGCGCGGCGGGCGTGCAGCGGCTCGTCCGCCGGCTCCCCACCAGCGGTAAACGTGGTGGCGATGATCGCCATCGCCACCGGGTTCACCGTTTGTCGCGCCGACGCCCCGCGCGGCAACGGGCCGTGCTCGGCAAGCCGATGGTCGGTGCCCGGCCGCACGGGTGCGATGGCCCCGGGTGTCTCGTCGTCAGCCGGTGGGCCGGTCACCATCTCTGCTCGGTGTCAGGACGTGTCGGGCCCGGTCCCCGGTCCAGGCCGCTTCGAGGATCGCGGTCAGGCTCGCGGTGTCGGTCGGCCCTGGATGGTTCTGGATCAAGCGGGTGACGCCACTTGCCATCTCCGCGAAGCGCGGGAGGTCGGCGCGTGCCACGCCGATGTCCGCCAGGGTGGAAGGGATGCCGATGTCGGCAAGGAGTTCGTCGAGCCAGCTGAGGAACGTATCAGCGGCCTCGGTCTCCGAGGCGTCTGTCACGTCGAGCCCGCACACCCCGGCGAGGATGGCCAACCGGTCACCGATGGCATCCCTTGCCGCGTCCAGCGCGTAGGGCAGGAGCAGCCCGACGCCCAGGCCGTGCGGCGTGTGCGTGGCCGCGCCGATGGGGTACTGGAGAGCGTGCGGGGCGGCGTTGCCCGCGTGGGAGAACGCGAGCCCGGCAAGCATGGACCCGTAGGACATGTCCGCGCGCGCTTCCGTGTCGCCGCCGTCCCGGACCGCACGACGCAGGCTGCGGGCGATCCGCTCCGCGGCCAGCAGCGCGTAGTGGTCGGTGACCGGGTTGCGGCCGAGGAAGACCTGCTCCACCGGGTCGCGCGGTCCGTGGGCCCGGGGTCGTGCGGTGTAGCTCTCCACCGCGTGGCAGAACGCGTCGATGCCGGAGTGGGCGGTGACTGTCGCCGGGCAGGTGTAGGTGAGTTCGGGGTCGACGATGGCGAAGTCGGGCACGATGTGGACGCTGGAGACCCCCACCTTCAGTGCCCGGTCCGGGTCGGTCAACACCGAGACGGGGGTCAGTTCGGAGCCGGTGCCTGACGTCGTCGGGACCGCGACGAGCGGAATCGTCGGCCCCGGCACCTTCGACTCGCCGTAGAAGTCGTGCGGCGTCCCACCGTGGCGCCGGATGACGCCGACGATTTTGGCGAGGTCGATCACCGTGCCACCGCCGATGGCGAGGATCACGTCGGCGTCCACCTTGGCGGCGACCGCGACGGCCAGGGCGACATCGGTCAGTGGCACGTCGGGAGTCGCGTCGGCGAACACCTCGACGGCCGCGACCTTCTCCCGCACGGCGGCCACGATCTCGGCCACGCCCGGCTGCCCCAGAAGCACCCGGTCGGTCACGATGAGCACTCGCGAGCCACTTTCGGCCACCACTCGTGGGATGTTCTGCGCGACCCCTTCACCCACTATCAGCTGGCGTGGTCCACGGACGGTCTCAAGCATGTCAGTGCCTCTCCGGAAGGTCGGCGGCGATGTGCTGGGCGGGCGTCCAGGTCACCTGCGCGACCGGGGCGCCGTCGGCAGGGTTGGCCGCCCGGGTGGCGCGGGCGGGCTGCGCCGGCGCCCGGCGCAGCCGGTCGGTCACGGCAGGTCGATCGCCGCGTAGGTGAGGTCGAGGTACTCGAGGATGCCCTCGTGCGACCCCTCCTTGCCGATCCCGGACTGCTTCACGCCACCGAACGGCGCTGACGGGTCCGATATCAGGCCACGGTTGATGCCGAGCATTCCCGTGTCCAACCCTTCGGCGAACCGCAGCGCCCGCTGGAGGTCACTGGTGAAGACGTATGCGACCAGGCCGTACTCGGTGTCGTTCGCCTTCGTCAGCACCTCGTCGTCGGAGGTGAACGAGATGATCGGCGCCACCGGGCCGAAGATCTCCGTCGCCAGCATCCGCGCATCGTCGGGCACGTCGACGAGGACCGTGGGCGGGTAGAAGTGGCCGGGCCCATCCGGACGTTCACCGCCCACCAGGACCCGGGCGCCGCGTTCGACCGCGTCGGCGACGAGCTCGTCGATCTTGGTGACCGAGGGCTCGTCGATCAACGCCCCGACGTCCACCCCGTCGTCGAGACCATGGCCCACCGACAGCGCGCCCATCCGTTCGGCGAAGCGGGCGGTGAACTCCTCGCGCACCGACTCCTCGACGTAGATCCGGTTGGCCGCGATGCAGGATTCCCCGATGTTGCGCATCTTGGCCACCATGGCACCGTCGATCGCGACGTCCAGGTCAGCGTCGGCACACACGATCAAGGCGGCGTTGCCACCCAGCTCCATGGAGGTGCGCAGCACGTTGTCCGCAGCCTGCCGGAGCAGCACGCGCCCGACCTCGGTCGAGCCGGTGAACGAGAGCTTGCGGGTCCGACCGTCGGCCAGCAGCGCGGAGACCACGTCGCCGGAACGCTTGGTGGTCACCACGTTGACGACGCCCGGCGGAACGCCGACCTGCTCCATGATGCGGGCCAGGAACAGCATGGTGAGTGGCGTCTGACCGGCCGGCTTGGTGATCGTTGTGCAGCCCGCAGCCAGCGCGGGAGCTATCTTGCGGGCCCCCATGGCCAACGGGAAGTTCCAGGGCGTCACGAAGACGCATGGTCCGACCGGCTTCGGCACGGTGAGGATGCGATAGCCACCTAGCGGAGCGGTGCTGTAGCGGCCCTCGACGCGCACCGCCTCCTCGGCGAACCAGCGGAAGAACTCGGCGCCGTAGGCCACCTCGGCCCGAGCCTCGGCGAGCGGCTTGCCCATCTCGAGCGTTATCAGCCGGGCGACCTCCTCGGATCGCTCGGTCAGTGCCCGGTACGTCGCGGTCAACAACTCCGACCGCTTCCGCGGCGGGGTCGCCGCCCACCCCGCCATCGCCTTGCTCGCCGCGTCCAGAGCGGCGAGCCCGTCGACGACGTCGGCGTCCGCCACCTCGGCGATGGTCTTGCCGGTGGCCGGGTCCTCGACGGCAAAGGTGGCTCCGCTCGCGGCGTCGCGCCAGGCGTCGCCGATCCGGAGCCGCCGGTGCTCGGGGGCCAGGACGTCCGTCGGGTCACTCATAGCGTCACCTCCTGTGATCTTGTTGGTGCTGTCCGGCGTGCCGCGGCGATCGCGCGGTGGGCGTAGCCGGACGGGTCACCCGCCCTCTTCGGGTCGAGGTTGCCGAGCGGGTCGAAGGTGGCTCCGGCCCGATCCGCGGGGCGGCGCCGCCACCGGTCACCCTCGCGGGCCACGGCCCTCGGCAGGCCGTGCTGACCGGTGACGGTCCGCCGAGGCTCGGTTGCCACCCGCCGGCGCATGGTGTCGTCGCCGCCCGGCTCGGTTACCGGCCCGCCTCGGACAGCGACAGCCCGGTGCTCGCATCGAACAGGTGCGCACGGTCCAGGTCGACAGTGACGTGCAGCTGCTCGCCCGGCGTACCGGTGACAGTGGGTCGTGCCTTGACCTTGAGCATCTCGGTCCCCACGCGGACGTCGACCACCGTCCGGTCACCGAGGGGCTCGAGCCCGTAGAGCTCGCCCGACAACGACGCGTCCCCACGTTGCTCGACCGACAGGTCCTCCGAGCGCAGACCCAGCAGCAGCGCACGACCGTCCTCAGCCGTGGTCCAGTGCGGCCGGGGCAGCGTCCAGCCTGCCGCACCGACCAGACGATCTCCCTCGGCACGGCAGGCGAGCAGACTGATCGGTGGGCTCCCGACGAATCCGGCGACCCACTGGTTGGCGGGACGCTCGTACACCTCGGTCGGCGTGCCGACCTGTTGCACCTTCCCCTCCTTGAGGACCGCGACCTGGTCGGCCATGGACAGGGCCTCGACCTGGTCGTTCGTCACGTAGATGAATGTCGCTCCGAGGCTGCGGTGGATGCGGGTGAGCTCGGTGCGCATCTCGACGCGGAGCTTGAGGTCGAGGTTGGTGAGCGGCTCGTCCATGAGAAACGCGCGCGGACGACGGACCAGCGCCCGGGCCAGGGCGACCCGCTGCATCTCACCGCCCGACAACTGCGCGGGACGACGCTGCAGCAGCCGTTCGATGTGCAGCAGGCTCGACATCTGCTCGATGGCAGTGGCGATCTCGCTCGAGGAACGACGGCGGGCCCGCAGCGGCGAGGCGATGTTCTCGTACACCGTGTGCCGCGGGTAGAGGGCGTAGCTCTGGAAGACCATGGCCAGGTCGCGATCGGCCGGGGCGTCGCGGGTCGCGTCCCGGCCGTCCAGGTGCACCGACCCGGCGTCGAGCTTGTCCAGGCCGGCGATTGCTCGCAGGGTCGTCGTCTTGCCTGCCCCGGAGGGCCCGAGCACGACGAAGAACGAGCCGTCCGGCACGTCGAGCGTCACCCCGTCCAGCGCCTGGACCTTGCCGAAGGATTTGCGTAGCCCGTCTGCTGCAACGGTTCCCATCAGGCCACCAGTTCTTCCGTGCGCACGTCGTAGACCGCCGGGGTTCCGCCGGTGTGCCGCAGGCCGACCTTTGCTTCAGCGGCGAAACGGACAGTCGGTGGCATCCGGACCCGGACGTCACGTTGGCCGCCGTGGTCGACCACGTAGATGATCTCGTCGCCCAACCACTCCACCGAGACCACCCGGGCCGGGATGGAGCCGTCCGCCTCGGGTGCTGTGACTTCCAGCGCCTCCGGCCGGACGCCGGCGACCAGGGCGCTGTCGCGTGGCAGGCCGGACGGCGGCGGAAGAACCAGTCCGCCCTGGCCGCGCAGCTCCCCGTCGGCCACCTCCACCTCGATCAGGTTCATCGGTGGAGAGCCGATGAACGCGGCGCAGAAGAGGCTCGCCGGGCGGTCGTAGACCTCCAGCGGTGTGCCGATCTGCTCCACCCGGCCCTTGTTGAGGATGGCGATCCGATGACCGAGCGACATCGCCTCGACCTGGTCGTGGGTGACGTAGACCATCGTCGCGCCCAGTTCCCCCTGCAGGTGCTTGATCTCCGTGCGCATGTCCGCCCGCAGCTCCGCGTCCAGGTTGGTGAGCGGTTCGTCCATGAGGAAGGCGCGCGGTCGGCGCACCAGGGCGCGAGCGAGCGCGACACGCTGCTGCTCCCCGCCGGACAGTTGGCGCGGTCGCCGGTCCAGGAGCGGACCGAGCCGCATCAGCCGGGCGGCCTCGTCGACCCGCGCGTGCACCTCAGGTTTGGGCAGCCCCTCGGCGCGCAGTGGAAACGCCAGGTTGTCGCGGATTCTCAGATGCGGGTAGAGGGCGTAGAACTGGAACACCATGGCGATGTCGCGCTCGGCGGGCGGCAGGTCGTTGACGAGCGTGTCGCCGATGCGGATGTCGCCGGTCGTCTGCCTCTCCAGGCCGGCGATGGCGCGCAGTGTGGTCGTCTTGCCGCAGCCCGAGGGACCGAGCATCACGAACAGTTCACCGTCGCCGATGGACAGGTCGACGTGCTCGACCGCTACCGTCCCGTCCGGGTAGCGCTTGTGTAGCGCCGTCACCTCGATGCCCGCCATCAGCGTCGCACCGCCCCGAGCGTCACACCGGCGATGAGGTGCTTGCGCACCAGGTACGCGAAGACGAGCACCGGTAGGGCGAATACCACAGAGGAGGCGGCAACCAGACCCCAGTCCGTGGTGGTGCCGCCGATCAGGCCGGCGATGGCCGGTGGGGCCGTGCGCACGCTGTCGCTGGAGGTGAGGAAGGTGGCGAACACGAACTCGTTCCAGGAGAAGATGAGGGCGAAGACCGCCGTCGCGGCGATGCCGGGCAGGAGCAGGGGAAGGGTGTACTTCCGGAACGCCTGCAGACGGGTGTAGCCGTCGAGCATGGCGGCATCCTCGTACTCCGCGGGCACCTCGTCGACGAATCCCTTCATCATCCAGATCGTGAACGGGACGTTGAAGGCGGCGTAGATGAAGATCAGGCCGAGCTTGTTGTCGATGAGTCCGAACTCGCGGTACATGAGGAAGATCGGGATCACGACCACCACGGGCGGCATGAAGCGGGTGGACAGGATGAAGAACAGCTGGTCCTTCTTGGCTCTCACCGCGAAGCGTGAGTAGGCCCAGGCCGCCGGGACCCCCAGCACGGTGGCCAGCAGCGTGGAGACTCCGGCGACCACCACCGAGTTGAAGAACGAGACGGACAGGGCGGTGCGCCCGCCGTCGGGGGCGACGAACACGTCCTTGAAGTGATCCATGGTGACGTCGAAGGTGAAGAACTTCGCCGGGATGGCGTAGACGTCCCGGTTCTCCTTGATCGACGTCTCGAGCATCCACAGCACGGGAAAGAGCATCACCACGGCCAGCACGGTCAGCAGCACGACCTCCAGCAGGGAGCGGCCCCGGCCGCCAAGGCGGCGCGCGGGGGGAGTGTGATCCCGGCCCGGACCTGTGGAGACGGCCTCGTCGACGGAGACGGCCATCAGTCCTCCTTGAGCTTGTTCAGGTAGCGCAGGTAGAGCTGCGTGAGGACGATGACGACGAGGACCATGAGGATCCCGTACGCCGAGGCGGTCCCCGTGTTGAAGCCCAGGAACGCGACCTTGTAGATGTGGAACGACAACGTCTCGGTGGAGACGCCGGGGCCTCCGTTGGTGAGGATGTAGACGAGGTCGAACAGCCGGAAGGCCTCGATGGCCCGGAACATCACGGCGATGAGAAGGAGTGGCCACACAAGCGGAAGAGTGATGGTGCGGAACCGGAACCACTCGGACGCCCGGTCGATCGAGGCGGCCTCGTACAGGTACTTGGGCACCGCGCTGAGGCCCGCGAGCGCGATGAGCATGATGAACGGCGTCCACTGCCAGGTGTCGACAACGATCAGGGAGATCAGTGCCGTCCGCTGCCGGGTGAGCCATTCCACCTGCCCCAGGCCGACCGAGCCGAGCATGCTGTTGACCACGCCGAACTGCGCGTCGAGCATGAACCGCCAGAACAGCCCGACCACGACCGGCGACAGCATCATCGGCACCAGGAACAGCGTGGTCAGCACTCCTCGCCCGTGCGTGCGCCGGGAGATCAGGTAGGCGATGCCGAAGCCGAGCACTGTCTGCAGGCCGACCGCGCCGACCACGTAGATCAACGTCGTCAGCGCCCTGGTGTGGACCTGCGCCGAGGTCAGGATGGCCGTGTAGTTGCCGAACCCGATGAAATTGGCCGGGCCGCCGCGGGTGGCCGAGTAGTCGGTGAAGGACAGGTACAACGACCACAGCAACGGGAACACCGACATGGCGAGCAACAGCAGCATCGCGGGGGAGATGAACGTGACGGCGAGCCAGCGGTCGCTCAGCCGCCGGGACCGCCCCGGTGCAGGTGGCGTCGCGGACGCCACCTGCCCGGGGTTGTCGGTTTTCACAGGGGTGGGGCCACTCACAGTCCGCCGCCGCCCTTGCGGTTGCTGGAGTCGAGCACGCTCTGCTGCTCCTTGGCGATGTCGTCGAGCGCGTCCTTCGGCTTCTTCGCGCCGTTGAGGGCCGCGTTGACGTTCGTGTTCTCGATGTCGACGAGACGCGCGTACTCGGGCACGTTCCACATGTCCCGCATCCGCGGCACCGAGTCGGCGTACACCTTGTTGAACGGCCCGGCGTTGAGGAACTCGGGTGACTGGATGGCGTCCGTACGCGATGGCACGCCACCGGCCGCGGCCCACTTCTTCTGGACGTCAGCCTGCTCGAACCACTTCATGAAGTTCAGGGCCTCGGCCTGGTTCGCCTTGGCGGAGTAGGCCGACACGTGCATCCCCATGCCGCCGAGCGGGACCAGGTTCGTCTTCTGGGTCGGCAGGGTGGCGAAGCCCAGCTTGTCGAGAATCTGCTCCCGACTGGTGCCGAGCGTCGACTGCTTCGGGTCGAGCAGGCCGCCGCTCGCGGCGATCCAGTTGAACGCGATGCAGGCCTTGCCCTGGGCGACGGCGGCGTTCACCTCGTCGATGAACCAGTTGCCGGAGCCCTTGGCGGTCAGTGGCTTCATCTTGTTGACCAGGACGTCCATCGCCTCCTGGCCGGCGGCGTCGTTGAGGACACCGTCGATCTTGCGCGCCTTCGCGTCCCAGAGGTTGCCGCCGTAGACGCCGTTCACCGTGTTGTACGTGACGGCCGCGGCGTCCGAGCCGTTGGCCTGGTGGAAAGCCAGCCCGCTGACGCCTGGGTTGTCCGCCTGGCACTTCTCGGCGGCTGCGATCATCTGGTCCCAGGTCTGCGGTGGCTTGTCGCCGATCAGGTCCTTGCGGTAGATCATCGTCCAGGTGTCGCCGAGCAGCGGCAGGCCGTACAGGCTGGCGTTCTCGTCGCGCTTGCCGGTCTCCGCCTGGGGGAACTGACCGTAGGCCGCCAGGAGGTACGGGTCGTAGGCCGTGACGTCGATGTTCGCCTTGACGTAGTCGGTGAGGTCGAGGATGTTGCCGTTCGTCACCGCCTCGCCGATGTGTTGCGAGTCCAGGATCGCGATGTCGAAGTCGGTCTTGTGCGCGGCGAACTGGGTGAACATCGCGTCGTGCCAGTTCGCGTTCGGTACGGTGTTGACCTTGATGGTCGCGTTCGGCCGTACCTTCTTGTACTCGGTGTTCGCGAAGTCCTCAAGTGCCTTCGCGGGGGGCCAGTCGAACCAGATGAAGCTGAGGGTCAGCGGGTCCGTGGTGAGCTCCGGGATGGTCGCCGGTGCCTTCGGGGCGCTCGTCTTCGCGTCGTCCTTGCCGTCGCCGCAGGCCGTCACGGTCGTGGCCACCAGCAGCATGGCCGCCGTCGCCAGCCGCACCTTCCGCCCGGGAGTGGACGTTCGTCCTATTCGCTTCGGATACCGCATATTCCTGCCTGCTTTCTGGATGGGGACTTCTAGAGCCTCGCTATGTGCTTCGCCGAGCAGTTGCTGGGTTGTCCAGGCGTGTTGCCGGACCGTCGCCGGGGGGCCGACCCGTGGACCGGCGTCCGGAGTGCGCCGCGACGTACCGGGTCGCCGTGCCGTCGAGACGCCCTCCAGGTGATCGACGCGGAGTTGGTGGGCGGCTCCGCGGCGGTGGCGGATGAAGATCATCCGCCACTTTTCCTATACGATCGAGTTGGGGCGTCAGCATGCCGCAGCGTTGTGACTGATGTCAACAGGTTCGCGAAGGCGCAAGAGAGGACCTCAGGTCACAATGGACGACGAAGCGATGATCGTGCGGGGCCGTAGGGCCATGACTGGCGGATTGGCGCCGGGGAGATCTCGCGGCCGGCTCGCCGACGAGGTGTACGACACGCTGCTCGGACAGCTGATGTCGCTGCGGATCGAGCCTGGCTCCCGCGTCACGATCGACGTCCTGGCGCGAGAGCTGGGGGTCTCCCAGACGCCGATCCGAGACGCTCTGAACCGGATGGAGGCCGAGGGGCTGGTCGTGCGGGTGCCCCATGCCGGCTACCGCATTCCGCCCCAGATCACCAGGCACCGCTTCGAGGACATGCTCGAGGTCCGCCTGCTCCTGGAGCCGGCGGCGGCGCGCAGGTCCGCCGAACGCGCGTCCGTCGAGCAGGTGGCCGGGCTGCGCCGAATGCTTGAGGAGATGGCGGAGTTGCAGGGGGGCGACGGGCTGACGGCGTACGGCGCCTTCGGGCTCCGCGACGCCGCGTTCCACGATCTCGTCGCCCTGAGCGCGGAGAACCAGGTCATCCGTGAGGCGCTCGCTCGCCTGCACAGCCACGTACACCTCTTCCGGCTGCACCACGACACCCAGGTCACCCACCTGGCGATGGCCGAACACGAGGAGGTGGTGGCGGCGATCGCCGCGCGTGACCCCGACGCCGCCGCCTACGCGATGCGTCGGCACATCCTGCGGTCCGGCGAGCGTTTTCGCCGGTTGTTCGACGAGTTCGAGAGCGCGGACGCGGTGGCGGTAGAGGCTTGACGGGCGGGTTGGGCCGAGGAATGCTAACTCGACCGGATCGGATCCGATTGGATCCACCTCACCCGCCACCAGATGCGAGGAGAAGCAGGTGCCTAGAGCGCTGCTCCTGACCGGCGACGCCGCCGAGGAACTCGACACCATGTATCCCTACTACCGCGTGCAGGAGGGCGGCTGGGACGTCGACGTCTCGTCACGGACGACGCGTGACGTGCAACTGGTCATCCACGAGTTCGACCCCAACTCCGACGCCTACGTGGAGAAGAACGGCCGGAAGTTGCCGGTCGACGTGCCCTGGGCCGAGGTCGACGTCGAGCGCTACGACGCCCTCATCATCCCCGGTGGACGCGCCCCCGAGTGGATCCGGGTCGACGCCGACGTCCGGCGCATCACCGAGCACTTCTTCGCGCGTAACCTCCCCATCGCGCTTGTCTGCCACGGCGCCCAGGTACCGGCGGTGTACGGGTTGCTGAAGGGTCGAAAGACGGCGTGCTTCCCGCCCATCACCGGTGACATGGAGAACGCGGGCGCGACGGTCATCGACGCCCCCGACGTGGTCGACGGCAACCTCGTCTCCTGCCGGGGGTGGCCCGACATGCCGCAGTTCGGCAGGGCGATGATGGAGCTCTTCTCGAAGTCCGTCGACTCCGCCTCGGCATGAGCACTACCGAGCTGCCCCGGTGACCCCACTTCGGACCGTCACTGTCGACGGCTCACCCGTTCACGTCCTGGCGAGCGGCACCGGGCCAGCGGTGCTGATGCTGCACGGCTCCGGACCCGGCACCACCGGGTCCGGCGCCTGGGCACCGACGGCGCAGGCGCTTGGCGCGTCCTGGCACCTGGTGGCTCCGGACCAGGCCGGGTTCGGCCGCACACCGGTCCCGCCGGGTGCCAGGGGTGGGCTTCGACTGTGGACGGAGCAGGCCGCGGGCCTGATGGATGCGCTCGGTATCGGGCGCTACGCAGTGCTGGGTCACTCCATGGGCGGTGCCGTGGCGCTGGCGTTGGCGGCCGCGCGCCCCGAGCAGGTCACCCAGGTCGTGGCGGTCTCGACGATGGGCGCGCCCGGGGCGCCGCTCTCCGCCGACCTCGACGCGTTGTGGGCCGCCCCCGCCGGCCCGCTCGGGGCACGGGACATGCTGAGTCGCCTCGTGCTCGACCAGGCGCTCGTCACCGATGCGGCAGTCGAGGCCCGGGCCGCCGCGATGCGTGCGGGGGCGGAGGCGTTCGCGTCGTTGTTCCCGCCACCCAGGGCACGATGGGTGGACGACCTCACCCTCTCGACGCAGACGTTGGCCGCGATCCGCGCGCCCGTGCTGCTCGTGCACGGCGCCGAGGACCGCGTCACTCCGCTCGAGACGGCAGCCCTGCCCCTGCTCGACCACCTGGCCGACGTCCGGCTGCACGTGTTCGGTCGATGCGGGCACGTGCCGGCGATCGAGCACCCGGACGAGTTCCGGCAACTGCTGTCATGTTTCCTCGGCCGGGACCGGGGTCGCTAGTTGCCGCGCCCGTCCGACTGAGTGGCCCGCCCCACGCTCGCCCGAGCCTTCCGTCCGAGTCGCCCGAGGCGGTGGGCGGTCAGTACACCGTCAGCCCGTGCGCCTCGAACTGGTCACGGACCCGACGCAGCAGCGCCTCATCCGGCGGCGTCGTGTCCGCCAGCGGGAACGGCAGGCCGAGGGCGGCGTACTTCTGCGCGCCGAGCCGGTGAAAGGGCAGCACCTCGACGCGTTCGACGGTGGGCAGGTCGGCCGCGATGGACGCGACGGCGTCGACGTTGCCCGGATCGTCGGTGAGGCCGGGTACGAGGACGAAACGGACCCAGATCGGCGTGCCACGGTCGGCCAGGCGGTGCGCGAACCGCACTGTCGGCGTCAGCCGCCCGGTGCGGGTGACGGCCCGGTACGTGGCCGGGTCGCCGGACTTGATGTCGAGAAGTACCAGGTCGGTGGCGTCGAGCAGCGTGTCGTCGGCGCGGTCGCCGAGCAGGCCGCTGGTGTCCAGGGCGGTGTGCAGCCCCATCTCCTTGCAGCGGCGCAGCACCTCCCGGGTGAAGGCGGGCTGTTGCAGCGGCTCGCCGCCGCTGACTGTGACGCCGCCGTGCGCGACCTTCAGGAAGCGTTCGTAGCGGCGGATCTCGGTGACGAGGTCGTCGACGGAGGTGGGCCGGCCGTAACGGCGGTACTGGGTGTCGGGGCTGTGGCAGTAGAGGCAGCGCAGCGGGCAGCCGGCCAGGAACGCGACGAACCGGGTGCCCGGCCCGTCCACTCCGATGGAGATGTCGAAGGAGTGGAGCGAGCCGGTCACCGGCGCCGTGCCGACGTCTGTCATCACAGCGATCCGTGAAAGGTTCGGGAGATGACGTCGCGCTGCTGCTCGGCGGTGAGTTTGACGAAGTTCACCGCGTACCCGGAGACCCGGACGGTCAGCTGCGGGTAGTTCTCCGGGTGGGCCATGGCGTCCTCGAGAGTCGCCCTGTTCAGCACGTTGACGTTCATGTGGAAGCCGCCGCTGTCGGTGTAGCCGTCGAGCACTCCGGCGAGGTTGGTGATCCGTTCGTCGCGGGCGTGGCCGAGGCCGTCCGGGGTGACGGTGATCGTCAGCGAGATCCCGTCGCGTGCGCTGCGGTACGGCAGCTTGGCGACCGACAGCGCGGCGGCGACCATGCCGTGCGTGTCGCGGCCGTTCATCGGGTTCGCGCCCGGCGCGAACGGCTCACCCGCGCGCCGCCCGTCCGGCGTGTTGCCGGTGTGTTTGCCGTAGACCACGTTCGACGTGATGGTGAGCACCGAGAGCGAAGGCTCGGCGCCCCGGTAGGTGGGCTGCCGCCGGATCTTGGCCATGAATCGTTCGACCAGGTCGACGGCGATCGCGTCGGCGCGGTCGTCGTTGTTGCCGAAGGCCGGGAAGTCGCCGTCCACGGTGTAGTCGACGGCCAGGCCGTTCTCGTCGCGCAGTACCTTGACGTGCGCGTGCTTGATGGCGCTCAGACTGTCCACGGCGACCGACAGGCCGGCGACGCCGGTGGCGAGGAATCGGTGCACGGGGTAGTCGTGCAGGGCCATCTCGATGCGCTCGTAGGCGTACTTGTCGTGCATGTAGTGGATGACGTTGAGCGCTTCGACGTACGTCTCGGCCAGCCAGTCGAGCGTCTGGTCGTACGCGGTCATGACCGTGTCGTAGTCGAGCACGTCGTCGGCGATCGGTTCGGCGACGAAGATCTGCTCGCCGGTCATCTCGTCGCGGCCGCCGTTGATCGCGTACAACAGGGCCTTGGCGAGGTTGGCGCGGGCGCCGAAGAACTGCATGTCCTTGCCCACCCGCATCGCCGACACGCAGCAGGCGATGGCGGTGTCGTCGCTGTACGCGGGCCGGATCAGGTCGTCGTTCTCGTACTGGATGGCGCTCGTGTCGATCGAGACCTGGGCGCAGAACCGCTTGAACCCCTCGGGCAGCGCCGGCGACCACAGCACTGTCAGGTTCGGCTCCGGCGCCGGACCCAGGTTGTAGAGGGTCTGCAGGTAGCGGAAGCTCGTGCGGGTGACAAGCGGGCGGCCGTCGCAGCCGATCCCCCCGAGCGCCTCGGTGACCCAGGTCGGGTCGCCGGAGAACAACTGGTCGTACTCCGGTGTGCGCAGGAACCGGATGATCCGCAGCTTGATGACGAAGTCGTCGACGAGTTCCTGCGCGTCCCGCTCGGTGAGCCGGCCCTCGGCGATGTCGCGTTGCAGGTAGACGTCGACGAAGGTGGCGGTCCGGCCCAGCGACATGGCCGCGCCGTTCTGCTCCTTGGTGGCCGCCAGGTAGGCGAAGTACAGCCACTGGATCGCCTCGCGGCCGGTGCTCGCCGGACCGGAGATGTCGCAGCCGTACCGGCTGGCCATGACTCGTAGCTCGCCCAGTGCCCGGATCTGCTCGGCAAGTTCCTCACGGTCGCGGATCACGTCCTCCGACGACAGTTGGGCGTCGAGCGACGCCTTGACGGCCCGGCGCTCGGCGATCAGCCGGTCGACCCCGTACAGCGCGACGCGCCGGTAGTCGCCGATGATCCGACCACGGCCGTACGCGTCCGGCAGCCCGGTGATGATGTGTGAGCGGCGGGCGGCCTTCACGTCGGCCGGGTAGGCGTCGAAGACACCGTCGTTGTGTGTCTTGCGGTACCGGCTGAAGATCGTGTGCACGGTCGGGTCGAGGGTGAAGCCGTACGCCTGGAGACCGGCCTCCACCATCCGCAGCCCGCCGTTCGGCATGATCGCGCGGCGCAGCGGGGCGCTGGTCTGCAGACCCACGATGAGCTCGTGACCCTGGTCGAGGTAGCCGGGCTCGTGTGAGGTGATCGTGGACGGGGTGTGGTTGTCCACGTCGTAGACCCCGCGACGACTCTCCTCGACGAACATGTGCCGCAGCTGCCGCCAGATCCGCTCGGTACGGGGCGTCGGCCCGGTCAGGAACTCCGACCCGCCGGTGTACGGCTCGATGTTGTCGTGGACGAACCCGCCGACGTCGATCGTCTCGCGCCAGCCGGTGCCGCGGAACCCGCGCCAGGCTTCGTGGGATGTGGTGGCCATGGCCCCTCCTTAATCTCCTCCCAGCCTCGCCGAGTGACAACCAGCGGTTAAGGGCCGGAGGTCCCGGACGGGTCGGGACCGTCCGGGACCTCCAGGTGCGGGTGTGCCCATCAGGGCCGTCGATCTCAGCCGCGGGCGGCCCAGTCGCCGAGGGCCCAGTCGCGGACCTCGGGCATGTCCTCCAGGTGTTCCACCACGTACGTCTCGTGGCGGTCGAGCTGGCTCTGGCACCACGCCTTGAGGTCCGCGGCGCCGCGCGGGAGGCGCTTGGCGTTGTTGATGGCGTCCATCACGAGGTGGTACCGCGATGCCTTGTTGCGCACTGTCATGTCGAACGGGGTGGTGGTCGTGCCCTGCTCGATGAAGCCGCGGACGCGGAACCGGTCGGCGTCCGGGCGGCCGTGGACGAGCTGGTGGATCGCGCCGGGGTAGCCGTGGAAGGAGAACACCACGTCGACGTCGTCGGTGAACAGCTCGGTGAACAGGGTCTCGCTCATGCCGTGCGGGTGGTCCTTGGGCCGAACCAGGGCCATCAGGTCGACCACGTTGACCACGCGGACCTTGAGGCCGGGCAGCCGGTCGCGCAGGATCTGCGCCGCCGCGACCGTCTCCATGGTGACCACGTCGCCGGCGCAGGCGAGGACGATGTCGGGGTCGCTGGTGCCGTCGTCGGTGCCGGCCCAGTCCCAGACGCCCGCGCCGCGGGCGCAGTGCTCGATCGCCTCGTCCATGGAGAGGTACTGCAGCTGCGGCTGCTTGTCGATCACGATCAGGTTGATGTACGACCGCGACCGGAAGCAGTGGTCGGCCACGGACAGCAGAGTGTTGGCGTCCGGCGGCAGGTAGACCCGGGCGACGTCGCCGCGCTGGGTGAGCACCACCTGGATCAGGCCCGGCCCCTGGTGGGAGAAGCCGTTGTGGTCGTTGCGCCACGCCGTCGAGGTGAGCAGCACGTTGAGGCTGGGCACCTTCTCGCGCCACGGCAGGTTCTTGGCCTCCTGCAACCACTTGCCGTGCTGCACTGTCTGCGAGGCGCTGACCATGGCGAACGCCTCGTAGGTGGCGAACATGCCGTGCCGGCCGGTCAGGTTGTAACCCTCCAGCCAACCGTGGCAGTTGTGCTCGCTGAGCACCTCCATGACCCGGCCGTCGCGGCTGATCGCGACGTCGTCCGGCGTCACCCGCTCCATGAAGGCGCGGTCGGAGACCTCGAAGACGCCGCCGAGCCGGTTGCTGTTGGTCTCGTCCGGGCAGAACAACCGGAACCGGTCGGCGTTGCGGGTGTAGATGTCGCGCATCATCTCGCCCAGCTTGCGCGTCGACTCGGCCCGCTGCTGCGCGGGCCGGGGCACGTCGATCGCGTAGGCCCGGAAGTCCGGCAGGTCCAGATCCCGGGTCAGCACCCCGCCGTTGGCGTGCGGGCTGGCACTCATCCGCAGGTCGCCGTCAGGAGCCTGGTCCCGCACGGCCGCCACGGGCGCGCCGGCGGAATCGAACAGCTCTTCCGGACGGTACGACTTGAGCCAGCGCTCGAGCAGCGCGAGATGTTCCGGGTTGTCCTTGACGCCGGACAGCGGCACCTGGTGGGACCGCCACGTGCCGGTGACGGTGATCCCGTCGACGGAGTCCGGCCCGGTCCAGCCCTTCGGCGAGCGCAGGACGATCAGCGGCCAGGTCGGGCGGGCGCCGTCCCAGGAGCCTTCACGGGCGGCGGTCTGGATGTCGCGGATCCTCGTCCAGGCGGTGGCGAGGGCGGCGGCGAAGCGGTGGTGCATGCCGGGCAGGTCGGAGCCCTCGACCTCGATGACGTCGTAACCGTGGCCGCGCAGCAGGGCGCGTACCTCCTCGGGGTCCTTGCGCCCCAGCACGGTGGGACCGGAGATCTTCGCGTCGTTGAGGTGCAGGATCGGCAGGACCGCGCCGTCGCGTTCGGGGTTGAGGAAGGACACGCCCTTCCAGGAGCCCTCGAGGGGCCCGGTCTCGGCCTCACCGTCGCCGACGACCGCGATGGCCAGAAGGTCCGGGTTGTCCATGACCGCGCCGAACGCGTGGACCAGGACGTAGCCCAGCTCGCCGCCCTCGTGGATGGAGCCGGGGGTGGTCACCGACACGTGCGACGGGATACCGCCCGGGCTGGAGAACTGCCGGAACAGCCGTAGCATCCCGGCCTCGTCCTGGCTGACGTCCGGGTAGACCTCGCTGTAGGTGCCTTCCAGGTAGCCGGCGGCCACCAGCGCCGGACCGCCGTGACCCGGACCGGCCAGGTAGATCGCCTGCTGACCGGTGTGCCGGATCAACCGGGAGACGTGCGCGTAGATCAGCGACAGGCCCGGGCTGGTGCCCCAGTGACCGAGCAGGCGCGGCTTGATGTGCTCAGCCGACAGGGGTTCGCGCAGCAGCGGGTTGCCCTGCAGATAGATCTGTCCGATGGTCAGGTAGTTGTTCGCCCGCCACCACGCGTCCAGACGAGCGAGTTCGGTGTCGTCGAGCTCGGCGAGCGTACGGAGTTCGGATACGACCGCGGTCACGATTGTCCTTTCACAGATCTCGTCGTTGTCAGGACCCACGTTAGGTGCAGCCGAGGTCGGCCACCCGGGGCCGCAAGCCGCAAGCCGGAGGACCTTCGACCCGCGGAGCCGGGACCTCAGGGCGCTGCCGGTGTGATCAGGAATACCGGGTACTGCGGCGCTATCGCCGCGAACTGATCGAGTGAGGAATGCCGATCGATCGGGAAGTGCGCCCGGGCACCCGGTGCCTTGGCGAGATATCCGCGCAGGATGGGCGCACGTTCCGCCACGTCGACCTCGACCAGCCGGACCGCCTCCCGCCGGCCGTGCCGCAGGGTGGCCGCACCGTCGGCGGCCCGGACATTGGCCACCCAGTTGGCTCGGCGTCCGAGCATCGAGACCAGGTAGCGCCGCCCGTCATGAGTGGCCAGCACCAACGGGAGGGCCACCGTCCGTCCGCTCCTGCGGCCCACCACCTCCAGAGTCACCCAGGCCGACGGGGCCAGGAATCCGCTGCTGTGCAGGGCCGCGGCGATCCGGTTGAGCACCCGGGCCAGGCGGCCGGGCCGACCGTCCCGGTACATCCGGGTCCGCCAGGATCGTGGGTTGATCATTGCTGGCCCTCCTTCAGGACCTCGGACAGTGGGCGGCGTGGTGTGACAGCGGCCTGCGGTCCGTATCCGATCCGGATGATCATCTGTGCCCAACGGCCGGCGGCGGTGTCGGTGAGCAGTTCGCGGATTGCCGGAACCTCGACCGGTTGGCTGATGGGTGTGGTGGCCAACCGCAGCCGGGTGGCCACCAGCAGGACGTGCTGCAACGCCTGGCCAGCGCGGACCCAGTCATCCGGGTCGTCACCGAGCGTCGCGAGCACGGCGATTGTCGGGTGCGCCTCGAAGAGCTCATTCGTCCGCCAGGGTTGCGGGTGGACGAGGCCGAAGTCCCGGATCGGCATCCGTTCGAGGGCGTCCCACGGCCCGATGGCGGCCGGTGGGACGCCATCGTGGCGGCCCGGCGTGGGCCTCGTCCAACGGCTCAGCTCGGCCCGGTAGCGGCCCCTCTCGCGCTGCTGGCGCTCGGCCTGTTGCCCGAGCCCGAGGATTGCGCCGCGGGTGACCGGGCCGGCGATCGTGAGTGCCGCGCCCTGGTCCGCGGCGGCCAGTCTCAGCTCCTCGATCGCGTCGGCGGACACCACCGAGTCCGCGAACGGCCAGCGGTTGGTGTGCCGCCGTGCGATCGCTTCGGCCAGCGTCGTCACGGTTTCCGGCGGCGGTTCCTCACGGTCGAGCAGCACCCGGGCCACCAGGTCGGGCGAGTCCGGTTCCGGGAAGACGACGTACGTCGTCCGCCATCCCTGCGCCCGCAGAGCCAGCCGCAGGGTGAACAGGGCCGCACCGACACTGATCAGGAGTTCGCGCCCGGACGCGTCCAGTGCGTCGAGTTGGCGGCTGCGGTCCGCGTACACCCGCACGTCCCGGCCGGTGACCCGGAAGCGCCAGGGCTGGCTGTTGTGCAGCGAAGGCGCGAGCGTTGCCGCCGCCACGCACCGGGCGAGCACGTTCATGACGCGCCTTCCGCGCGCTGCTTGACACCCAACAGCATCCGACGCTCCATGATCAGACTGCCCGGTTCCATCACCAGGCGGTACGCGGTCCGACCTGGCCCCGCGCGGAGCGCCAGGGCGATCCGGTTACGGCTGATCAGCCGGGTGCCCGCCCCGTCTGGCCGCAGGTGGAAACCCCACACCCAGGTGCCGTCGACGGACCGGAACACCAGCGTCCGCTCCGGGTCGAGGACCTCGACCCGCATGGCCGGCCCGTTCCTGCCGAGCGGTAGTTCGTCGCCGCCGGCGAGGTGCTGGAACTGCGGGAGAATCTCGTCGGCGCTGTGCATGTCGAGCCCGAACAGGTTCTCGATCCAGTCGTAGGTGTAGGCGCCACCGCGACCGCTGCCCATCTGCACGAGCCAGGGCCAGACCGCCTCGGGTGGCGCGTCGATGGTGACTGCCCGGGTGGAGACGATGTCCGGCTCGGGGAGGAACTCGTCGCCGGGCAGCGTGGCCCGCACCTCGGCTGCGGTGGCTCCCCACGTGAGCGACCGGTGGAGCACTGTTCCCTTCATGGCCTTCTCCTTCCTGAGCGAAGTGGCCCTCCCGGCCGGGTCAGCCGGCGGTCGCCGGTCCGAAGTACGCGGCGCGCATCAGTTGCTGCATGTCGTCGAGCATCGGCATCCGGGGATTGGCCGGCGCGCACTGGTCCTCGTAGGCGTTCAGTGCCTGCTGCGGCAGCGCCGCGAGGAAGGCCCGCTCGTCCACGCCGATGGCCGCGAACGACGGTTCGATGCCGACCTCGTCGCGCAGGCGCTCGATCGCCGTCGCCAGAGCTTCGACCGCTTCGGCGTCGGTCGCCGCGGGCAGCCCGAGGGTGCGGGCGATGTCGGCGAAGCGTTGCGGCGCCCGGTAGGCCTCGTACTTCGGCCAGCCGGTGAGCTTGCTCGGCACGGTGCCGTTGTAGCGGATCACGTGCGGGAGCAGGATCGCGTTGGTGCGCCCGTGTGCGACGTGGAAGGTCGCCCCCAGGGTGTGCGACATGGCGTGCACGATGCCGAGGAAGGCGCTGCCGAACGCCATGCCGGCGATCGTCCCGGCGTTGTGCATCTTCTCGCGGGCCACCGGGTCCGCGGCACCCTGATGTACGGCCCGCGCGAGGTTGCCGAAGATGAGCCGGATGGCGTGCAGAGCCAGACCGTCGGTGAAGTCGCTGGCGTAGACGGACACGTACGACTCGATCGCGTGGGTGAGCGCGTCGAAGCCGCTGTCCGCCGTGACCACCGCCGGCAGGTCGGCGGCCAGGACCGGGTCGACGATCGCCACGCTCGGCGTGAGGGCGTAGTCGGCGAGCGGGTACTTCTTTCCGGACGCGGTATCGGTGATGACGGCGAACGGGGTGACCTCGGCCCCGGTGCCGGAGGTGGTCGGGATGCACACGAGTTGGGCCAGGGCACCGAGGGTGGGGAACTTGAAGGCGCGTTTGCGGATGTCGAAGAACTTCTCCCGCAGATCGGCGAAGACCACCTCCGGGTGCTCGTAGCGCAGCCACATGACCTTGGCGGCGTCCATCGCCGAACCTCCGCCGAGCGCGATGATGGTGTCCGGGCGGAACGAACGCATGACCTCGGCGCCCCGGTCGACGGTGCGTACGCTGGGCTCCGGTTCGACGTCGTCGATGATCTGCAGAGCCACCTGCTCACGCCGGCGGTGCAGCACGGACAGCACACGGTCCACGTACCCCAGCTTGGTCATGGTGTGGTCGGTGACCACCGTGACCCGGTGCACGTCGGGCATGTCGGCGAGGTAGCGGATCGCGTTCGGCTCGAAGTAGATCTTCGGGGGAACCTTGAACCACTGCAGATTGTTCGTCCGCCGGGCGACCCGCTTGATGTTGATGAGGTCGACCGCGGTCACGTTGTGCGACACCGAGTTGTGGCCATAGCTGCCACAGCCCAGCGTCAGCGACGGCAGGAAGGCGTTGTACATGTCGCCGATGCCGCCCTGCGAGGCCGGTGCGTTCCAGATGATCCGGACGGCCTTGACGCGGCGGCCGTACGCCTCGGCCAGACCGGCGTCCCGCGTGTGGATGACGGCGCTGTGGCCCAGACCGTCGAACTCGACCATCTGCTCGGCGTACCCGAACGCCTGGTCGGGACCGGTGGCGGGCAGCAGGGCGAGCACCGGGCAGAGCTTCTCCCCGGTCAGCGGTTCGGCCGGGCCGACCCGGTCCACCGGGGCCAGGATGATCGACGTGTCCGGGGCTACCGGAAAACCGGCGTGTTCGGCGATCCAGGTCGCCGGCTGCCCGACCACGTCGGGGTTGAGCTTCCCGGAGCCGAAGAGCAGTTTCTCCAGCAGCGCCTTCTCCTCCGGCGTCGCGACGTGGGCGTGCAGTCGCCGGAACTCGGCGACAGCGGCCGGCCGGATCGCGTCGTCGATGATGACTGCCTGCTCGGAGGCGCAGATCATGCCGTTGTCGAACGACTTGGACAGCACCACGTCGTTGACCGCGCGGGCCACGTCGGCCGAAGCCTCGAGGTAGGCGGGGACGTTTCCGGCGCCGACGCCGAGCGCGGGTTTGCCGGTGGAGTAGGCGGCGCGGACCATCGCGTTGCCGCCGGTCGCCAGGACCACCGAGACACCGGGATGCTGCATCAGTTCGTTCGTCGCGGCCACCGACGGTTCCTCGATCCACTGGACGCAGTGTTCCGGGGCGCCGGCGGCGACGGCGGCGTCGCGGACCGTCCGGGCCGCTTCCGCGCTGCAGCGTTGCGCCGACGGGTGGAAGGCGAAGATCACCGGGTTGCGGGTCTTGAGGGCCAGCAGCGCCTTGAAGATGGTGGTCGAGGTCGGGTTGGTCACCGGCGTCACCGCGGCCACCACCCCGACCGGCTCGGCGATCTGGGTGATCCCGGTGATGTCGTCCTGGGCGATCACCCCGACCGTACGGATGTCGGCCATGTGGTTGGTGACGTGCTCGCAGGCGAAGATGTTCTTCACCGCCTTGTCCTCGAACACGCCGCGGCCGGTCTCCTCGACCGCCAGCATGGCGAGTTCGGCGTGCCGGCTGAGCGCGGCCACCGACGCCTTCTTCACGATCTCGTCGATCTGTTCCTGGCCGTAGGAGTCGTAGCTGGCCAACGCCTTGAGACCGTTCTCAACCAAGGTCCCGATCATGCTTCCGCCCTCCGCCGTTCCGTCCTTTCGAACGTAGGTCCGCGGTGACCGACGCCGGCACGGCCGATGGACTCCCGAGCCCGGGACTCCCGGCCCGGGACCCTGCGGCCCATGGCCCGGACCGCAGTCGACACGTCTGATGTTTGTGCTTGCACTCTGCTGGCCTCAGTGGCTGTTCGGTCGACCGGGTCGACGGAGAACGTCAATGGATTCGGCCCGGACTCCCCGCCGACGTCGCTGGGCGCCTACGACGTCGTCGTCCACCGGGTCGCGCCGATCGTGCAGGCCACCGCCCTGGAGTCGGCTCTCGGAATTCGCTGAGACCCCGCATCGCCACCCTGCGGCGATCGCGTCGACATCACGATCGACGGCCGACGCGTCGACACGATCGGCGACTGGACACGCAAATCGAATTGATTCGATATAGCATCGCGGCAGGGCAGGGTCACTCCGCACGGGCGTACGACGCCTGTGCATTTCATCCACCGGGCGATCCGGGCAGCGGCCGGTGGTCACACCGAGGAGAAACGCAGATGAACGACGTACCCGCTCGACCGAAACACCGCACCAGGGGTGCCACCCGGCTCCTGCTGGGCGGGGCCTGCGCCCTGGCGGTCGTCGTGGCCTCGATGGCCATGGCACCCTTCGCCCAAGCCGATCTCAGTGGCCCGCCCGGCACCACGCTCCAGGCCGCCGCCGAGCGCAGTGGCCGGTACTTCGGTGCTGCCATGGGGGCGGACCGTCTCAACGACTCGGGCTTCCTGGCCATCGCCGACCGCGAGTTCGACATGATGACCGCCGTCAACGAGATGAAGCCCGACGCGACCGAACCCAACCCCGGTCAGTTCGACTTCCGTAACGGCGACGCGATCTACAACTGGGCCACCCAGCACGGCATGCGGTTCCGGGGCCACACCCTGGCCTGGCACGCCCAGCAGCCGAGATTCTGGGGGAGCCTCGGCGGCAGCGCCCTGCGGACCGCGATGATCAGCCACATCAACGGCGTCATGGCGCACTACAAGGGCAAGTTCGCCTACTGGGACGTGGTGAACGAGGCCTTCGCCGAGAACGGCAGCCGACGCTCATCGAACCTGCAGTCCACCGGGAATGACTGGATCGAGGTGGCGTTCCGGACCGCACGCGCGGCGGACCCGAGCGTGAAGCTGTGCTACAACGACTACAACATCGAGAACTGGACCTACGGCAAGACGCAGGGCGTCTACAACATGATCCGGGACTTCAAGGCCCGCGGCGTCCCGATCGACTGCGTCGGTCTCCAGACCCACTTCACCGGTGGCAGTTCACTGCCGGGCAACTTCCAGCAGACGCTGTCGAGCTTCGCGGAGCTCGGGGTTGACGTGGCGTTGACCGAGGCCGACGTCACGAACGCCTCCACCAGCCAGTACCAGGGCCTGACCCAGGCCTGCATGAACGTTCCCCGCTGCGTCGGGATCACCACGTGGGGGATCCGGGACAGCGACTCCTGGCGGGGCAACGAGAGTCCGCTGCTGTTCGACCGCAACAGCAACCCGAAGGCGGCGTACACCGCAGTCCTCAACGCTCTCAACGCCGCCTCCACCACGGTGCCCGGCACCCAGCCGACGACCCCGCCGCCGACGACGCCTCCGCCGACCACTCCGCCGCCGACCACCCCTCCACCGACCACTCCGCCGCCGACGACCCCGCCGCCGACGGGTGCCTGTAGCGCGACGTACCGCATGGTGAACTACTGGGGCGGGGGCTTCCAGGGCGAGGTCACCGTGGCCAACAACGGGTCCGCCACGCTCAGCGGCTGGACGGTACGGATGACGTTGGCAAGTGGGCAGACCATCGCCAACGTCTGGAACGGCATCAACACCGGCACCAGCGGGACGGTGAGCGTTCGTAACGCCGACTACAACGGATCTCTCGGCGCGAACGCCTCGACCACCTTCGGCTTCCTGGTCAACGGCAGCAGCAACGCCGCCCCCGGCAGCCTCTCCTGCACCAGCCCCTGATCGGCGACAGGTACCCACCCGCTGCCTCGGGACGCTGACCCGGGCCCGGAGCCACCGGCTCCGGGCCCGGAGCCACGTGGAGCGCGCCAGCGTCTCGGCTGGTGGTCTTGCCCAATTCATCTTAGTCATTAAGATAATTCCCATGGGCACATCGACTGACTTCTCGGTGGCAATCGCCGGCGCCGGCCTCTCCGGGCTCTGCCTCGCCCAGTACCTGATCCGCGCCGGCATCGACGTGCACGTCTACGAGCGGGACCCGAGCCCCTTCGTCCGACGGCAGGGCTACCGGATCATCCTCGACCGGTACGGCTTGGCGGCGCTGCGGGAGAGCCTGCCCCGCCAGCTGTACAACCTGGCGCTCACCACCGGCGACGAGCCCGGCGGGCACCTGCGCTTCACCGACAGTCGACTGCGCGACGCGTTCACCATCACCTTCAAGGACGAGCCGCACGCGACCCGCCAGGTCGACCGGCTCACCCTGCGCTCGATCCTGTTGTCCGGGTTGGACGGACGCATCCACTACGGCAAGGACGCGGTGGCGGTGGACAGCGGCGGCCCGGCAGGACTGCGGCTGCGGTTCTCCGACGGCGGCTCCGCCGCGGCAACCGTCGTCGTGGGCGCGGACGGAGTCGGCTCGGCGCTGCGCGCCCAGCTCATGCCGGACGCGGACCCGGCGAACACCTCGATGGCGGGCATCTACGGCCGGTCGCCGCTGTGGCGCAACGGCATGAGCATGATCCCGGACGCGCTGCGCACCAGCGGGGTCCTGGCCATCGCCGACCGGCCGGGTCGCGCCTTCTTCTTCACGTCCATGCGGTTCGGCGAAAGCCCGCCGGAGGCGTTCGCGCGCCTGGCGCCGGGCAGCTACGCGCCCAGCGGCTACGACTACGTCATGTGGGGTCTGCTGCTCCGGCAGGAGGAGGTGCCCGTCGGCGTGCGCGGGGACCTCTTGGCGCTGTGGAGACTGGCCTCCCGGATGAGTGCGGATTTCCACCCGGTCATCCGGCGGCTGGTCGGCACTGCCGAGCTGGATGCCACGGTGCTCAACCTCTTCGCCACCGGCCGCCGCCCGCGCCGGTGGACGGTGCCCCGGGCGACGATGATAGGCGACGCCGTGCACGTCATGCCGCCGTTCGGCGCGCACGGCGGCAACACCGCGCTCCGCGACGCCGCCCTGCTCGGCCACCGGTTGGTCGAGGCCCGGGCCAACGGCACGCCGGTGGAGGAGGCGATCGCCGGCTACCAGAACGAGATGGTGCCCTACGCCTTCCGCGCGGTCGACACCGCCGCCGGGCTGATGCGTCGCCTCACCGGAGGCGCGTCGGCACCGCACTGGGTGCTGACCCGCGTGTTACCTCGGCTGCACCGGGTCACCGTACCGGAGGCATGATTACCGTCGTGTCCCACGACTCTGCCCGCGCGTCCGCGCTCGCCGACCTCATGCGCGCCGGGCGGGAGACGTCGCGGCTGTCCATGGTGTTCCGGTACGCCATCGCGGAGCGGCTCGGCCTCACCGTGACCGACCTGGAGTGCCTGGACTACCTGACGGACGTCGGATCCGCCACCGCGGGGCAGGTCGCCGAGCGGACCAACCTCACCACCGGGGCGGTGACCAGCATGCTCCGCCGGCTCCAGCAGGCGGGCTACGTGACGGCCACGCGCGACCCGGCGGACCGGCGGCGGGTGATCGTCACCCTGCGACCGGAGCGGATCGCCGAGCTGAGGCGACCGTACGAGCGGTTCGCCGAGCGGGCCGAGCGGCTCATCGGGGGCTACCGCGCCGAGGAGGTCACGCTGCTGGTCCGGCACTTCGGCCTCATGCAGGCGATGTACCTCGCCGAGTTGGACCGGCTCCGCAGCGGCGACACCGCGCAGTGACCTGCCTGCGGCCGGCGGGAGGGCTGCCCTCCGCGCGGGCGACAGGTCCCCGCGCGCGGCGCCCACCCCCTACCATCACCGTCGATGATGATCGAGCTTTGGAATTCCGCAGCGCCAACCGATGCGGTGCCGCTGGCTGCCCTGTTCCGGCGAGTCGAGGCGGTCGCACCCGTTGGCCTGGAGCAGCATGCCGACGACGTGGCCACACGACTGGCGGCCCTCGGGCCGGACCTCACGGCGAATACCCGGGTCGGCCGCGACGACGACGGGGATGTCGCCGCCTACGGTGAGGTCGCGGAAATGGGGGTGGTCGACGGCGTGCTCCGGATCCGGCTGGCACACGTGGTCCGACCCGATGCCGGGAGCGACGTGCGGGCGGAGTTGTCGCGCTGGCTCCTCGCGCGGGCGGAGCAGGTGCGGCAGACCCACGGAACGGCGCAGGCAGCAGTCCTCGGCACCCGGTGCGCCGAGGACGATCACACCGGGCGCGAACTGCTGATCCGGCAGGGCTTCGAACTGGTCCGGCACGAGCGGGAGTTGGTCCTGTCGCTGTCGGAGCCGCCGCCCGTCGAGGTGCTGCCACCCGGCCTGGTGTCGGGCCCCGTCGAGGAGCGTTACCAGGAGCTGGCGCGGCTGGCCCACAACGAGGCGTACGCCGACAGCCCTTCCGCCATCCAACCGGACCAGCGCAGCTGGCCGTCGCACGCCGTCGGGCACCCCCGGTTCCTACCCGAGCTGTCCTGCCTGGTGCTCGCGGAGGTGGCCGAGGCGGAAAACCCGGTGGCCGGCTTCCTGTTCGCGCTCGCCGACGACGACGAGGAATCCACAGCGGTGCTGCACTGTCTGGGCAGCCGAGTGCCCTGGCGACGCCGCGGCCTCGCTACCGCCATGATCACCCGCGCGCTCCGGCGGGCCCGGTCCGCGGGCTTTCATCAGGTACGCCTGCGGGTGAGTGACACCAACCAGGCGGCCCTCGCGCTCTACCGCACGCTCGGCTTCGTCAGCTCGGGGCGGGGGCACCCGGTGCTGATGCGGCCCCTCGGCCCCGACGCCAGCTGACGACGCGTCGCTCGACCGGCATGAGCACCGGCGAGGCGAGGCGGGTGCTCCGCTCGCCAGCGACGACCAGAGAAACCGTTGTACTACAGGGAGGTAGGCATGACCGAGCAGGCACCGACCCGGGTGGCGTTGTATTCCTTCGCCCAGCACACCAACCGGCGGGTGGCCGAGTTCCGCTGGCAACCGGGTCAGCCGGTGTCACTCGACATCCTCGACCCGCAGTGGGGTGCGCTGGCGCGGGACTTCTACGACAACGGCGTGCCGGCCGGCCCGGATCGTGTGCTGCCGCAGTCCGGCCCGGACTTCATGCGGGCCCTGCTCCAGCGGTTCCGGATGAGCTACTACAAGTTCGTGGACGAGAGCGACTGAGCCGTCGACCGCTGCTCCGGTCGCCACGGGCCCGGCAGCTGTCGACATCAGTGGTCGGGTCACGACCGCCGGCCGCTACGCGGACAATGGCGGGATGAAGCGAGACGTACGTCTGATGCGATTGACAGGTACGCGCGCCGACGGCGCGGTGGCCACCGGCGCGCGGGCCGCTGGCGCGGCCTCGGTCGGTGCCCTCGCCGTGGGGGCCCTGGCCGTCGGGGCCGTGGCTGTCGGGGCGCTGGTCATCGGGCGGCTGGCGATTCGCCGCGCGGTGGTGCGGGAGCTACGCGTCGGCCGGTTGGAGATCGACGAGCTGGTGGTACGCAGCCGACCCACTGCTGAGGGATGACCCAGTCCCGCGCCGGGCTCGGCCGCTGACCGTCGGGACCGAGTGGGTCCAGCCCGCGCCGATCGCTCGCCTCGTCGTCGCCACCGACGAGCCGGCCACGCCGACGACGCGCACTCCGGCTGCGGGTGACGGCAGCCCGGGTCGCCGCCGGTACTTGCGTCCGAGCAGCGAGAAGCGAGATCATCACGCATGCTCGACCCCTCGCCCGAGGACGCCGGAACCGCACCGACGGTCTCTGCGCCGCGTTTCGTGGGACGCGATCGGGAACTGGCAGCGCTCCGGGGCGCGGTGGCCCGGCCACCGGCGATCGTGCTCGTGGAGGGCGAGGCGGGGATCGGCAAGAGCCGACTGCTGCGGGAGTGGTTGGCGGCGCCGGACCAGCGCACCGCACTGGTCTCGGTGTGCCCACCGCTGCGCGAGTCGCTGACCCTGGGGCCGATCGTCGACGCGTTCCGTGGGATCGACAGCCCGGTGTCGCGACTGCCGCTCACCGCCCTCGCTGGCGCGTTACGGCCCCTGTTCCCCGAATGGTCCGCGGACCTGCCGCCCGCGCTCCAGGCCCTGGACGACGCCAAGGCGGCGCGGCACCGCCTGTTCCGGGCCCTTGACGAGCTGCTGCGGGCGCTTCGGGTCGACGTCCTCGTGCTCGAGGACGCCCACTGGGCCGACGAGATGACGTTGGAGTTCCTGCTGTTCGTCTCCTCCCGGCAGCACACCGACGGGCCGAGCCTGGTGGTCTCCTATCGGCCCGAGGAGGTGGACGACGGGTCGCTGTTGCTGCGGTTGACGTCCCGGTTGCCGGCCGGCGTGACCCAGCTGCGGATCGCCCTGGCGCCGATGCGACCTGACGACACGGCGGCGTTGATGTCGTCGATGTTGGCCGGCAACCAGATATCGCAGGAGTTCGCGACGTTCATGCACGAGCGGACCGGCGGCGTTCCGCTGGTGCTTGAGGAGTCGGTTCGCCTCATGTGCGACCGCGCCGACCTCGTCTTCCGCGACGGGCAGTGGGTCCGGCTGAAGCTGCGCGAGCTGCGGGTGCCGCCAACCGTGCGCGACTCCACCCGGGAGCGGGTGGGCCGACTGTCCCCGCCGGCACAGCAGGTGTTGCGGGCCGCCGCCACGTTGGCTGAGCGGTCGTCGGTGGCCACCATCGCGGTGACCGCCGGTCTGTCACCCGCCGAGTGTCGCGGCGGCATCTCGGAAGCGGCGGACGCCGGCGTCCTGGACGCGGACGACCGCGGTCGGTGGCGATTCCGGCACGTGCTGGCCGCCACCGCCGTCTACGAGGCGATCCCGTTGACCGAACGCAGACAGTTCCACCTGCTGGCCGGCCGGGCCCTGGAGGACATCCACCCGCCGCCCGTCGCACGCCTTGCCCAGCACTTCCGTGAGGCGGGCGAGACGCGGTCCTGGGCGCGGTACGCCGAGCAGGGTGCCGAGCTGGCGATGGCGTCGGGTGACCACACCAGGGCGGTCGACACGCTCGTCGACCTGATGTCGCGGGCGGTGCTGCCGCCGGCGGATCGGGCCCGGATAGCGCGCATCGCCGGAGTGGCCGCACTGGGCCGTCGAGAACGGGTCGATCAGGTCCACCACCGGGTGATCCGTACGCTGCGCTCGGTGCTCGACACCCCCGGTCTCTCCGCCCGGCAGCAGGCCGAGATCCGCAACCCCCTCGGTCGGCTCCTGATCACCGCGGGGCAGGCGCAGGCCGCGCTCGGCGAGCTCGAGCAGGCGGTGGCGAACCTCGACCATGACCCGGTCGAGGCGGCCCGGGCGATGACCTACCTCGGCTGGGCGTACGCGGGACCGTGGCCGGCGTCGACCCATCGGCGTTGGCTGGATCGGGCCGCTGAGCTCACCACCGCGTTCGACTCTCCGGCGGAGCGGCTGAACCTCGCCGGTAACCGGGCCGCCGCGTTGCTCATGCTCGGCGAAGAGGAGGCCTGGGACGTCGTCGCCGGCCTGCCCATCGACGGCGCGACCTCGGCGGAGCGCCTCGACGTGGCCCGCATCCACGCGAACGTCGGCACCGGCGCGGTGATCTGGGGCCGGTACGCCGACGCGGACCGACACCTCGCCGTGGCCATGCACCTTGCCGAGACCGAGCAGGCGTCCCGGTTGCACCACAACGTGCGACTCGAACAGGCCAACCTGGCGTGGCTCACCGGACGGTGGGAGGGTCTCGCCGAGCAGAGCGTGGCACTCGCCGACGCCGACCGGGACCGGCCGGCGCACTACCTCGGCAGCATCCGGCTCGCGGCCCGGCTGGCGGCCGCGGCCGGACGGCGGCGCGCAGCGGAGGAGCAGTTCCGCCTGGTCCTTGAGGAGTCCACCCGTCTCGGCGCGGCCGACGACACGATGGAGGCGGCCGCCGCGCTGGCCAGACTGTGGCTGGCGGACGGAAACAGCGGCCGGGCGCTGCGGATCACGGACGAGCCGATGGACACCATCCGGCGAAAGGGCATCTGGATCTGGGCGACGGACCTCGTCCCCGCCCAGATCGAGGCCCACCTCGCCGCAGGTGACGTCAAGAGCGCGACCCGCCTCGGCGAGCAGCTCGCCCGAGGGCTGCGTGGCCGTACGGCGCCCGCACCCCGTGCCGCGCTCGCGGTCTGCCGTGCCCTGCTGCTCGCCGCGAACGGAGACCACGCCCGCGCGGCGGCGGCCTACGATCGGGCGGCGCGCGCCTGGAGCGCGTTGCCGCGTCCCTACGACGCCATGCTGGCCCGGGAGCGGCAAGCCGAGGCGCTCATCGCGCTGGGCCGGATCGACCACGGCCGAGAGCTGCTTGCCGCACAGTACGAGCAGTTGTTCAGGCTCGGTGCCCGTGGTGACGCGGACCGGGTCGCACAGCGGCTGCGCGAACACGGGGCCGAGGTCCCGCGACTGTGGCGCGGCGGCCGACGAGGGTACGGCGACCAGCTCTCGCCGCGTGAGCTCGACGTGGTCCAGCTGGTTGTCGCCGGCAAGACCAACCGGGAGATCAGCCGGATCCTGGCCAAGTCACCGGCCACAGTGGATCAGCAGCTGCGGGCGGCGATGCGCAAGTTGAAGGTGACCTCCCGGACCGCGCTCGCGGTCAAGGCGGTGGAGGCCGGCGTGTTCGCGGAAAAGGACTCTCTGCACGGCTCGTCGTGAAAATTGACGTATCCGCTGGATAGCGACGGGGACTGCGCCACCCCGAGCATGGCCTGATGATCCATAGCCAGTGGGCGATACGTGCCTGAGCGACACGTCGTGCGTGACGACGACGCCGCCATCGAACACCCGCCACCCCGCCAGCTGCCCCGCGAGCCGCCCGTCAGCGCCCCCGCCCCCGGTGACCCCGACGGTGGTGACGGTGCCGACGACCACCAGAACCACGACCCCTATCAACCCCTGTAGGTCGAAGGATTCTCATGAGACTCAAAGCCCTCGCGGCTTCGCTGGCCACAGTGGTAGGCCTGAGCCTGATCCAGGCGCCACCGGCCGCCGCCGCCGAACCGGATCCGAGCGCCGCCGCCAACAAGATCGCCTCGAACCTGAAGGACCGCTTCCGCACGTCGCCGGAGTCCGACTTCTGGATCACGTTCGACGCCAAGGCCGACCTCGAACCGACGAAGAAGATCACCGACTGGGCCGCGCGCGGTCAGTTCGTCTACGACGCGCTGGCCGCGGCGGCGAAGGACTCCCTGGCGTCCGTCTCCACCGACCTTGACCGGGCCGGGGTCACATACACCTCCTACCCGATCGCCAACGCCGTGCTCGTCAAGGGGGGCAACGAGAAGCTCGCCCTGCGGGTGGCCGCGAAGGTGCAGGTCGCCGAGATCCACGCGACGCCGCAGGTCGCGCTGGTCGAGCCCGTCGAGGAGAAGGTCCCCGCCGACCAGGCGGCCCGCCCCGCCGCCCCGAAGGCCGGCGTCCAGGCGGACACCACCACGTGGGGGCTGGACGCCATCCACGCCCCGCAGGCGTGGGCCATGGGCGCCACCGGTGCGGGCATCACCGTGTCCAACCTCGACTCGGGCGTCCAGTTCGACCACCCCGCACTGATCCACCAGTACCGCGGCACGAAACCCGACGGCACCGTCGACCACAACTACAACTGGATGGCCACCCGGGGCGCGTGCGCTGGCGCACCGTGCGACGACAACGGCCACGGCACGCACACCATGGGCACCATGGTCGGCGCGGACGGCACCGACCACGTAGGTGTCGCCCCGGACGCGCAGTGGATCGCGACGAACGGCTGCTGCGACAACAGCGGCGTCGAGTCGCTGCTGCGGTCCGGCTGGTGGCTGCTCGCCCCGACCGACGTCCAGGGAAACAACCCTGACCCGTCCAAGCGCCCCCACATCATCAACAACTCCTGGGGCCAGACGGAGGAGCACAGCTTCAACGACTTCTTCCAGGCCGTCGACGAGGCCTGGACCGCCGCGGGCATCTTCAGCGTCTGGTCGTCGGGCAACACCACGCCGTACGCGGACTGCGACACCGTCTCCTCGCCCGGCTCCGCCGAGGGTGCCTACTCCGTCGGCGCGTACGCGTCGGACGGCACGCTCGCGCCGTTCTCCCGCAAGGGCGAGGGTGAGGGTGGCCGGATCAAGCCCGAGATCTCCGCTCCGGGCGACGGCGTCCGTTCGTCCTACCCGGGTAACAGCTACACCGAGATGTCCGGCACGTCGATGGCGTCACCCCACGTCGCCGGTGCCGTCGCGGCGCTGTGGAGCTACGACCCGACCTTGATCGGTCGGGTCGAGGAGACCCGCCGGCTGCTCGCCGAGTCGGCCGTCGACGTCGACGACACCGAGTGCGGGGGCACCGCCGAGGTCAACAACAAGTACGGCGAAGGGCGGCTCGACCTCGTTCGCCTGCTCGAGCTCGCGCCCCGCACGGGCGGCACCCTGACCGGTGTGGTCACCGCCGACGGCGCGCCGGTCCCCGCTGCCGAGGTGACGATCAGCGGACCGTTCAGCCGGTCGATCGGCACCGACAAGGACGGCCGGTTCACCACGAACCTTCCGGTCGGCGACTACCAGCTCAGCACCAAGGTCTTCGGCTACCTGACCGCGACCGCCAACGTCACAGTCACCCTGGGCCAGGACACCTCGGTCAAGCTGCCGCTCACGGCCGCCGCCAGGCACGACATCAGCGGCAGGGTCATCGACGACAAGAAGCAGCCGGTCGGGAACGCTGACGTCAGCGTCATGAGCACCCCGTTGAAGCCGGTACGCACGGACGCCAACGGCGCGTTCACGATCACCGCTGTGCCGGAGGGCGGGTACAAGCTGAACGTCAAGCCCAACGCCTGCTTCTCGCCGAAGACCGTGCCGCTTACCGTCGGCGCGCAGAACGAGTCGCCGGAGATCCCCGTCGGGCTCGTCGTCGACAAGGGCGGCTACAGCTGCGCCGTCTCCGACGGCGAGTACCTGCGCGGCACCGACCCGGTAGCGTTCACCAGCGGCGTGTGGGCGACGGTGAAGCTGCCGTTCCCGATCGCGCTCTACAACGGCAGCCACGACACCCTGGGCATCGGCCTACGCGGTGTGATCTCGCCGGACACCAGCACCGGACCCGGCAGCGGCGGTGCGGGCATCTTCCCGTTCTACGTCCAGACGCCAGTCGAGTTCGCCCCCGGCGGTGGAGTCTTCACAGCGGCGACAAAGGTCAACGGCGAGGACGCGTTCGTCGTCGAGTACCGCCACGCCAAGCTCTGGGCCTATCCGGACCGGTCGGAGTACACCGAGCCGGTCAGCTTCTCGGCCACGCTCACCCGCTCCGGCACGGTGATCTTCGGGTACGGCGACGGCATCGGGTCCGACGACCCGGTGACCGCCGGCGCCCACGCCGTCACCGGCATCCAGGGCTGGGCCGGCGTCGACGGCATCCGGTTCTCCGAGAGTGCCCCGGTGCTGCGCGACGGGATGATCGTCAGCTACGACATGCCTGACTTCGGGTACCTCGACGCGACTGTCGTCGACCAGAACGACGGGCTGCCGGTGGCCGGGGCCAAGGTCTCGTTCACGAACAAGGTGGGGCTCGTCGAGACCGTCACGACAAACGCGACGGGCGTCGTGCACCGCCAGCTTCCGGTCGGCGACTACACGATGACTGTCGACGCGCCGAACTACACCACCGCGGCGTACCCCTTCGCCCTCGACAAGCTCTACGCGAGCGCCACGATCGATGCGCGTCTGACCACGGGTGTCGCCGGTCTGAAGGCCGACGGACTCGACGCGCTGCTGGGCACCGACCAGAACGGTGCGGGCTCGCTGACGCTCACCAACAACGGCTCCGCTCCCCTGACGTACACCCTGGGTGAGGCCGCGCGCCACCCCGAGCTGGACGCCGCCGGTGCCACCGGGCGCATCGGCAAGGGTGCGGCCAGCACGATCGACCTCACCGCGTGGAAGGCCGGTGCGAGCGGCATGAAGCCGTCGAACGTCGACGGCAAGGCGGCGACGGCGAGCGCCGCGGCAGCACAGGCCGCCGCCACTGTCGGCCCGACCGCCGGCGGTGACGTGCTCACCCGCATCGCCATCCCCGGCACGATCGCGGAGAAGGAGCCCTCCGGCATCGGGTACGACGGCGACGTCTGGGTCCACGACTACAACAAGCGGACCAACACCGCCTACACGGTGACGGGCAAGCCGACCGGGAAGGTCTTCGACGCGTCGTGGAACCCCTCGTACCGGGCGTTCGACATGGCGCTGGACACCAAGACCGGTGACATGTGCCAGATGGAGGACAGCCCGGCCAGCTACATCCACTGCTTCGACCGCAGTACCGGGAAGGAGACCCGGCAGATCAAGGGTGACTGGTCCACGCTGCAGCTGACCGGTCTCGCCTACAACCCGAAGGCGGACGTGTTCTACGTCGGCGGCCGGGCGAACGGCATGATCGGCACCGTCGCCGGGACGTCGCACGACAAGCCGGGTGCGTTGCTGTCCTTCTGCGCCCCGCCGTTGCCCGAGGTGATGGGCCTTGCCTACAACCAGGCGTCCGACACCATCTGGTACACCGACCTCACCTCGAACCGGCCCACCCGCCTGCTGCAGGTCGACCCCGACGACTGCTCGTTGGTGAACGCGTGGTGGTTCCCGGGCCAGAAGGTGGGCCAGGGCGGCGGTCTCGAAACCGACGCGACCGGGGCGCTGTGGGCGGCGGACCAGATCGCCGATGACGTCGTGCTCGTCGACGTCGAGGACGACCTGGTCACCGACCTGCCGTGGCTGACGCTCTCCTCGACCGGCGGCACCCTCGCCCCGGGCGAGTCGACCACCGTCAACGTCGCGATCTCGTCGAAGGACGCCAAGCCCGGCGTCATCGGCGCGAACATCGTGGTGCGGTCCGACTCCGGACGCCAGTCCAAGACCTACGTCCCGGTGACGCTCACGACCACGAAGTACCAGGTCGGCGTCAACGCCGGCGGCGCGAAGTTCACCGACGGCTCCGGCTTCACCTGGTCGGCGGACCAGGCCGCCGGCAAGACGGCGTGGGGCTACGAGGGGAAGACGAAGGTCGCGTCCACGAAGGCCGGGATCGACGGTACGACCGACGACTCCCTGTTCCAGTCGCAGCGCACCACGACGGAGAAGCAGTTGTTCTACCGCTTCCCCGACGCGCCAAAGGGCACCTACGCGATCGACCTCGGGTTCGCCGAGATCGACAAGGTGGCCAAGGGCAAGCGGGTGTTCGACGTCGTCGTGGACGGAACGCTTGCGGAGTACGCGTACGACCCGGCGGCGGCCGTGGGGCCGAACGCCGCCGACTGGCGCAACGCTGTGGTGAAGCACGAGGGCGGTCCGCTGACCGTGGAACTGCGGGGTTCGAAGGGGCTGAAGCCGCCAACCATCGCCGCGCTGCGGGTGACGCTCGACCCGCGCGCGGAGCAGGCGGAGCCGGAGCCCCAACCCGAGCAGCCGGAGCCGGGCCCGGTGCCCGTGGCTCCCGCCGGTCGCTCGTACACGATGAAGGTGACCGACGGGCTCTACCGTCAGGGCACCGAGGAGTCCGGGTGGCGCGGCGACGACCTCTGCGGCGTGCTGTGGTTCGACAGCAGCTTCCTGTTCCCGTTCTACGACACAGCCTGGGACGGCGTGTGCGTGACGACGAACGGCACGCTGACCTTCGACCGGGCCAGCACGTCGGGAGGCAACACGGCGCTGCCGGGGCCGTACCCGATCGACGCGATCTACCCGCTCTGGGACGACCTCGTCGTCGACGACGAGGCCGGGATCTACTTCGGCAGGACCGAGGTGGACGGCTCGGCGGCGGAGGTCATCGAGTGGCGCAACGTCGCGTTCTACAACGACCGGGCCGCGCGCGTGAGCTTCTCGGTCACCCTGATCGCCGACGGGCGGATCCAGATCGGGTACGGCGACGGCATCGGTGGCGACAACGCGCTGACCCGGGGGTCGTCGGCGACGGTCGGTGTGGAGAGCCTGACCCGCAACCCCGCGGGGCAGCACTCCTTCAACCAGCCCGTCCTGAAGGCCGGCCTGGGGCTGGAGTACACCCTCCCGGCCGCCGGCACGATCGAGGGAACGGTGACCGACAAGAACGACGGCAAGCCGATGGAGGGCGCGATCGTCACGCTCAGGGGGCCGGCGGGTGAGCGGGTCATCACCACCGACGCGAAGGGCCGGTGGAAGGCGCAGGCGCTGGTCGGCGAAAACACCGTGGAGGTGTCGTCGCCGAACTACGTCACCGTCAGCCACCCGGTGACCATCGCCAAGAAGGATCAGGCCGAGGTGGTCGACACGGCGTTGACCTCGGGCATCGCCACCGTCACCGGAGGCGACTTCGACTGGCTCCTCGACAAGGGCCAGCAGGTCACTGCCGACGTGACGGTGACAAACACCGGTTCCGCCCCGCTCGAGGTGCGGGTCAGCGAGCAGAAGCGCACGAGCGACGGCGGGCACGAGGCCGCCGACCTTCCGTGGCTGACCCTCACCGGCGCGGCCGCAACCGGCCCGGTCACGCTCGCGGTCGGCGCGTCCACAACTGTCACGGCGACTGTCGACAACACCGGCGTCGAGCCCGGCGTGCTCGTCGGCGACGTGTTGGTGGCGTCGAACGCCGGCAAGGGGGAGGCGCAGTTCACGCCGGTCCGCCTGGCGACCTCGGCCTACTGGCAGGGCGTCGACGTCGGCGGATCCGGGCACGTCGGTGCCGACGGCTTCGTCTGGTCGCCCGACCAGGAGCTCGGTTCGCGGCCGTGGGGCCACGTCGGTGGCAAGGCGCGGACCACCAGGGCCGACATCGCCGGTACCGAGGACGACGCGCTGTTCCGCACCCAGCGGACCGGCGAGACGTTCAGCTACGTGTTCAAGAACGCCCCCGCCGGGACGTACCGGGTCGGCCTCGACTTCGCGGAGATCGAGAAGGTGAAGGCCGGCAAGCGTGCGTTCGATGTGCTCGCCGACGGCAAGGTCGTGCTCTACGACCACGACGTGCAGGCGAAGGTGGGTGCGCAGACCGCGGACATCAACATGGTGACCGTCGAGCACGCCGGTGGTGATCTGACGATCGAGCTTCGCCGCGACAAGGGCGAGGGCGACCCGATCCTCAACGCCCTCAGCGTCCAGCAGGACCCGCGCCGGTGAGATAGCCGATCATCGGAGCCTCCCCGGCGATCCTTCGCCGGGGAGGCTCCGCAGGTCGGGGGAGTCGCGGCGATCCCGGACGGCTGTCAGCGTCCCGGAAGGCGGCGGACGGTGAGCACCCCGGCGGTCGCCAGCAACGTTCCCGCCAGGAGGTACGTCCAGCGGTCGTGGGCGGCGTCCCAGCCGTCGTCCACACCCACGAGCAGCGCCGCCGAGGCCGGCAGCAGCGCCACCACAGTCATCGCGAGCAGCAGCATCGGGGCGGCGAGTGGACTGGCAACTCCGTGCGGCGAACGTCGCCAGCCGACTGCCGACGCGAGGAACGCGACCGCCGCGACGGTGACGGCCTCACGGGTCAGGTCCGGGTACGGCAGCGACGCGGTCTCCGGCCCGGCCCGTGTCACGAGCAGCGCTGCCGCCCAGCACGCGCCGCCGACGACGGCAGCGGGGACCGCTCGTACCAGCGCGCCGAGCCAGGCCGGAACCGGCAGGGTCTCCGCGATCGGCTTCGCGGGGTCGTCGAGCGCGAACGTGACGCCGAGGCCGATGCAGGCCATCACCAACCGCAGCAACGTGAGGTGGTGGTCGGGGGGCAGGACCGACCCGGTCACGGCCGGTGGGATCACGATCGCCACACCGACGATCCCGGCCGCCAGCAGCGGTACGATCCGCGTCGCCCGCAGCGTCGGCCAGACCAGCACCGCCGCCGTCCGCAGGCGTCCGTGCCGCCTCGGCGCTGGCGCGTTGCCGGCCTGGCCCGACGCGTCGACGGCGTCCCCGGTGGGCACCCCGCTCAGTGGGCGCACAACGGCTCGCCCTGATCCGGGGACGGCGGCTGGATGGCAACCCCGAAGATGGCACCGAAGCGCTCCAGCGGTGTGCCCGGCGCGGTCAGTTCGGCCCAGTGTCGCTCGACGAGCGGCGCCACCTCGGTGGGCGACCGTCGCAGCAGCTCCAACGCTGGTGCCGCCGCCCGGTCGGGTGCCGAGATGCCGAACGGTGCGGACGGGTCGCTGAAGACGAGCGCTCCGGTGCTCGCCTCGTCCAGCGAGCGCATCCCGGCCCGGGCGGCCGGCGACGCCCGCCCGACCAGCCACACCAGCAGCGCCGACCGGGCTCCGCACAGCGAGAATCCTCCGTCGTACGCCCGCGCGGCTATCAGCCGGTAGGCGACTCCGGCGGCGAGGACGGCTGTCGCGCGGTTGTCGCCCCACACCGTGCCCACCCGTACCGCCTCCGGGGTGCCCGCCGCGGCATCCGCGGCTTTCCACCCGGCCACCACGCGCATGTCCTCGGCGACTGAGCCGATCTGGCCCGTCGGGGAGATCTCGTCGAGGACGGTCCGCTGTCGTACCGCGAGCGGCGGACCGTGCGCGGCGACGCCGTCCGGCATGACCTCGCGCACGGAGGTCACCACCGACTCCCAGCCCGGGACGAACCCGTCGAACCCGTCGAAGTAGCAGTAGGTGACGTCGTCGCGGAGGACGCACGACTGGATGTTCGCCGGCCGGTTCTCCACAGTCGCGCGGGCCGCCGCGATGCCCGGGTCGGGTCGCGACTGGGACAGCCCGCCGCCGACGGTGAGGATCAGCCCGACGGCGAGGCCGGCCGCGACCATCGACCTCCGTGCCCTGGTCCGGGCCAGAACGGCCGCGACGAGCAGCACGGTGATCCCGACCAGATAGGCGAGGTGCCGGGCCGCGGGTCGGTCGGAGACGCCGGCGGGCACCGGGGCCGCGAACTCGCTGACGTAGACCGGGAGCAGGAACCGCCAGCCGGTCCCGCTCAGGGTCGCGGAGATCGCCACGAACTCCAGCACGAGGACGAGCAGGACGAGCAGTGGGGCGACCAGCACGGAGCGGATCAGGACACCGGCGAGCACCCCGACCGAACCGAGGAGCAGCACCAGCGCCGACGGGGTCACCAACGCGGCGACGTCGACGCCCCCAGCCGCGCCCGGAAGCGCCGCGGCGACCCCGACCCGGACGGCGACGACCAGGAGGCTGAGGCCGGCCAGCGGTAGCAGTGCCAGCAGGAACCCGCCGACCCGCCAAGCGGGCGACAGCACCAGCACGTCGAAGGACACGTCGACCCTGTGCCGGTGCGCCCGCAGCGTGACCAGGTTCGCCACGATCAGCGCCGACCCGCCGAGGATCGGCAACGCGAGCAGCTGGATGACGATCAGCTCTTCGGGGAGCACCGGATATCGGTTGGCCGTGCCCGACAGCCAGCCCCACAGCCACGGGCCGAGGAACAGGAGCGCTGCCGCGATGGTGAACGGGTGTCGCAGCATCCGGAGCGCCTCGAACCGGGCGAGGGCGAGGAGCGCCTGCCGACGCCGGTGTGTGGACGACGGCGTCGGACGGGCCGGCGTGGCCACCGTCAGGGCGGCGGTCACCGCGCGCCGCCCACGGTCATCGACGCCTCCGCACCGGGGACGACGCCGACCAGCGTCAGGTAGCCGTCCTCGATGGACGGTGCGGTCAGCGCGGCCCCGGGTGGCGGGTCGCCGACGTGGCGGTGCAGCCCCGTGCCCGTCCGCCACGACGCCAGCGCCCCCGGCTGCCGCGCCGCGCTCGTCCACACCCGGCCGGCGGCGAGCCCGGCCAGCTCCGCCGGGGTGCCCGCGAACCGCACCCGGCCCCGGTCGAGGACGACGACCTCCTGGCAGAGCGACATGACGTCCTCGGTCTGGTGGGTGGACAGCAGCACCGTCCTGCGCTCGCCCAGGTCCGCGACCAGCTCCCGGAACCGCAGCCGCTGCTCCGGGTCGAGACCGACAGTCGGTTCGTCGAGGATGACGAGGTCCGGGTCGCCGACCAGGGCGGCCGCCAGCGCGAGCCGTTGCCTCATACCGCCGGACAGGGTCCGGATCCGGGATCGCCGGCGATCGGCGAGGCCGACGGCGGAGAGCACCCGGGCGACCTCGGCGTGCCGCGCCGTCCGGTGGGTGAGCTCCTTGAGGATCGCGACGTAGTCGACGAACTCGAAGGCGGTGAACGACGGGTGGAAGCCGGGGTCCTGCGGCAGGTAGCCCAGCCGGCGTCGGACCGCGAGCCGCCCGGGTGACGTGCTCGGATCGTGGCCGAAGACCCGCAGCGTTCCGCCACCGGCCGGCAGGGCGGTCGCGACGATCCGCAGCAGGGTCGTCTTGCCCGCGCCGTTCGGGCCGAGCAACCCGGTCACCCCGGTGCGCAGCGTGAACGACACGTCCTCAAGCGCTGTGGTGCGCCCGTACCGCAGCGCCAGACCGTCTGCCTGAACGGCGGTCATGAAACTCTCCTCATCGGGTTGGGGACGTGGTAGCGGTCGTAGGTGCCGCGCTGACGGGCCAGTCCCACGGCGGCGATCCCGCCGACGACAGCGACGCCTACCTGCCCGGCGAGCGTGAAGAGGAGCCGGTCGCCGAAGGTGGAGGCGACCACCGCCGCCCAGCCGCCGGCGACGACGACCACTGCCAGCCCCGCGCCGAGCCGAGCCGAGAGCAGCAGCGACAGCACGGTCAGGGCGAGCGACGGCAGGAACCAACCGGTCGCGCGCAGCCCGTACTCGTAGATGAAGAGGCTGGCCACGGCGGACAGCGCGGTGGTCGCGGAGAGGACCGCGAGGCACCGCAACAGCAGTAACCGGAACGAGCGGATCGGAGCGACAAGCGCGATCTCGTAGGTGGGATCGATGCCGGGCGCGAACGACATCCCGACCGCCACCAGCGGCAACAGCGGGGCGACGGCGAGGAACACTACCGGGTCGGTGAGCACGGCGACCGTTGCCGTCAACGCGGCCGTGACCGCTATCGCCACGAGCCACGACAGCCGCAGCGCCGGCGTCGCCGCGAGCAGCCGCGCGGTGTGGTCGGGAACGCCGACCGTGATCATCAAGCGCTCGACGGGCCCCGGCCGCGGCGCGTCCAGGGCGACGTCGAGGCGGGCCCAGCCTCCGTCGATCGCCCACCCCAGGTCCTCGGTCGCGGCGGCGGCGAGGCGTTCGCGGCACTCACCGCACGCGGCCAGGTGCGCCTCGGTGGACCACAGACCAGGGGCGGTGAGGGTACGGGTGGCGTAGGCGCGTAGATCCTCGTCGAGCAGGTGCCAGGTCATGTCAACTCCTCTCGCAGCTGCCGGCGGGCCCGCATCGCCCGCGTCTTGACGGTGCCGGCGGGGATGCCGAGCAGGACGGCGGCCTCGGCGGTGGAGAGGCCGTCGAGGACTGTGGCGCGGATGACCGCGCGCAACTCCGGGGAGAGGCGGGCGAGGGCGCCCCCGAGGTCGCCGTGCTCGAGACCGACAAGCACCGCCTCCTCGGCGGACGATTCGTCGCTGCCGCGCAGGCGGGCCAGCAGCCGGCTGAGCCGATCGCGGGAGGTGCGGCGGCGCAGCGCGTCGATGAGCCGGCGCGACGCGATCCTCCACAGCCAGGCGGCAGCGTCGGTGTCGCGAGGCCGGAACGAGGCCGCGGCGCCGGTCCACACCCCGAGGAATGTCTCCTGCACGACGTCGTCGATGAGGGCATCGTCGGCGCAGCGGTAGCACAGCCGCAGGCGTAGCCACGGCGCGTGCCGGCGGTAGAGCGCCTCGAACGCGTTCCGGTCGCCGCCTGCGATCAGGGCCAGGAGGTCGGCGTCGTCCTGGGCGGTCATGCCTACCTATCGCAGTGGGATCGAGGTTTGGTTCGCATCCCTAGCACAGCTTCCTGCCAGCGCTCGTGTCGTTAGGCTCGCCGGCATGCCGGACAGCACCGCAACGTCGCGCTTGGTTGGCGACGACGTCATCAAGGGGCGGCAACGTCTCGTCTTCGTCAACAGAGGAGATCACTACGCGCTCAGCACGCTCGGCGTCTTCGCCGACGGCGTCGTCCTCTGGCGATTCGGATCGACTGATCTCGACGGTCTGCGCGCCGCGTTCGACGACGGCACCCTGACCCTGACCCCGCCCGAGGGCGCAACGCTGATCATCACCGGCACGGCACGCGGGACCGTGCCGGCGCTGGAGTCCTGGCTGACTCCGGAGATGGTGATCGGCGAGCTGGCCGACGAGGTGGACGATCTCAACGATCGACCGGACTCGGCACGACGGTGCTGGAACGCGCTTCTGACGTATGCCACGGATCCGACAAGCGCCAACCTGGAGATCGTCCGCGAGCTGTATCAGGCGGTACCCGAGCACCGCCGAATCTTCATGCTCGGCGACATGGACCAGAACGACCTTCCGGTACGGATCCTGCTCGCCGAGGTGGGCGAGACGATCCCGGCCCGACGCTCGGACCGCACGCTCACTGTGACCCCGGAGGTCCGGGAGCGGGCGCTCGACTATTTCCGCCGGAGCGAGGTCGGTGTCGCCAGAAGCGGGGCGCGGCGGGTGGCGGACGGACCGGAGACGACAGCCCCGCTTGTCGTCGGCGGCCGCGTGTACCCGAGCGGCTGGCCGGATCCGGCGGGCTTGGAGGTCCTGCAGATCGACTATCCGGCAGCTGTCACCTTCGGCGGCCGGGACTACGCGAGCGTCATGCACGCCTACTGGGCGCTGTCCACCGACGACGGTGACTGGCACGACCGGATCGCCGCCGCCGGCCGTGGCCTCGACGCCCGGACACTCGGCGAGGAGGCGCCCCGGCGGGCGGGCTGGCCGGCGGCCCGGCTGGGCGTGATGGCCGCGTTGCTGCGGGACAAGGTCGAGCGCCATCCGACGGTGGCGGCGACACTGCTCGGCACTGGTGACGCCCGGCTGCTCTACAACGACTGGGCTTCGAGGTACTGGAGTTCCAGCGGCGCCAACTGGCTGGGACGGTTGCTGGAACTCGTCCGTTCCGAGCTGGCCACCCGATGACCGGGCCGGCCGTAGCCGGAGCACCGGCCCGGGTCCGACCCGGGCCGGTGCGGAGAAGAGCCGGGTGGCTCAGCGGCCCTGGAGGCGTTTCACGTTGTCGCCGAAGGTCCAGCCCTTCGACCCGTCCCAGTTCGCCGACCAGGTCATCAGGCCCTTCAGACCGGGCACCGAGTTCCAGGCCTGGGTGACGAGGGACGTCGACAGGTAGCCGCCGCCGGCACCGTTCTGCGCCGGCAGGCCGGGGACCTGCTTGTCGTACGGCACGCGGATGGTGGTGCCCTGGATGGTGAGGCCGTTGTTGAGGCACTGCGTCTGCACAGTGAAGCCCTGCACGGTGCCGGCGGGGTACGAGTCGCCGGCGCAGCCGTACATGCTGCCGTTGTAGTACTGCATGTTCAGCCACCAGAGCCGGCCGTTGTCGACGTACTTCTTGATGATCGGCAGGTAGGAGCCCCAGATCGAGCCGTAGACCACGCTGCCGCCGGTGACGTACGCCGTTTCCGGTGCCATCGTCAGGCCGAAGTTCGCCGGCATCCGGGCCAGCACTCCGTCGATGATCCGGATCAGGTTGGCCTGCGACGTCGACAGGGTGTTGATGTTGCCGCTGCCGGTCAGGCCGGTCTCGATGTCGATGTCGATGCCGTCGAAGTGGTAGGCCGTCAGGATCGGCACGATCGTCGCGACGAACCGGTCGGCGACGGCGGTGGAGCTGAGGTCGATGCCCGCGGCGGCGCCGCCGATCGACATCAGGATCGTGGCGCCGGCGGCCTTGGCCTGGCACATCTCGGCCGGGGTGGCCACCTTCACGCCGGCGTCCATGCCGTTTTCCCACAGGACAGTGCCGTCCGCGCGGATCACCGGGAACGCCGCGTTGATCACGTTGTAGCCGTGCTGGTTGAGCCGGCTGTCGGTGATCGGGATCCAGCCGAGTCCGGGGTGGACGCCGTTGGTGGCGCCGTCCCAGTTCTCCCAGTAGCCCTGCAACACCTTGCCGGCGGGCCGCGACTTCACCGCGCAGGTCCCACCGGTCGGCGGCGGCGAACTGGTCGGCGGCGTGGTGGGTGGCGGCGTGGTGGGTGGCGCGGTCGTCGGTGCTGGCGTGGTGGGCGGCGGAGTGCTTCCCGAACACGCGCCAAGGTCGCGCCAGAGCGACGGGGTAGCGGCGGGGTTCCAGCCGGCCCCGGGGTACGCGGTGTGGGCGACAAGTGCCTGGTAGAGCCGGCCGCCGTAGGTGACCTGGGCGCCCGTCTGGTAGGTGGTGCCCTCGGCCCAGGCCGGTGCGGTGCAGGCGACCATCGCAACGGCGTTGCCCGCGGACACCGCTGCCATGCTGCTGGGGACGAAGGCGACGGCGGCCGTGACGGTCATCGCCGCCCCGGCCAGCACTGCGACAATTCGACGGCTCCGCATAGCGCACTCTCCAGGCTTCAGCGACCTCGTGGCCTCCCCATATTGACGTCCGTGACGTTTAATATCAAGGGTTCTTTACAGTTTCCGGCAACCGCGGCGAGTGTCGCTGTTGGTCGTCATCCCCGTTGCGGGACATCGCGAAGGGGGTCCTCGGGCGGGAAGCAGCCGTAGTCCTGCCCGGAACACTCCTCGTCGAGCACCGCCCCCTGCACCCAGCCGGCCGGCAACAGGCCGTCCGGCCGGCTGCTGACTCGCGCGCCGGCCGGGGTTCCACAGTCCACCAGATCGCCGTCCTGGGCGCCGGCGGCGAGCGTCCCATCCCGGTCGAGCAGGGCGTGTACGGCGTACGGCGAACCGCCTCACCGCCCCAGCCCTGCCGATCTTGGAGTTGTGGTGGCCGTATCGGCCACTTTTGCGACTTACGTCCACCACCCCAACTCCTTGATCGACCCGGGTGGGCGTGCCGGACCCGCGAAGATCGCGCTCGATCGTTGAAGGAGTGCCCTCGTTCTCGGTGCAGGCCACTGGATCGTGGATCGAGCACGATCTTGTGGCGGGGTGGCGGGGTGGCGGGGTGGCGGGGTGGCGGGTGCGATTGGACCGGGCAGGTGTGAGGTCGTGCGGGCGGGCTCAGCGTGACGCCGGGCCCGCCCGTCTCGGTTCGGCCGCTCGTCAGGCGAGGGGCGTGAGCCGGAACTGCTGGTTGGTCTGCCCGTGGCAGTCGTACAGCTGGATCGGGGCTCCGTTGGCAGTGCTCCAGACGTCCAGGCACCGGCCGGACTGGACGCTGCTGATGGTGCCGTTGGAGTTGACGTTCCACTGTTGGTTGGTCTGGCCGTGGCAGCTGTAGATCTGGACCGCCGCGCCGTTGCCGGAGCCCGCCGCGTCCAGGCACATGTTCCCGTACACCTGAAGTTGTTTGCCTGAGGTGTAGGTCCAGGTCTGGTTCGTCTGCCGGTTGCAGTCGTACAGGGTCACCCGGGTGCCGTTGGTGCGCGAGGCGTTGGGTACGTCGACGCACCGGCCGGACTGCGTGCCGACGATCTGGCTGGCGGAGCCGGGTGGGGTGGTGGGCGAAGCGGTGGGGGTCGGCGTGTTGGTGGGTGTCGCCGTCGGGGTGACAGGTGTCGAGGGCAGCAACGGGCAGGTGCTGCGGTAGGTGACCACGCCGCTGGAGTCCAGCAGCGGGCAGAGGAACTGGCTGTACCGGGCGTCGTTGTCGATGAACATCTTGACGAACGGCAGCATGGTCCGGACCATCACCGGGTTCGACCGTCCGACCATGAACCCGTGATCCGCGCCGGCCACCTCCACGTAGACGCTCTCCGTCGTGCTGGGGAGGCTGTTGTACAGGCTGGTGGCGTAGGACGGCGTGACCACAGTGTCCGCCTGCCCGGCGAAGACCATCGTGGGCACCCGGTCGTTCGCCAGGTTCGACGACGGCGAGTACGGCGCGATGCCGACCGCTGCCTTCAACGACGGTCGCCGGGTGGCCGCGCTCAGCGCGCCACCGCCGCCCATCGAATGACCGGCGACCGCCAACCGGGTGGGGTCGACCCGGTCGCGTACCGGGCTCTGCTGGGTCAGGTAGTCGAGCGCGGCGAGCAACTGGGTGCCTCGGGCCGTGTCGAAGTCGTTGCGGCTGTTGGTCTCGATGCCGATCACGACGAAGCCGTGGGAGGCCAGCCACGGCCCCATCCAGGCCAGTTCGGCGGAGAACAACGCGGTGTAACCCGGCGAGATCGCGATCGCCCCGAAGGTGCCCTGGCTGGTGTCGGTCGGGTAGTAGATCCTGCCGCCGTTGAAGCCGTACCCGGTCGGGACGCTCACCGACGTGTTGGCGAAGGGGCCGTTCACGGCGGTGACGCTGGTCCGGGTGGGGTCCGGACCCCGCTGGTACGGGTTGTCGGCGGCCGATGCCGACCCGGTGGTCACCGTCAGGGTGAACAGGCCGACCGCGGCGGCGATCCCGACCGCGGCGAGCTTGAACAGCCGGCCGCGCAACCGGGAGGGTGCTCGGACGACGTGGGCGTTCTCCGCGGGTGGGGGGTGGTGTGCAGGTCCTCGCACGGTCGGTACCTCCTGGTGGTGGGTGGGTGCTCCGGCGTTGTTCGATCGTCGGCGTTGCCGCGTCAGCGGACCCAGCCGGTGCGGCGGCCGCACAGAGCAGCGGCGACGCCCGCCGGTCGGCCGAGTTATCGGAGCAGTTCCGGAAGGGCTGGGCGGTGGTTGTCGAGCGCACCTGGTGCGGAAAGGATCATGTTAACGTTCACACTCATCGATGGCTCCCAGGCTGGCAGAAAGTTCCAGCTTTTTCAACCGGTAGTTTCGGGTTTGTTACGGCTCCGGAGGTCGGGGTGCGCGTCATCCACGGCCGGGACCTCGCCGCGGCGTCAGCGGCGGCGCCTCGGTCAACCCTCGCGGCACCGGAGTGGGTTGCGCGCCGGGTAATCCGGGAAGGGATTGACCCAGCCGCGTACCTCCTCAGTGGACGGAGACCGACATGCTGGAAAACCTCGCCGTGGTCGGCGGCCCGAAGACGCCTGTCGCCCAGCCGGTGCTGATCGGCTTCTTCGTCCTCGTCGCGGTCGCCATCGCCGTCATCCTGGTGCTGCGCTCGCGCCGCAGGTAGCGGCGCACGGCCGGCACCGGCCCGCCCCAGGCACGCCCGTCAGCGCTGCTCGCCAGGTGTGCTCCCGGGCTCCGGTGGAAGCGTGCCACCCAGGCCCACTGGACGATGCGGACACGCCTCCTCGGCCGCGGGTTGCCGGGGCGCTTTGCGGTCATCTACGGTCGACGATGCCGGAGTGAGAGGCGCTGCGACGGACCAGGTCCGCCACGCTCACCCGGGAACACCTCGGATCCAAGGGCGCCTTCCGCGATGAGGGAGGCGTGATGAGTGCGTTCGTGACCACGTGGGCGGCCGGCGACTATCCGGCCATGGCACGGCGGCTGATGCCGGTCGCCGAAGCGGTGGTGGAGTCCGCCGGCATCCGGGCGGATGACCGGGTGGTCGACGTGGCCACCGGCACGGGCAACGCGGCGATACTTGCCGCCCGAACCGGTGCCCGTACCGTCGGGGTGGATTTCGAGCCCGCGCTCGTGGAGCTGGCCCGGCGTCGGGCCGCCGAGGACGGCCTGGCTGTCGATTGGCGGGTCGGCGACGCGACCCGCCTGCCGCTGCCGGACGACTCGGCCGACGTGGTCCTGTCGGTGTTCGGCGTGATCTACGCGAACGACCACGAAGCCGCTGCCCGAGAGCTGAGCCGGGTGTGTGGCCCCTCGGGCCGGGTGCTGCTGGCCGCCTGGACACCGGGCAGTCTGATGCCGGCCATGGGCCAGGTCCTCGGCGGGTATCTACCGCCACCTCCGGCCGGTGGCGCCCCGCCGAGCCGGTGGGGTGACCGCACGTCCGTCGGGCAGCTCCTGGCCACCGCCGACCTGCGGATCACGTCGGCGGTCGTCCACCGGTTGGGCTTGAGCTTCGCCACCGCCGACGTGGCGACCAGCCTGCTCATCGACACGGCCGGGCACGTCGTCACCGAACGGGACCGGCTGGTGGCCGAGGGGCGGTGGACGGCGTTGCGCGCGGACCTGCGCGCGTTCGTCGACGACCGGGGGGTGGCCGACGGCGATCGCTTCCGGTTGGAGGCTGGGTACCTGCTGACCACGGCCGTACCCGAGCCTTGATCGATGGCAGGATCGGCGGATGCGTGTTCTCTTCGATGGCCCGGCGCCGGTCTCGTACGGGCAGATCTATCTGACGAGTGATGAGGTGCCCGATATGGAGGGCGCGTTCGCCGGGCAGGTGAACGGCCTCTGCGGTGCCGTCCAGCCGGGCAGTTTGTTCCTGATGACCGGCACGCACACCGGGCGGGTCCGCTTCACCGTCGAGGTGCATGACGTTGAGCCGCCGGCGGCAGCGCAGGAGTGGGAGGAGGTGGTGGAGGTGTCGTTTCTGCCGGCAAGCCCGGTGGCCAACCTGATTCCGTGGGGAGGCGGGAGACTCGCCCGGCTGCCGCTGACCCCGCAGGGGCAGGACACCGGCCCGCTGCCGGTCTATCGGGTACGGTACTGCGCCCTGGGCATGGACGAGGGCCATGACCCGTTCGGCGGGATCGACAGTGACGAGCTCGACGAGGACGACACCAGCTACCTGGACCGGCGGCCGGACCGCTACCTGGTGTGCCTCTGGCCGGAGGCCGGCACGGGCGGCGGTCCGGGTGACGGCCTGCCGCGCGCCGACGCGATCCTGCGCCAGACCAGTGGCGGCGCTGCCTACTGGCACGCCTGGGCGGGCACGTTGCCGGCCCCCGCCGAGTCGCGCTGAGCGGTTGGCGCGCACCCGTCGCGTCGAGGATCGCCGGTCCACCTCGCAGCGACGCGCCGCCCGGGAGCGGACCCGGGCGGCGCGTCTTCGGCAGTTGTGCCTAGTTGCGCGTGCTCCACTGCTGGTTGGCGCCACCGTGGCAGGCCCATAGGTGCAGTTGCGTGCCATTGCCCGTGCCGGAGTTGATCGCGTCGAGGCAGAGCCCCGACTGGACCCCGGTGATGGTGCCGTTGGAGTTGAGGTTCCACTGCTGGTTGGGCTGGCCGTTGCAGTCCCAGATGATGACCGCCGTGCCGTTGCTGCTGCCCGCCCCGCTGGCGTCCAGGCACTTGTTGCCGTAGACGGTCAGGGTGCGGTTGGAGGTGTGGGTCCAGCGCTGGTTGGTGCGACCGTGGCAGTCCCACAGCTGGGCGCGGGTCCCGTTGCTGGTGCTCGAGTTGGGAATGTCGATGCACCGACCGGACTGGTTACCCACGATCAGCACGTTCTGCTGCCCCGGCGGCGGGCTCGACGGCGGGGGAGTGGTGGGCGGGGACGTGGTGGGCGGCACTGTGGACCCGAACTGGCTGAAGAACCGCCACACCTCCTGCTTGACCCAGCTCCGCGCGCCGCTCTCGCAGCCGGCACACCCATCAACCGGGCCTTGCTGGTGGCCGCCGTCGAACGCGGCCCAGAGCACCGGATATCCGGCCTGGCACGAGTAGGCGGTGGTGATGTGGGTCCGGCTGCCCGGCGCTGGTTCGGGCGGGTTCTGCGCGGCACAGCCGTTGTTCCGGACGAACCTGTCCCGCAGCGACCGTCCGCTCGTGATGTTGTCGTTGATGCCGTGAATTCCCAGGTACGCCACGGGCTGGGTGCCGCCGCTGCAGCCGCTGATCGCCCCAGGGGCGGCGATGGCCGCGACCGCCCGGAACACCGTCGGTCGGGAGCACGCCAACGAGTAGCTCATCGCGCCGCCGTAGCTGAACCCGACAGAGAAGAGCTGCGTGGTGTCGACGCAGAGGGCGTTCTCGATCACCCGGACCATGTCGTCGGTAAAGGTGACGTCCTCACCGTTGGAGTTGCCCCAGCCGTTGCTGATGCCCTGCGGGGCGACGAAGATCGTCGTGTTGTTCGCCTGGGAGAGCATGCCGTAGTAGGCCCACGCGGCTCCGTCGGTGCCGCCCGAGGCGACCTGCTCGGCGGTGCCGCCCAACCAGTGGAACCCGAAGGCCAGCCGGTGGGGGTAGGTGTTGTTGTAGCTGTCGGGCAGCCGAAGGATGAAACTGCGGGTCTTTCCGCTGCTCTGGATGGTGTGGGTGCCGCTGTTCAGTCCGGGTGCCTTGCCGCAGCCGGCGGTGGTGGCCGCAGCCGCGGAACCACCGGTCATGATGACGGACGCCCCGACGGCGACCAGCACCATGAGGGCCATGGCCGCCCCTATCCAGGGGGCGGAGAGTTTACGAAGTGGCACAGTCGAACCTCCTTGGGTTTGCGTGGATTGGCGGGGCCGGACATGGCGCTGCCGACGTCCGCACTGGCATCGCGGCGGTGCGCGCCCGTCGTCCCGGCACGACGGGTGTGCCTCCTGCCGCGAGGGCGGGGATGTGACAGGCGGTCGGTACGACGCGTGCACGCGGAGCCGGTTGTCGACCGATCCGATGCCATCGCGATCCTTCCACCAGTCGAAGATCCGTTTACCGCGCGGAAATAGATTAGCATCATCGTGTGACGTATGACGTTGTCGTGGTGGCGGGACGCCATGCGGACCGGCGGTCTGGACCGGCGGTCATGTCGGGTCGCGATGGCTGAGCTGCTGCGGTGCTGGTCTGAGCCACCGGGCCGGGAGGTGTGGACGGTGGCGCACCTGGATGGAGTCGCCGAGTCAAGCGGCGTTGTGCTGGCCGGTGACTGGAGGGATCACTGTGGATCGGCTGACGGCGGCCAAGCGGGCCGACACGGAGTCGGGCAGGTTGAACGCCAGGCTGGCGAGGTTCGCAGTCAGTTGATCGGCTGAGCGTGGGCCGATGATCAGCGAGGTGATCTCGGGTTTGCTCTTGATCCAGGCCAGCGCGATCGTTGGCCCGGTCGTCTCCAGTTCGGCGGCGAGGGTGGCCACTTCGTCGGCGATGTCAAAGTGGGGTTCGGCGAGCAGGCCTCTTACGAATGCGCGTGCCATCGGGCTGGGCATGGCTGCCCACTGGGCGAGTCTCGATCCCTCGGCGGGTGCGGCGCCTCGCTGGTATCGCCCGGCGAGCAGGCCGCTGCCGAGTGGGCTGTACGCGACGATGCCGAGCCCGTATTGCTGGCAGGTGGGCATGATCTCGGCTTCGATGGCCCGCATGATCAGGGAGTAGTTGGCCTGCAGGCTGACGAGGGGCATGGCGCCGGTGCGTTGCGCGGCCCATTGGGCGCCGACGATGCCTGCGGCGGTGAAGTTCGAACAGCCCAGATACCGGACCTTGCCGGAGCGTACGAAACCGTCGAGCGTCGTCATTGTCTCTTCGATCGGGGTGTCCGGGTCAGGAACGTGGCACTGGTACAGGTCGACGTAGTCGGTGCCGAGTCGGCGCAGGCTCGCTTCCAGGGCGCGTGTCAGATGTACGCGGGACAGGCCGCGGTTGTTGGGGTCGGTGCCTTGCGGCGCTGCCGCTTTGGTGGCCAGGACGACGTCGGCACGACGGTGTGCGATGGCCCGGCCCACGACTTCTTCGCTGGTGCCACCCCGGTAGGTGTCCGCGGTGTCGATGAAGTTGTGACCAGTGTCGAGGAACGCGTCGATGATGCGCCGGGCCTCGGGTTCCGGGGTTGGGGCTTGCGGGTCGCTGCCGAAGTTCATCGTGCCCAGGCAGGCTTGGGAGACGCGGAGACCGGATCGGCCCAGTGTGGTGTAGTCCATGCCACCCTCGTAGAATCGGAATCGTGATTCCGCTTGAAGATATGGAACCTGGATTCCGTTTGTCAACGGTGCGGCCCTCGGCGGCGTGGGCATGATGCGTTCCGATGCAGCACGCAACCGAACGAAAGTGCTCGCGGCGGCCGAGGCCGTCCTCGGCGAACAGGGCTTGGCGGCCCGTATGGACGAGATCGCCCGGCGGGCCGGAGTCGGGGTCGGCACCGTGTATCGACACTTCGCCACCAAGGAGGCCTTGTACGCGGCCATCGTCTCGGCCCGTGTCGACCTGCTTCTTCAGGAGGCGGCCCGGTTGCGGGCGTGTGCAGAGCCCCAGACGGCGTTCTTCACCTTCTTCGCGAGGATCGTCGCGGATGCGGCAAGCAAGAAGGCTCTGACCGACGCGTTGCAGGACGCCGGAGTGGACATCAAGGCGGAGCAGACGGACCAGCGAGCACAGATGCGCGACGCGCTGGCGGACCTCCTGCACCGCGGCCAGCGCGCAGGTGCCGTCCGTCCCGACATCGGTATGCTCGAGATACTCGCCCTGCTCCGAGGGGCCAGCATGGCGGCGGAGACCGGCGACTACTCCGGTCCGGTGCTCGATCGTGCGGTGGCCGTCCTGTTCGACGGCTTGCGGCCGTCGGTCGCTCCGACGGACCCTGTGCCACAGGTATGAACCCGCTCGGTGCGTCAGCCCGGCAGGCACGGCCGGGGGTGGCCGTGGTGCGTCAGTCCGTTCCCCCTGTGCCACCCCGGGCGACCCGCCCACACCGGCGGCGGCGGGGGCAGGTGGCAGACTCATCGGCGTGAACGACGTGGCCGCATCGCCGGTGGATGGTGCGCTGGAGAGTGTCAGCCTGGTGGACCTCGCCGTCTCTCGGCTGACCCGGGAGATCCTCAGTGGCAAGAGCGACCCGGGTGAACGCCTGGTGGAGGAGCAGCTGACCCGCCGGCTGGGGATCAGCCGGGCTCCGTTGCGGGAGGCGCTGCGGTTGCTGGCCCAGCAGGGGTTGGTCGAGCATGTGCCGCGGCGGGGCGTCCGGGTGGCCACCCTGTCGGACCGCGACGTGCGGGAGCTGTACGAGTTGCGCGACATGCTGGAACAGTTTTCGGTCCGGGCCGGGGTCCCGGTCGGCCGGGAAGGCGACCTGGCCGGGTTGCGGGCGGCCCTGGACCAGATGCGGGAGGCGACCCGGGCCGGTGACCGGATGGCGGTCGCCGAGTCGCACCGGGAGTTCCACGTCGCGCTTGTGGCGCTCGCCGGTAACCGGCAACTGTCTGCCGTGTACGGCTCGATCCTTGTGAAGTTGCAGCTCTACATGGCGATCAACCTGCGCCGGGAGGCGGAGCTGGCGCAGCCGCTGGACGGGGTCCACCGGCACGAGCGGCTGTTCGAGGCGGTCGCCGGGGGAGACCCGGAGGAGGTGCTCACCGTGCTCGCCGGGCACGGGGCGCGTTCGTACCTCGGTCGGTAGCGCTCGCGGGAGTGGGCCGGCGGCCGGAAGCGGTGGCGGTCCACGGCGTCGGGATCAGCATCGACGCGGCGGCGACGGTGCGGATGGGCCGGGGACGACCCGCTAGCGTCGGGCCGAGCGGACCGGCTCGGCGAGGGGCCGACCGACGCGAAACACCGCCAGGGGCTGCCCGTCCACCCGCTCGGCGAGCCAACCGGCCGTCGCCGGGCAGTCGATGAGCTGGCTGAGTGGGTGGACCGCCAGGCCGTGCCGGGCGAGCGTCAGCCACGTACGCAGCAGACGTCTGCCCGCGGCGACGTGGTCGGCGTCGGTGGCGAGCAGGACCAGGACGCTGCCGTCGTAGCGCAACAGACCACGACCGCTGGCGGCCAGCAACGCCGGCAGGCCCATCCGGCGGGTGACCGGGTACGCGCGAAGCGCGGTGGACAGGAACCACGCCTCGGCCCGGGACAGGGTGAGCGCCCGGTCGGTGAGTCCGTCGAGGTGGTATCGAGGGTGATGTGGGCTCAGTCGGAGCCAGTCGCGCAACTCGACGGCGACCGGCGGGGTGCCGAACATCCAACGGTCGGCGACCGCCAGCTCCGCTGCGATCTCCCGGGTCGGCACGTGCGCGATGCCGGGCCCGAGCGCGGCGATGACGGTGGCGTCGACCTGCCCGGGCGCGTATCGGCCACGGGCGACCCGACGGGCCTCGACGTCGGCGATGGTGAACGGCGTCGGGTAGCGGGTCGCCGCGGGGACCAGTTGCGGACCGGGGGCCACCGTGACGTTCAGGCCGAGTTCGGCGGAGACGATGAGGCAGGTCTCCACGAATGCGCCGATGCCGAGGGCCAGATCGCGGCCGGTCGGGTCGGAGTCGGGCAGCCGGCGGGCGGGGTCCACAGCGATGACAATCCTGTCGGCGTGGTATTCCGGTCGCCACGGCTGCGTGTTGTGCGCGCTCGGTGCCCGGTTGCAGATCGCCGCGTTGGCCCGCAACTCCTCCACCCAGCTCACGCCGCCCCCGCTCGCTCGTAGAAGGCGTACCCGTGCAGTGGCCGCCCGCCGGCGCGCCGGTACTGGGCGGCCGAGGCGACGTTCGTCCGTTCGACGAAGGTGCTGCGCAGGGTGCGGTACCCGTTGTTGGCGAGGTTGCGGTGCAGCTCCCTGGACAGCAGCGTCAGGTACCCGTTGCCCTGCTCGTCGGGCACTGTGCCCTTGATGATGAGGACGGCATCCCGCCGGTACCGGTCGCGGGTGGCGAGCAGGCGGAGCTGATTGACGACGCCGAGCCGGCCGCCGACGCTCATCAGGTACTCGGAGATGTCCGGCACGGTGACGACGAACGCGACGGGCCGGCCGGCCTTCTCCAGCCAGAGCAGCAGCGCCTCGTCGAGCAGGAACGCCAGACCGTCTGTCTGCTCGGCCAGCTGATCGGCGCTGATGGGGGTGTAGTAGCCGAGTTGGGCGAAGCTCGCGTTGAGCATCCGCCGCAGGATCGGCAGTTGGCGGTGCAGTCGCCACCGGGAGCCGCGCCGGATGACCAGCTGTTCGGCGGCGATCCGGGCGTCGTCGAAGGCGAACCCGTGGTCGTGGCCGGCGCGGGCCGGGGAACCGGCGGCGGCCGTGCCGTTGAGGTCGACAAGCCAGGTGTCCGCCTCGAAGCGGCGGTGGAAGCCGTGCCGCTCGTACATGTCCGGGTAGTAGGCGGGGTTCCACGCGGAGTCCACGAAGCCGCGGTCGGCGAAGCCGGAGGTGATCACCCCGCCGGTCTGGTTGGGCAGCAGCGCCACCGGACCGAAGAGCGGCAGGCCGTCGGCCCTGGCCTCGACGCCGTCCATGATGGCCGCGAAGACGTCGTTGTCGTCGACGAACTCGGTGTGCCCGAACAACTGTCGAGGGCCCACCTTGGCGTCGAAGGCCGCGCTGCGGTGCATGCTTGTGCGTCCCACCACCTCGCCCTGTTGGTCACGGACCAGGAACAGCTCGGCGGTGCGGCGGTGGGCTGCGATGACCGATGCCAGCAGGGGCACGTACCTGTCGGTCGGGTGGAGCCGGAGCGGGAAGTCGACGAACGCCCGCAGGTCGGCCCGCGACTGCACGGGAGCCAGTCTCATCCGCGATGCACCGCCGGGCCGGACGTCTCGGTGGACAGCGGGGTGAAGGTCGGGATGTGGGCCATGTCGTTCGACTCGGCGCGCCAGACACCGTTGCTGTAGCCCTCGGGCTCGGCGTTGTACAGCCGGATGTAGCCGCCTGTGGCGTTCTTCGTGCCGTGCTCGGTCACCCAGCACATGAGGTCGCGGTGGTGGCGGCTGCGGGCGAACTTCAGCAGCGCGTCACGGTCGCTGAAGAAGGCGATGGTGCCGAGCGTGAACGGGAACTGGTAATACACGGTGTGCCACCGGTAGCCGTCCATCCGCTTCATCTGCCGGACCATCCGGAACCACACCCGGGTGAGCGTGAGGATGGAGCGCGGCCCCCGGTAGCGGGTGGCGCCGACGAACATGGCTGTCGCCTGGCCCACCGCGGGCGCGGCCGAGAAGTCGCTGGTCCTCACACCGTCACGCCCTTTACCAGGTACACGTTCTTGATCTTAGAGGCGGCGTCGGCGAACGGTCCGGTGCCGAACTCGTGGACCGTCACCCGCAGGTCGGCGGCGGACGGATCCTCGGCGAGGGACTCGGCGAAATCCCGACTGACCTCGGCGAGGTGACGCAGGACCCCGGCCCGGCAGGTGTCCACGAGGCTTCGCCGCTCAGCGGAGTCGAGTGTCAGGTGCTCGCGAAGTTGCAGGTGCACGACCGGCCGGCTCTCCAGGTCGGCCTGCTCGGTCAACTCCAGGCAGAAGCTCTGCAGCAGGTGCGCCTGCGCATTGCCGGTGTAGAGGCCGTACTCGACGTCCTGCGGGTAGATGTTGGCGCCCATGTAGGAGATGGTGCTGTCCTTGCGGCCGTACAGGAACAGCAGCGGCAACCGCATCCGGTCCACCCGCCAGGCGCGCTCCGCGTCGGCCCGCGCCTCGGGGTCGACGATGGCGGCCACGACGTCCGGGTACGACACCAGCCGGCCCTCGTCGCCGATGTTGTAGCGGACCCGGGGATTGAGCACCGCCGTCGAGTTGATCGTGCAGAGCACCTCCTGGTCCGCTGTGGTCTCCAGGTACGTCTCGAGGGGGTTGTACTGGAAGACCATCGGCAGCCGATGCTCGTCGGCCCCGAGCAGGGCGGTGCGCAGTGCCACGTCGGTCCGCAGCCGTCGGCGGACCCAGACGCTGAAGTCGCTCTCACCGGCGATGCCGATGGTGAGGTCGCTGGCCCCGTAGCCGGAGCGCACCTTGACGAACCGTTCCTGCAGATAGTCGCGCAGCGCCTCGGTCATCCCCTCACCGCCGACCAGGCCGCTGATGCGGTATTCCGCCCACGGGAAGTCCTCGGCGTCGAGCTTGTCGCGCAGGTGCTTGAGGAACGGGGGGTACGCGGTGACGATGTAGTCGAAGCCGGGTCCGAAGTATCGCAGGGTGTCGACGATCTTCTGCAGGTCCGGACCGGTGTTCTTCACCATGGCGATCGTGGACATCGCGATGCCGGTGTTGGTCCCGGTGGCCCAGGCACCCATCGAATACGCGTTGATGACGAACCGCCGCTTCGACGGAAACACCATTGTCGCGTAGCCGGCCAGGTTCTTGTGCACCGAGCGCAACTCGCGGCGGCTGCGGATCCAGTTGAACGGCTGGCCGGACGAACCCGACGACTCGTCGACCACGCTGCCGACGATCTCGATCTCGCCGTGCCAGCACCGCTGCGCCTCCGGGTACGCCTGCACGTAGGACCGCTTGTCGGTGGGTGGGTACGTCGACAGGTCGAACCACCGGAACCGCCAGTTGTTGCGGCGCAGGAAGTCGCCGTACGCGGGCACGTCGATCGCGGCGAACTGGCAGGTCATCCAGGCGTGCAGCCGGGCGAAGCGACCGAGGTACGGACGGTACTGACGGGCGGTGAGCCGCCACATCGCCGGATGGATCCGGTACAGCGTGTAGAGCCAGGTCAGGGCGAAGCTCGCGAACCGTAGCGTCCACCGACGCAGGAATGTCACCACGCGCCCACGCTATTGGATCTTCGAGTCCGGCGCCTGACGGCGGATACTCATCTGCCGTCCTGAGTATCCGGAGCCAGCCGACGCCGGTCGGGATGGCCCGCCCGGCTCGGCGGGCCGGTGCGGGGCCGGCGCCACCAGCGCCGGCCCCGCTGTGGTCGAGTGGTTCAGGAGCTGAAGAAGGTGCACTGGAAGGCCATGTCGTCCACCCGGACGGCACCGCTGCCACCGAGCAGGGAGACCCGGACGAACACCTGGCTCGGGCCGTTCGTGTAGCTGGCCACGTCGTGCCGCCGCCAGGTGGTGTCGGTGATGCGCACGGTACGCAGCGCGAGATAGGTCCAGCTCGCCGGATCGATCACCTCGACGTTGAGCACCGCCGGCCCGCTGACCGCCCGGACGAAGAACCCGCCGCCGCAGGTGGTGGAGTGCCCGGCGGTGCGCGGTCGTACGGTGAGCAGCTTGCCCACCCCGGACCAGCCGCCGGTCGAGGTGGTGAGAATGGCGTTGTTCGAACCGGACCGGGCCGTGCCCGTGCCCAGTTCGAAGGCGCCGCTCCCGGCGCCGGAGCGGTGGAACTCCCACACCGCTGCGGGGTTCCCCTCGAACCCGTCGGTGTGCTGCCAGAGGTCCGCCTGAGCCGGGCCGACGGCCACGGTCAGGGCCACCGCCGTCGTCGTGACGGCCGCGGCGGTGAGGCGTGCGGCTCTGGTGAATGCGCTTCTCATCGCTGTCTCCTTCGCTCGTCGCCGCTCGTCACGGCGCACCGTAGATGACGACCTGGTACGCGTTTATCGCCTCTCCCACCGGCTGGTGCCAGGTCCGCGGCGAGGAGTTGCACTGGCTGCCGACCCGGTTGGCGTGCGAGTTCAGCCCGTACCCGGTGTTGCTTGCGAAGAGCGGCCCACCGCTGTCGCCGCCGAGGGTGCAGATGTTGGTCTCGATCATCTGGCGTACGGTGCCGCCCGCGCCGTTGACCGTCACGTTGGTCTTGAGCACGGTGCCGCACCTGAACCCGGTGGTCCTGCCCGAGTTGCAGACCGACAGCCCGCTCACCGCCGTCGCCCAACCGTGGATGCTCCGGCTCGTGTTGTTCCAGAGGTTGATGGTGCCGGTCGCCCAGACCGACGCACCGTTCATCCAGACCAGGCCGTAGTCGTCCTCCGGGTAGTTGCTCTCCAGCGATGGCCCGACGTCCTGCCCGTTCGGCAGGGTCCAGTGTGGGAAGCCCTGGGTGCAGTGGCCGGCCGTGATGATGTAGTTGAAGGTGAAGTCGGTGGCGGTGAAGCCGACCGAGCAGCCGCCCATCGCGTCCCCGCTGGAGATCCCGACGTTCGGCTGGATCTCACCGGTGCTGGTCTCGAACCGGACCGCCGCGCCGAACTTGCGCGCCGCCGAGCGTTGCGCGGTGTTCTTCGTCCCCGTCGCCGGCAGGCTCACCACCACCTGGTTGGTCGCCGGGTCCACCCCCCAGGTCGTGTCCGGCTCGCTCGGTGTGGCTTCCAGTGCCCGCTGGATGCTCTGGAGTTGCCGTTCGCCGCGGGCGACGAGGCGTGCCTTCGCACCGGCGGCGGTCACCTTCGCGGCAGCCGCGGCGTCGGTGACCGTGACGACGAGGTCGCCGCCGGACAGGTACGCGCCGCCCGAGCTGGCACCCAGCTCGGTGGTCAACTGGTTGGCCAGTCGCACGTTCGCGTTCTCGGCGCTGAGCAGCTTGTCGGCGGCAGCACGGCTGATGCCCCGCTGCTCGGCGATCGCCGCGGCCATGTCCGCCGCCCCACCCGCCCGGTCCCGGTCGGCGGCGCCGCCGCTGGGGGACAGGGCGGCCCGGCCGTCGGTTCGGGCCGGGTCCGCCGCGCCTCCGGGTCGGGCCGGCCGGTCGACCGGACCGGCCGCCGCCGCCGTCGGAACGAAGGCCACCGACGCCACGACGGCGAGTGTCGTGGCGAGCAGTGACCTGCGGCTTGGTCTTGTCGTACGCGGGGGGCTGACAACACGTTCTGACATGCACCGCTCCCATCACGAGGGGGACTGGTCGGCTGGGTCAGGAGCCGGACGGCCCGGACCGGACGGCAATCCTCGCAATCGGGCGGGTGCGGCGAGGGGGATGTTGGACGTGGCTGGACACGGTCGGACAGCCGGCCCGGCCGCCGACCGACTGCGGGCGCGGCATCAGGGGTGCGGCATCAGTCGTGCGGCAGCCCGAGTGCCGTCACGGCGTCGTTACACAGGGCGCGGGATTCTGAAACAGTACTGTCGACAATCGACTGTATGCCAAAGCCAGTGGGGTCCATTTCGGAGCTTCGATCGGCGTATCGCGATGGCACCCTGACCCCGACGGGCCAGGCCGAGCGCGTCCTGGACGGGCTCGCCGGACGCGACGAGGGACCGGTGTGGATCAGCACCGTCCCGGCGGACCGGCTGCGGGACCGCGCCGAGGCGCTGACCCGCCACGGCGATCCCGCGCTGCCGCTGTACGGCATCCCGTTCGCGGTGAAGGACAACATCGACGTGGCCGGCATGATCACCACCGCCGGCTGCCCCGACTTCGGGTACCGGGCGGCCGAGGACGCGCCGGTGGTGCGCCGGCTGCTCGACGCCGGCGCGATGCTCGTCGGCAAGACCAACCTCGACCAGTTCGCCACCGGGCTGACCGGCGCCCGCTCGCCGTACGGCAGTTGCCAGAGCGTCTTCGGCGGCGGGCTGATCTCCGGCGGCTCCAGCTCCGGCTCCGCCGTCGCGGTCGCCGCCGGCCAGGTCAGCTTCGCCCTGGGTACGGACACCGCCGGCTCCGGCCGGGTGCCGGCGGCGCTGAACGGGATCGTCGGCCTCAAGCCCACCCGGGGCCTGCTCAGCGCCGCCGGTGTGGTGCCGGCCTGCCGATCGCTCGACTGCGTGTCGGTCTTCGCCGCCGACGTCGGCAGCGCCGTCGAGGTGTTGCACGCCGCCCGTGGCGTCACGGCGGCCGACCCCTGGGGGCGTCCGCTGCCGGCGGAGCGGGTGGTTGCCCGCATGCCGGGGACGCTACGCCTCGGGGTGCCCCGGGCAGAAGAACTCGAATTCTTCGGCGACGCCGGGCAGGAAGCCCGGTTCGTCGCGGGGGTACAGCGGCTGCGCACCTTCGTCGGGACCTCCCGGTCGGTGCCGCTCGGCGCCTTCTTCGAGGCGGGCGACCTGCTCTACCGGGGACCCTGGGTCGCCGAGCGACTCGTCGCGCTCGGCGGCTTCCTGCGCTCGCATCCCGAGTCGGTCCTGGCGGTCACCCGGACCGTGTTGGAGACCGGGCGGCGCTACGACGCCGTCGACGCCTTCCGGGGCCAGCACCGCCTGCGCGAGCTGCGCGCACAGGTCGACCACCTCTGGCAGGACATCGACGTGCTTGTCGTGCCCACCGTCGGCACCACGTTCACGCTCGACGAGATCGCCGAGGATCCGATCGGACGCAACGCCATGCTCGGCCGCTACACCCAGTTCGCGAACCTGCTCGACCTGGCCGCGGTGACCGTACCCAACGGGTTCACCAGCACCGGCCGCCCGGCGAGCCTGACCCTGGTCGGCCCGGCGTTCAGCGACACCACTTTGGCCCGGCTGGCCGCCACCCTCACCGACGGCGGCACGCCGACCCGGACTGTCGAGGTCGGCCCACCGTCGGCGCAGCGTCCGGCGGAGCTGCTGATCGCCGTGGTGGGCCGGCACCTGACGGGTGAGTCCCGCAACGGTGAGCTGATCGGGCACGGTGCCGCCCTCGTCGACACCGCCCGCACCGCGCCGCTCTACCGGCTCTTCCGGATGGACACGCCGGACGGCGAAGGGCTGCCCGGCCTGGTCCGGGTGGCGTCGGACGGGCCGGACGGCCACCCGATCGAGGTCGAGCTGTGGCGACTGCCCGGCACCGCGGTCGGCGGGTTGCTGGCCGGGGTCCCGGCCCCGCTCTCGCTCGGCTGGGTCCGCCTCGACGACGGGCGCGACGTGCTCGGTTTCCTCTGCGAGGCGTACGCCGCCGGCCCACCGGCCGAGGACATCAGCGCCACCGGCGGGTGGCGGGCCTACCGGCAGGCCGTCGCCCGACGGTAGGGCGGACAGGCACCAGCGATGACGACAGGAGGCGGAAGGATGGGCAGCATCGGACCGGTACCGGCCAACCCCTACCCGTGGCCGTACGACGGCGCGGCGGACACCGCGCGTACCGCACTGCTCTGCATCGACTGGCAGACCGACTTCTGCGGTCCGGGCGGCTACGTCGACGCGATGGGATACGACATCGGCCTCACCCGGGCCGGCCTGCCGGCCACCGCCCGGCTGCTGGCACACGCCCGATCGCTCGGCATGCTCGTCGTGCACACCCGGGAGGGGCACGACCCGCAACTGTCGGACCTGCCGGCGAACAAGCGGTGGCGGTCGGCGCGGATCGGCGCCGAGATCGGCACGGCCGGCCCGGCCGGACGGATCCTGATCAGGGGCGAGCCGGGCTGGGAGATCGTGCCCGAGGTCGCCCCGGTGGCCGGCGAGGTGATCATCGACAAGCCGGGCAAGGGCGCCTTCTACGCCACGAACCTCGACCTGGTGCTCCGCACCCGGGGCATCACCCACCTGATCCTCACCGGCATCACCACTGACGTCTGCGTGCACACCACGATGCGCGAGGCGAACGACAGGGGATACGAGTGCCTGATCCTCTCCGACTGCACCGGCGCCACCGACAAGGCCAACCACGACGCCGCACTGCACATGGTCACCATGCAGGGCGGCGTCTTCGGCTGCGTCACCACATCCGACGACGTCATCGCCGCCACGGCCCAGTGAGGTGCGCCCATGTTGACCATTCCGGCCGCCCGACCAGGCCCGTACGCCTTCGACCTGTCGACCACAGCGCTGCTCGTCATCGACATGCAGCGCGACTTCCTGGAACCCGGCGGGTTCGGGGCGAGCCTGGGCAACGACGTGCGCCAGTTGCGTCGCGTCATCGCACCACTCGCGGCGCTGCTCGCCGACGCCCGTGCCGTCGGCCTGACCATCGTGCACACCCGTGAGGGGCACCTGCCCGACCTGTCCGACTGCCCGCCGGCCAAGCTCAGCCGCGGGGCGCCCAGCCGGCGGATAGGTGACCTCGGACCGAAGGGTCGGATCCTGATCCGCGGCGAGTACGGCCACGACATCATCGACGAGTTGGCACCGCTGCCCGACGAGCTGGTCATCGACAAACCCGGCAAGGGCGCCTTCTACGCCACCGAACTGGACGGCCTGCTCGTCGAGCGGGGCATCCGCAGTCTCCTGGTCACCGGGGTCACCACCGAGGTGTGCGTACACACCACGGTCCGGGAGGCGAACGACCGCGGGTACGAGTGCCTCGTGCTCGCCGACTGCGTCGGGTCCTACTTCCCGGAGTTCCAGCGGGTCGGGCTCGACATGATCGCCGCCCAGGGCGGGATCTTCGGGTGGGTCGCCGACTCGGCGCAGGTACGCGCCGCGCTGCCCACCACCGGAGTGTTGCAACCCTCTTCCTGACCGGGAGCAGCCATGGTCTCGACCAAGTCCACCGCCGCCCCGCTCCCGTACTGGGTGCGCGGCGACACCAACGCGTTCTTCGGCTTCGGCGTCAACGTCCTGGTCAACGTGCTCACCCTGACCGGGCTCTGCCTCGCCGTGGTGAACCTGCCCGAGGGGGAGGTGTTCGGCACCATCCTGCCGGCGCTGGGCATCGCCCTGGTCGCCGGCAACATCTACTACACCTATCTGGCCCGTCGGCTGGCCCGCCGGGAGCAGCGCAGCGACGTGACGGCCCTGCCGTACGGGCCCAGCGTGCCGCACATGTTCATCGTCATCTTCGTCATCATGCTGCCGATCTACCTGCGTACCCAGGATCCCGTGCGGGCCTGGGAGGCCGGGCTGGCGTGGGCCTTCATCATCGGCGTGATCGTGTTGATCGGCGCGTTCGTCGGGCCGTACATCCGCCGGTACGCGCCCCGGGCCGCGTTGCTCGGCACCCTCGCGGGCATCTCCATCACGTTCATCTCGATGAACCCGGCCGGGCAGATGTGGCGGATGGCCTGGGTGGCCCTGCCGGTCTTCGCGTTGCTGCTGATCGGTCTGCTCACCGACGTGAAGCTGCCGTTCAACTTTCCGATCGGGCTCGCCGCGCTGCTGCTCGGCACCGCGATCGGCTGGGCCGGCGGGGCGATGTCGGTGCCGGACGTCACGGCCGCGGCCCGGGACATCGCGATCGCCGTACCCTCGGTCAAGCTTGATCTGCTCCTCACCGGGCTGGCGGACATGGCGCCGCTGCTGGCGACGGCGATCCCGCTCGGCGTCTACAACTTCACCGAGGGCATGACGAACGTGGAGAGCGCCGCCACCGCGGGGGACAACTACAACCTGCGCAGCGTGCTGCTTGCCGACGGCGCGGGCGCGGTGATCGGGGCGGCGCTCGGCTCGCCGTTCCCGCCGGCCGTCTACGTCGGGCATCCGGGATGGAAGGCCGCCGGTGGACGCAGCGGCTACTCGATGGCGACCGGCGTGGTGATCGCGGTGCTCTGTTTCCTCGGCATGTTCGGGCTGCTCGGCGCGATCTTCCCGACGGCGGCGATCGTCCCGATCCTGCTCTACATCGGCCTGCTGATCGGGGCGCAGGCGTTCCAGGCGACGCCCCGAGCGCATGCCGCCGCCGTGGTCGCCGCGCTGATCCCGAACATCGCGGCCTGGGCCACCGGGCAGATCGACAACGCGTTGGCGGCGGCCGGTACCACCGCCGCCGCGGTCGGCGACGACGCGCTCAACGGCGCCGGGGTGATCTACGACGGGCTGCTGGTGCTCGGTCAGGGTGCGATCCTCGCCGGCCTGGTGCTCGGCGCGGTGGTGGTCTTCATCATCGACAAGCGGTTCCTCCGGGCCGCGATCTTCGCCGGCGCCGGGGCGCTGCTGTCGTTCATCGGGCTGATCCACGCCGAGCGGATCGAGTGGAACGCCAACGGCCAGGTGGCCCTCGGCTACCTCTTCGTCGCGGCGATCTGCGTGATCTTCGCGTTGGGTCGCCCGACGCCCCGCGAACCCGACCCGGATGAGGCCGAACTGGACCGGGAGCCCGGCCCGGCCGACACCGACGCCGACGCCGACCGGTCCGAGGCCGAGCGGCGGACGTCGGCAGTGAGTGGCTGAGCCGACGAGCCCGGTCGGGGGCGGCACGGCCACCGACCGGGCCGCCCAGTTCCCGACCCACCGGATCGAAGGGACCTACCGCATGGAGATCGACCGGACGGACGTGGTCGCCGAGGTGACGGCGGCCTTCGCCGACTACGAGCGGGCGCTTACCGACGGCGACGCCGAGGAGATCTGCGGGTACTTCTGGGACTCCGACCAGACCGTCCGGTTCGGCCTCGCCGACCACCAGTACGGGTTGGACGAGCAGCGCAAGTGGCGGGCCGCGCAGCCACCACTGCCGGCCGGTCGCCGGCTGGTCGATCCGGTGGTCACCACGTTCGGTGCGGACCTGGCGGTCGTGACGACCCGATTCGGGTGCGCCGGCACCGCCGCCACCGGTCGGCAGACCCAGACCTGGGTACGCCTGCCCGTCGGCTGGCGGATCGTCACCGCGCACGTCTCGGTCTCGGCGGGCTAGCCGACCCGGGCACGTGTCGGCTCGCTGGCCGCAGCTGTCAGCACCACCCCGGTCAGGCGCTTGTGAGATCGGCAGCGCCGAAGGAGACAGCGAATCGCTTGCACCAGATGGCGACGCTGCGGAAGTCGCGGGGGTCGACAGAGGACGGCAGCTCGTACACCTGGTTGCCCCTGTTGCCCTTGAGTCGGGCCAGCTCGACCCATTCGCCGTCATCGAACACGCGCCAGCCGGCAGTGCCGGGAATGACCTGTTGGTCGGTCAGCCACACCCGCAGGTCCGGGCCGTTCGAGGTGTTCAGGTCTCGAATGACCAACCGGTGGCGTCCGTCGGCGAGCCGGTGGATCTCTGCGGTGCCGGTCGTCCGGTGCTCGTGGGTGACGAATTCGCCGGCGGTCAGGATCTCGCCTCCGGCCGGTGCGGGCGACGCGGCCGTGAGGGACGGGATCGGGGAGGACGGGGCCGCGGGCGCGGCAACTGTCGAGGGCGCCGCCGCCGGGGGAATCGCGTCGTCGACGTACGTGTCGGTGAACAGCTTCCACGGCTGGAACCAGTAGAGGGCCAGTACCGCCACGACAACAGCGGCGGCGAGAGTGGCCCGAGCTACCGGCGACCGGAAGAGTCGTTCTCTCACCCCCGCAGCGTACGACCACGGCAGCCGCCCAGCCGGTCGCGAAACCCTTGCGGAACTCTTACGCCGCGTCCTTTCCGGCCATCGACGTGGTCGGTCGAGGCGTCGCGCCCCGGTCACGATCGCGGGGAAGTCCGGTCTCGCTACGCTTCACCGATGGCTCGTCTGCCAGCGACGTGGTGTGTGCCGGTCGTTCGTGCGGACTTCCGCGACGACGGTGGGTGGGAGCGGCTCAAGGACGAGATCGTCAGCCCCACGGACGAGGGCTTCCTGGCCCGTGTCGAGTTCGTCGAGGACCGTGAGCTGGTCGGTCTCGACGGTGCTGCCATCGCGGCCGGCTACCCCCGCGCCTACCCGCATCGGTACCGACACCCGGTGGTGTTCGTCGTCGACGCTGTCACCGTCTCGCTGCCGGAGCATCCGCTGCTCGTCATCAATCTGAACGACGGCGACGGGTCGGGTCCGTTCAGGACACCGCCCCGCCAGGTCCAGGCGATCGAGAACAACCTGTCGATCGCGAACATGGACTTTTTCGAGTTCGCCCGGGCGGCCGGCCCGGACGGTGTCTTTCGAGGCTTCTGAGCGCGGTGCCGGTACGGCGGTGAGCGGCCCGCCGACCAGCGCGGCCGCACGTCGAGTCCGGAGTCCAGCGTGGCCGGCGACCGGATCATCGCCACCGGGACGTCGCTGGTCTTCCCGAGACACCGGCCGGATTTCTCGCTATTTGAGATAGTCGCTGTGATTGTTTCGTATAGGCGCTGATGACTGTGCTGATATCAGGGAAGGTTCGATCTGGCAATCAGCCGGGTGTCCCGGCCCCGGCAGCGCAAGGGTGTCGTCCACTGTTCATGTCGCCACCAAACACCGACCCTGCGGTGTGCGCCAAATCGACTGATGGTGTCTCGGCCCACTGCCTGCGGGGTGATTTAATGGGTTTCAGGGATATCGTTCCACGCTTCGGGTGACCGGTCCCTTTCAACGGATTGTGACTTGCTGTGGGCACTTCTCTGGTCCCGATTTCGGATGCCGACAGGAGCTGACCACATCCGGATATTCGACATTCGCCGATGCTTCGGTATAGTGCGTTCAATCCTCTTTGAGCGCGCCGGAAAGCGTCTGATCTGCGTGATGACAACTGGGCTGGAAAATGCGTCAATCGACCCACACTTCGTGGGGCGGCAAGAACAGTTGGCGCGAATCAGGAGAGCCCAGGCCACAGTGCTCGGTCGCGGCCGGCAAATGCTCTGCGAGGTGGTGGGGGAGCCGGGCACCGGCAAGACCCGGTTCGTTCACGAGGCCGTCCGGCGGTGCGTCCCCACCATTCCCTGGGCCGTCGGGACCTGCTCGCCGGACGAGCGCGGAGTTCCCTTCCACGTGTTCCGGCACGCCTTCACGGCGGGGCAGGCACCCCCGCGCGGGCTGCGGGCGCGGTCCACCGGGGAGACCTGGGCGCAATCCGCCGCCGAGGTGCCACCGGCGCCCGCGCGGGCCTCGGACGCCCGGCGGTTCCGGACCTACCAGTTGGCCCGCCGGCTGATCGGCCTGGCGGCCCGGGACGGTCTGGTGCTGGTCCTCGACGACCTGCACTGGGCGGACGCCTCCTCCACCGGGCTGATCGCCCACCTGCTGCGCTATCCGGTGCCCGCCCCGCTGCTGCTCGTGCTCGTCTACCGTCCGCGGCAGATGGCGACACCGATGCCGTTCGGCCCACCCGACCATCGCGACCACGTCGACGGGGCAGCGACGACACACGAGCGGATCGAGCTACACCCGCTCAGCCGGGCGGAGGTCGCCCTGCTGCACCCCCGCGTCGGCCCGCCGGAGGTGCGCGCCCGCTACGACCTGACCGGCGGCAACCCCGGCTACCTTGCGGCACTCCCGATCGAGAGCGCCGACACCGACCCGACCCGTACCGTGGGCGTCCGGTTGTCCGACGCGGCGGTGGCCGCGCTGCGCCGCGAGTGGAGCGGCCTGCCCGCTGTCGACCTGGCCTGCCTACGGGCCGGGGCGATCGTCGACGCGCCCTTCGGCACGGACGTGCTCGCCGAGGTCGCGCAGGTCCCGGCGTCCCTGGCGGTCGAGGCCGGCTGGCGACTGGCCCGGCTCGACCTGATCCGCCGGGTCCCCGGCACCGGCCGCTTCGCCTTCCGGCACCCGGTGCTGCGGATGGCTGTCGCCCAGGACACCGACCCGGCGTGGCAGTCGGAGGCGTGCGCGCGGGCCCTCACCGCGCTCGTCGAGCTGGGTGCGCCACCCGCGGACCGGGCCCGCTACGCGGAGCGCCTGCTCGCCCTCCCGAACGGCCGCTGGGTCGACCGCTGCGTCAACGTGCTCTGCCGGGCCGCGCAGGAGGTCCGGCGCGAGACACCGGACGTGGCCATCCGCTGGTTGCGGCTCGCGTTGCGGGCGCTGCGGCCGACGGCCGGTCCGACGCAGCGTCGCCGGGACGTGTCACTCGCGCTGGCCCAGATCACCGGTGAGGCGGGCAACCTGGCCGAGAGCAGGGCCCTGCTCCAGGAGATCGTGCCGCTGTTCCCCGCCGACCAGGAGGGACGACGGGCCCAGGCGGTGGCTCTCTGGGCACGCGTGGAACGCCTGCTCGGCAACTACGCGGAGGCGGCGGCGATCAGCCGGCGTGAGCTGGCCGCCCTGCCGGCCGGCACCGCGTTCGTTGGCGGCTACCGACTCGCCACCGAGATCGGTGCCGCCGGCATCCTGTCCGGTCGCCCCACCGTCGGGCTGCCCGACGGTCTCAGCGGCGAGCCCGGCGGCTCGGGCGCGGACCGGGCCGGCCTGCTGGCCGTCCGCAGCCTGGCCGCCGCCCACGACGGCGCCCTCGACGACGCCCGGGGCCTGCTCGACGACGGTGCCCGGATCGTCGACTCGCTGCCGGACCGGGATGTGCGGGACCACCCCGACTGCCTCACCGCGCTCGGCCTGACCGAGTTGTACCTCGAACGGCAGGCCGACGCGGCACGGCACCTCGACCGGGGGCTGACGCTGGTCCGCGCCGCGCACCGCGACGACGGCCTGTGCCAGTTGCTGCTCGGTCGCAGTCAGGTGGCCTACCACTGCGGCGAGCTGAACACCGCCATCGCATTGGCGACCGAGGCCGGCATCGTCGCGCGGCGGATCGGCAGCCATCACCTGCTGAGCTTCGCCCTGGCGTTCGAGGCGGAGGCGACGGCGTGGCGGGGCGGCCTGCGCGACGACGACCGGGCGGTGGCGCTGGCCCGCAGCGCCGCCGGCATCGCCACCGACCTCGCCACCTGGTGCGGTCGTACCGCCGCGATGGCGTTGGCGAGCGCGGCGCTGCTCGCCGGTGATCCGGCGACCTGTGCCGACCTGGTGCGGTCGGCCGGCGGCAACAGCCGGCTCAGCCGGCTGCAGAGCACCCTCCGACCCCGGTGGTTCGAGCTGCTCTGCGCCGCCGCTCTGGCCGCCGGAGACACCGACGACGCCGAGCGGCAGGCCCGGCTGGCGATGGCCGAGGCCGACCAGGTCGGCCTCCCCGGGCAGCGTGGCTTCGCCGAGTCGGCGTACGGCGAGGTGCTGCTCGCCCGTGGCGAGGCGTCGGTGGCGGTGCCGCACCTGGAGACCGCTGCCGATCTGTTCCGCTCCGGCGGGATGGTGTTACGGCGCAGTCTGGCGCTGGCCTCGCTGGCTCGGGCGGCCGAAGCCGCGGACCAGACCGGGGTGGCGGCGCGGGCCCGCCGCCGCGCGCTGGAGCTGGCCGGGTGGTGCGGGACGGAGCGGGTCGCCCTGCGGCTGGCCCGCCCGGTCGGCCCGCGCGAGGTGGCCGCCCTCACCGACCGGGAGTGGCACATCGCGCGGTTGGCGGCGACCGGGGCCACCAGCCGACTGATCGGGCGGCAGCTGAACATCAGCCCCCGCACAGTGGAGGCGCACCTGACCCGCATCTACCGAAAGGCGGGCGTCGCCTCGCGGTCGGCTCTGGTCGCCTGGGTCGCCCGCCTCGACGACACCGATCGGTGACCGCGACCCCGGCCCGATGACACCGTTTCGTGCAACGTCGACAGGCCGGGCAGCACGAGGCCGCGCCGCCACCGTCGTGGCGCGACAGCCGCTCACATACTCGACTGCATCGGACGCGAATCCCGTGCACCGGTGGTGGATGGAGGACGAGATGCTGGGCAATGGATCCGTCAGCGGCCCGCGTACCCTCACCGCGCCGGTGCCGGCGACGCGGATCGCCGCCGCCACGGTGGCGCTTGTCGTGTTGGCCGGCTGTGGTGGCGAGCCGGTGGACGCGGCCACCCCTGCCCCCGCGGATCCGGCGACCTTCGGTCGGGACCGGGCCGCGCTGGTGCTCACCGCCTTCGACCAGGCCGACTCGGCGGCCTCGGTGGCCGGTGACGTCGAGGTGCTGCGGACCCAGGAGGTGCCGCCGTCGCTCGACCTCAGCATCGCCGCGGTACGCCGGGCTGCCTACAACCAACGGACGCAGCCGTCCTTCCAGCACATCAACCCGGTATTCGCGGTGCCGCCCGGCGACCCGGCCTGCTTCCTCGTCACTGCCACCCTCCGGCTGACCGGCTCGGAGCTGGCACCCACCGACATCAGCCAGTTCGTGCGCGGCGCCGACGGCCAGTGGAAACTCAGCCACAACGTGCAGGTCACCCAACCCTCACTGGTGGTCGCCCGGAGCCTCGACGGCCGGCCGGCCACGGCGGGCGGCGGTGCCCTGGACGAGACCAGCCGCCGGGCTCTCGCCGCCGAGGTGTTCGCCCGCAGCACCGGGTCCAGTACCGGCAACCGGTCCCTCGTCGCGTCGAGCCCGCTGCTCGACGGCCAGTTCGCCGGCGGCTGGGAGGTCTACGGGCAACAACTCGCCGGTGCCGGCGCGGCGGTGCGGCGGACCATGGACCGGGCGGAGTGGTCGGACTGCGCGGTGACGGTGCCGACCGGCACGCTCACCTTCCTGACGATCCACGCCACCGACACACTGCGTCCCGCGCCCGGCGGCCCAGCGACCGTCCAGATGGTGCCGCAGAGCCCGGACCTGATCGCCACCGGTCAGCGCACCGCGGTCAGCGGCAAGTCGATCCGGGTCACCCGGGTGGAGACCTTCGCGCTGCTCGTGCCGGCGCAGGCCGCCGGCACGTCGGTGCTGGGTCTCAACGACACAGCGCTGACCGTCACCGTCGGCTGACCGGCCAGCGCCGCGTCGCTCGACGCCTCGGCGGGCGCGGTCGGCGAGCGGCCACGACGCCGGCGGCGGCAGAAACCTGTGGCATCCCTCGGATCGGACGCCCGGGACCGCGACGATGGCAGCAGCCGTGATCGCCGGCGGCGTCGGCCGTCCGGTCACCAGGCTCGGGAGGAACCATGTGGCGTCCGCGCTTCCGATCGGACTACCTGCCGGTGCGGCTGCCCGACGGTCCGCTGGTGGTGCTGGGGGAGACCCGCAGCCTGCTCATCGACGACCCGGTCGCGGCGGATCTGGCCGACCAGCTCGACGGTGCCGCGCCGCTTGCCGACGTGGTGGTTCGGCTGGCCACCCGGCATCCGGTCGCCGCCGTCGCCGCCGCCCTCGCCCGGCTGCGTGACCACGGCCTGCTGGTGTCCGGCCCGGCGCACACCTCGCCGGCCGAGGCCGCCGGCTGGGACGCCCGGGGTGTCCCGCCCGAGGCCGGCCAGCGGTGGATGGCCGGAGGCGCGGTCACCATCGTGGACCTCGGCGCGCCCCGGGTGGCCGAGACCGCCGACGCGCTGCGCACCCTCGGGCTGGCCGTGACGGTGATCGGACCGGACCCGGCGGAACCCGACCCGGGCACCGCCCAGGTGCTGGTGTTGCCGGAGTCGATGCTCGACCCCCGGCTGGCCCTGACCAACGACCGTCAACTGGCCGCCGGTCGGGCGTGGACGCTGGCCCGGCCACACGGCAACGTCGTCTTCCTCGGCCCGCACCTGGTGCCGGGCCGCACCGGCTGCTGGGCCTGCCTTCGGCAACGGTGGCAGGAGAACGAACAGGTGAACGCCTTCCTCGACGGGCAACAACTGCCCGGCGCGCTGCCGCAGCCCGGCCGCGCGGTGCTGCCCGGACTGGCCACCATGGCCGCCGGGCTGCTCGCCGCCGAACTCGCCGTGCTTGCCGTCCGGGGTGCGTCACCCCGCCTCACCGGCCGGATGGTCGCCCTGGACACCCGGGATCTGAGCACGGAGAGCCACCAGCTGGTACGCCAACCGCAGTGCCCCGCCTGCGGCGACCCGGACCTGGTCGGCAAGGCCGAGCCCCGGATCGACCTGCCCCCGAGCGGCGCCCAGCCCAGTCGGGGCGGGGAATCCCGTACCCGGGAACCCGCCGAGGCGTACGCCGCGCTCGCCCACCACGTCAGCCGGTATCTGGGCGTGGTGAGTCGGCTGACCCCGCTGGAGGCGACCGACAACGGCGTCACCCACACGTACTCGGCCGGGCACAACTTCGCCCAGCCCCGCCAGCTCGCCGCGTTGCGCCGCAATCTGCGCGGACAGAGCGGCGGCAAGGGCCGGACCGACCTGCAGGCCCGGATGAGCGCGGTCGGGGAGGCGGTGGAGCGCTACTGCGGGGTGTGGCGCGGTGATCGCCCGGTGCACCGGGCCACCTACCGGCAACTCGGCCCGGACCGCGCGGTGCACCTGCGGGAGCTGCTGCTGTTCTCGGAGGGCCAGTACGCCGACCGGGATCGGCTCAACCGGGACCTGGGTCACCTGCACCGCGTTCCCCGCCCACTGCCCGACGAGGTGGAGCTGGACTGGACAACGGGCTGGTCGCTGACCCGCCAGACACCACGCGAGCTGCCCGCCGCGCACTGCTGGTACGGGCACCCGGAGCTGACCGGGCTGGGGGTGTGCTCGGCCGACTCGAACGGCTGCGCGGCCGGCGGCAACCAGTCCGAGGCGATCGTGCAGGGCTTCTGCGAACTCGTGGAGCGGGACAGCGTGGCCCTGTGGTGGTACCACCGCTCCCGGATGCCGGGGGTGGACCTCGCCTCGTTCGCCGACCCGTGGACCGCCGCCTGCGTGGACCACCACGCCACCGCCCTCGGCCGTGAACTGTGGGCCCTCGACCTGACCGCCGACCTCGGCGTACCCGCGTTCGCGGCGGTGTCCCGGCGGCTCGGTGCGGGGCCGGAGGACGTGCTTGTCGGCTTCGGCGCGCACCTGGACGCGCGGGTCGCGTTGACCCGGGCGCTCACCGAGGTGAACCAGTTCCTGCCCGCCGTGGCCAAAGGGGCGTCGGCCGGCAACCGGCACGGCGGCGACGACCCGGACACGGCCCGCTGGTTCGGCACGGTGCGGGTGGCCGACCAGCCCTGGCTGACCCCGGATCCCACCCGGCCACCGACCACCGTCGCGGACCACCCGCCGCTCACCACCGGCGACGTCGGTGACGACGTGCGGTGGTGCGTACGCCGGGCGGAGCGGGCCGGGTTGGAGGTGATCGTCGTCGACCAGTCCCGTCCGGACGTCGAGCTGGCGGTGGTGAAGGTGGTCGTGCCGGGCCTGCGGCACTTCTGGCGCCGGCTCGGTCCGGGCCGACTGTGGGACGTGCCGGCCCGCCTCGGCCGGGGCCCGCTGGCCGGCGACGAGACGTCGGCCAACCCGCTGAACGTCTTCTTCTAGTGGGGGTGCGCGGATGACAAGCGTGGTGGACCCGGTCGGTAGGCGGTCGTCGTGAGCGGGGCCGTCGGCGGTCCGCCGGTACAGGAGTCGTACCGGCTGCGCCGTGACGCGGAACTGCGCCTCGGTGAGGACGGCTCGCTGACCCTGCGGCAGACCCGCTTCCAGCTCACCCTCGAACAACCGGGGATGGGCCGGCGGGCGCTGCTGCTGCGGCTCGCCGCCGACTGGGTGAACGACGTCGAGGTCGGCCGGTTGATCAGCGGGCTGGAGGGGGAGAGCCGGGTGCTGCCCGCGCAGTTGCTGCTGCGTCGGTTGCTCGCCCACTCCTGGTTGGAGCGCCGGGTCCAGGTCGACGACCGGGCGCTGCTCGACCTGGTGCCCACCGGCCTGGGTCGGGGCAGCCTGCCGGAGAGCCGCCTGCACACCCCCGGGGTCCGCTACCGGCTCTCCCGCTTCGCCACCCTCCAGCACGAACAGGGCCTGCTGATGGCCGCGTCGCCGCTGAGTACCCTCGCGGTGGGCTGCGCCGACGCCGCCGTCGGCGCGGTGCTGGCCGCCGCCGTGCCGGGCGTCGACCCCGACGCGGTGGCCCGCACGCTCGGCGTGTCGCCGGCAGCCGCCGGCCGGGTGCTCGACGAGTTGGCCACCGCCCGGATCCTGGTCACCGACGCCGAGTTCACCGCAGAGTGCGACGACGCGCCGCTTGCCTACTGGTCACCTGAGGAGTTGCGGCTGCACCACCGCTCCCGGGCAGGTCGGCACGCGCTGCCGGTCGGCGGCACGTACCGGATGCGGGAGCGCTTCGCCCCGCAACCGCTGCGCCGCCCGTACGACGGGGGGCGGGCTGTCGAGTTGCCGCTGCCCGACCTGGCGACGATCGCCAAGGCCGACCCCGCGTTCGGTCAGGTCGTCGCGGACCGCCGCAGCGTGCGCGACCACGACGACGCGGCACCGCTGCCCCTGGACCGGCTCGCGGAATTCCTGTACCGGTCGCAGCACACGAGCGTCGTCGGCGAGGCCGGCGGGCAGGAGATCGGTCACCGTCCCTACCCGGGCGGCGGCGGGGTCTACGAGTTGGAGATCTACCCACTTGTCGCGCGCTGCGCCGGGCTCGACCCCGGGCTCTACCACTACGACGCGGTCGGACACCGGCTGGAGCCGGTCGCCGGGTGGGGACCGGCTGCGGACCGGCTGTTGGCGTACGCCCGGGCCGCCGGCGCCCTGCCCCGGCCGCCGCAGACGGTCCTGGTGGTCACCGCCCGGGTCCAGCGGCTGATGTGGAAGTACGAAGGGATGAGCTACGCAATGATTCTCAAGGACGCGGGTGTGTTGACCCAGCAGATGTATCTCGTCGCCACCGCCATGGGGTTGGCGCCCTGCGCCCTCGGCGCCGGGGACTCCCAGGCCTTCGCCGAGTTGTCCGGCCTCGACCCGCTCGTCGAGCCGAGCGTGGCCGACTTCCTGCTCGGCTCGCGGCGGGACACCGGCCCCATCGGGGCGGGGGGCCGACAGTGAAGTTCCGGCGGCAGGCGTTACGCCAGTTGGAGGCGCCCGAGCAACTGGACCGGGCGGTCCGGCTGACCACTGTGCCGAACTGGCTGGCCACCACCGCGCTGGTGATCGTCGTGGTCGCGGCGGGTGTCTGGTCGGTGCGTACGGTGGTGCCCCGGACCGTCGAGGCGGCCGGGGTGCTGATCCACTCGAACGGGATCTCCGCTCTCGACGCGCTCGACAGCGGCCAGGTCACCAAGGTGTGGGCGGCACCGCACCAGCGGGTGCCGAAGGGCACCCCTCTCTACAGCCTGCGTACATCGGACGGCAAGGTGCGGGTGGAGACCGCGCCGGGGGACGCGTACGTGGTCGCCTGGCTGGTCTCCGAAGGTGAGATCGTCACCCCGGGCACACACCTGGCCGACCTGGAACGGCTCGACACCGCCGGGGACGCGTTGCAGGCCGTGGTCTACGCCCCGGCCGTCGCCGCGCCGCTGCTGCAACCCGGGGTGCCCGTCGAGGTGGCCGCCGCGGCCGCTCCGCGCAACGTGTTCGGCACCCTGGCCGGCCAGGTGACCACCGTCGGCGCGTTCCCGGAGACCGAGGCCTCACTGCGCGCCTTCCTGGGCACCGGGCCGGACGTCCGGCGGCTGCTCGCCAGCGGCAGCGTGGTCCGGGTGACGGTGGCCCTGGCGCCCGACCCGGCGGCTCCGGGCGGCCTGCGCTGGACCAAGTCCCCGCCGCCGTTCCAGCTCAACTCGGCAAGTGAGGTGACCGCCTGGTTCACTGTGGACCGGGAGCACCCGATCGACTGGTTGCTGCGCCGATGAGCGCGCCGAGCACCACGGGCGGCACCCCGGAACTGCCCAGGATCCGGCGTCGGCGGGTCCGTACGCCCACCCTGATCCAGATGGAGGCGGTGGAGTGCGGTGCCGCCGCGCTGGGAATCCTGCTCGCGCACCACGGTCGGCACGTGCCCCTGGAGGAGCTGCGGCGGGTCTGCGGCGTCAGCCGGGACGGCTCCACAGCGGCCACGGTGCTCAAGGGCGCCCGCCGGTACGGGATGGTGGCCAAGGGTTTCCAGATGGACCTGGCCGGCCTGGCCACGGTGGCGCTGCCGGCGGTGCTGTTCTGGCGGTTCGAGCACTTCGTGGTGTTGGAGGGGCTCGGCCGTAAGGTCTTCGTCAACGATCCGGCCACCGGCCCCCGGGCGGTGACGTGGGAGGAGTTCGACGGCGCCTTCACCGGCATCGTGCTCACCATGGAGCCCGGCCCGGAGTTCCGGCCCGGCGGCACCCGTTACCGGCTGGTGCGGGCGCTGGCCGAGCGGTGGCGCGGCCCGGGCTCGGCGATCGCGCAGATGCTGCTGCTCGGCCTGCTGATCGCCGTGGTCGGTCTGACCATTCCGGTGATGGCGAAGGTCTTCGTCGACCGGGTGCTGTTGCAGGAGGACCGGGCCGCGTTCGCCGGCCTGGTGGCGGCGGTGGCGGTGGCCACCGTGCTGACCTTCCTGGCCAGCCTGCTCCAGCAACGACTTACCGTACGCGCGGAGACGGCGCTCGCTCTCGCCAGCGCCGCCCGGTTCTTCCGACATCTGCTGCGGCTGCCGCCGGCCTTCTTCGACCAGCGGCAGGCCGCCGACCTCGGCCAGCGGGTCCGGGGCAACGAGGTGGTCGCGGAGGTGCTCACCCGCCGGACCGCCACCACAGTGGTGGACACCGGCCTGGTGCTGGCGTACGGGGCTCTGCTCTGCCAGTACGACCTGCTGCTCGGAGTGTGCGCGGTGGTCCTCGCCGGGCTGAACGTCAGCGTGCTGCGCTATGTCGCCTCGACCCGGTCGACAGCCGTCGCCGGCCTGCAGGCGGACCGCAGCAAGCTGGTGACCACCGTGTACACCACGGTGCAGATGATCGAGACGGTGAAGGCCGGCGGCGAGGAGGAACGGGCGGTGGCCCGGTTCGCGGCCCGCCACGCCACCGTCGCCACCCGTCAGCAGCGGCTGGGGGTACCCACCGCGGTGCTCTCGGTGCTGCCGGCGCTTCTCGCCTCGGGTACCACAGCGGTGCTGCTCGGGTTGGGCAGCCGGCAGGTCGTCGCGGAGGCGATGAGTGTCGGTGTGCTCGTCGGCATGCAGAGCCTGGCCGCCGCGATGAACCGCCCGCTCGGCAACCTGACCGCGCTGGGCTCGCGGTTGCAGGATATGAGCGCTGACCTCAACCGGCTGCGCGACGTGGAGCGGTACCCATTGCCACCGGACCCGGACCGACCAACCCGTGCGTTGACGCCGATGGAGGGACACCTGCGCCTCGAGGAGGTCACGTTCGGCTACAACCCGCTGGGCCGTCCGCTGCTGGAGAACTTCAGCCTGGACCTGCCGCCCGGAGCGCGGGTGGCGCTTGTCGGCCGGTCGGGCAGTGGCAAGTCGACTGTCGGCCGGCTGGTTGCCGGTCTGTACCAGCCCTGGACCGGACGGGTCACGGTGGACGGTCAGGAGCGGGCGGCGGCCGACGACGGGCTCTGGGCGGCCACCGTCGCGATGGTGGACCAGGACCAACGGCTGTTCGAGGGGACGGTCCGGGACAACGTCACAATGTGGGACCTGACGGTCGCGGACGAGGACGTGGTCGGCGCGCTCACCGACGCCTGCCTCTACGACGAGGTCGCGGCCCGTCCGGGTGGCCTGGGCAGCCCGGTACGGGAGAACGCCCGCAACTTCTCCGGCGGCCAGCGACAGCGGCTGGAGATCGCCCGAGCGCTGGTGCGCAACCCGCGGGTGCTGGTGTTGGACGAAGCCACGAGCGCGTTGGACGCCGAGACCGAACGTCGGATCGATCTGCACCTGCGCCGTCGAGGGGCGACCTGCCTGATCGTGGCCCACCGGCTGTCCACGGTCCGCGACTGCGACCTGATCGTCGTACTGGACGGCGGTCGGGAGGTCGAGCGCGGCACCCATGAGCAACTGGTCGCCCGGGACGGGGCGTACGCGCGCCTGGTCCGAGATCACTGACCACGACGATCCGAGGAGACGCTGATGAGTGGCGCGGTGCAGGACTTCCCGGCCGGCAGCCTGCTCGGCTTCTGCGGGGACGGCGTACGTGAGGTCTGCCGGCTGGACGGTCCGGTGGCCGGCTGGCTGGTGACCGGGGGCGCGGCCGACCTGTTCGCGGTGCGCCGGGCCGGGCTGAGCCCTTCGCGTCGGCACCATGTGGCCCGGCTGCCCACCGGTGGGCTGGTGCCGACGTCCACCGCGATCGGTGCGTGGCAGCTGATCCTCGTGCCGCTGCCCGGCACCGAGCTGCGTGGGTTGTCCCGGCGGCACCTGTCCCTGCTGGAGCGGCACGCGCAGCTCGGTCGGGTGGCGGACGAGGGGGCGTTGCTGCGGGCGCGGACCGCCGCGACGGAGCTGGTCGCGGCGGTGGACCTGGTGCTGGTCACGGTCGCCGACGCGCTGCGCCGGGGGCAGGCGCCCCGGGAGGCGTCCACCCTGTGTGGGCGCGAGATCGTTTCGCTGGCGCAGGGGAGCGCCCTCACCTCCACCGGCGGCGCCTGGTGGCTGCGCAGCGCCGGCGGGCAGCTGCGCCGCAACGACGGCGGCCCGGCGGAGATGTCGGGGGAGCGGGAGCTGCTGCTGGTCACCGAGCGGGACTGGGTGGTGGCCGAGTCGGCGTGCGCGGTGGAGAGCCACGGCAGCTGGGACCTGCTGGTGAGCGGTCAGCTCCGGTCGGCCGTCGACCAGCACGTGGCCCGGCTGTTGCGGATGGTGGAGACCCGGATCGAGGAGGCCGACGCGGCCCTGCTGAGTGCCGTGCGGCGGCGCCGACAGACCGACGCGGCGGTGCTCGCCGCGGCGGCCCGCCGGTCCATCGGGGTGATCGGCGCGGGTGGCGCGGTGCCGGTCCCGGACACCGAGGCCGGCTTCGACAGGTACGGGCGGGCGGCCTCGGTGCTCCGGGTGGTCACCGCCGGGATGGACACCCCGATCAACGAGCCGGCCGACCGCAGCCGCGCGCCGCTCGACGACCGGGCGGCGGTGCACGCGGTGACCCGGGCGTCCAGCCTGTTCCTCCGTGCGGTGCGGTTGCCGGACCGGTGGTGGCGGCAGGACCTGGGTCCGCTGGTGGGGTGGCGGGAGGGCGACGACCCGGAGCGTCAGGTCGCGGTGCCGCTGCTGTTCCGCCGGGGCCGTTACCACCACGTCGACCCGGACACCCGGGCGTACGCCCCGATCGACGCGACGGTGGCCGCGACGTTCGCCGCCGAGGCGACCGAGGTGCAGGCGCCGCTGCCGCCGACCGCGCGGATGCGCCACCTGCTGCGGGCCGGGCTGGTCGGTGCGGCCCGGGACGTCCGGGGTCTGCTGATCGCCGCCACCTGCGTGGCGCTGCTGGGCCTCGGTGTGCCGCTGGCCACCGGCGAGGTGCTCGGCCAGCTGGCCCGGCAGGGCGAGGTGACGGGCCTCGTCGGCTTCGTCGCGCTGATGCTCAGCGCGGCGGTGGTGGCGGGTCTGGTCGGCGTGGTGCAGAACCTGCGGCTGCTGCGGTTGGACGGCCGATTGCAGTCCGGCGCGCAGTTGGCGATCTGGGACCGGCTCATGCGGCTGCCGGCCCGGTTCTTCACCGGCCGCAGCAGCGGTGAGATCGCCAACTCGATGTTGGGTATCTCGTTCGTCGGTGAGGCGTTGAGCGCGCTGCTGCCACAACTCGTCTCGGCCGCCGCCACTGTCGCGGTGACCCTCGGCATGCTGCTTGTGGTCGAGCCGGTGCTCGGTCTGTGGGGCGCGGGGATCGTCGTCGTCACCATGCTGACCTTCGGCGGGTTCGCCGTCCTGATCGTCCGGCAGCAACGGTCCGCGCTGCCGGCCGAGCACCGGGCGGCGGCGATGACCAATCAACTGCTCGGCGGCATCGTGAAGATCAAACTGGCTGCCGCCGAGACCCGGGCGCACGCGCGCTGGTCGGAGGTGGCCGCGGCGGCCCGCGCATCGCTGCAACGGGTCCGGCAGAGTCAGGCGGGCCTTGTCGCCTTCGGCACAGTGCTGCCGGTCGCCGGTCAACTGGTCCTGTTCGCCGTACTGATGGGACCGCTCGCCGGGCGGGTCGCGCCGGCCGACTTCTTCATTCTCAACGTCGGCTTCGCGATGCTGCTCGGCGCGCTGCTGGTGCTGGTGTCGGCCGGGGTCGAGGTGATCGCGGCGGTGCCCCGGCTGGGCAACCTGCGGGAGATCCTGCGTGCCGAACCGGAGGCCCGTCCGGACCGGGTGGACCCGGGCGAGCTGCGCGGCGAGGTCGCGCTGCACCGGCTCACCTTCGCCTACCAGCCGGACGAGCCGCCGGTGCTCGTCGACATCGACCTGCACGTGCGCCCGGGGGAGTTCGTCGCCATCGTCGGACCGAGTGGCTGCGGCAAGTCCACCCTGCTGCGGTTGCTGCTCGGCTTCGAACGCCAGCAGCAGGGCGCGGTGCTCTACGACGGCCAGGATCTCTCCGAACTCGACGTCCACGCGGTCCGCCGGCAGTGCGGTGTGGTCCTGCAGGATGGCCAGCTCTTCGCCGGCTCGGTACGGGACAACATCTGTGGCGCCGGCAGCTACCCCCTGGACCAGGTCTGGGAGGCGGCCCGGATGGCCGGCCTCGCCGACGACCTGGAGGCGCTGCCGATGGGGATGAGCACGATGGTGCCGTTCGGCGGCGGCACGCTCTCCGTCGGGCAGCGGCAGCGGGTGCTGATCGCCCGCGCGCTGGCCCCCCTGCCCCGGATCATCTTCCTCGACGAGGCGACGAGCGCGCTCGACAACCGGACCCAGGAGGTGGTCAGCCGGAGCACAGCGGCCCTGGCGGCGACCCGGGTGGTCATCGCCCACCGGTTGTCCACGGTCCGGGCGGCGGACACCATAGTGGTCCTCGAAGCGGGGCGGATCGTCCAGCGGGGCACCTTCGACGAGTTGATGGACGACCCGGACGGGCTGTTCCACAGGTTGGCGCGGCGGCAGCTGCTCACCGAACCGGACCGGTCGGACGCCGAGGTGGAGAGCCGGCAGGCGGACGGGCAGCCCGCGCCGGGCTGAGGGATCGATCAGCCGTTGTCGATGACAGTGCTGTCCTCCAGGCACACGTCCGCGTCGAGGTGGTTCTCCAGCAGCTCGGCGACGTGCGCCTCGGACTGGTTCTCCACGGCGAGCCGGAACGCCTCGGTGAGCACGTTCACCACGCCCTGGGTGAGCAGCAGGGTCTCCCGGTCGAGATCGGCCCAGGACGACCGGGCGCTGCCGCGGACCAGCTCCGGCGCGAGGGTGAGCAGCCGGGCGGTGATGGCGGCGACCAGTTCGTCGGCCACCGGCCGGAGGCTGTCCAGCACCTCACTGAGGGTCTGCAGAGCCGGCACCGTGCCCACGCGTACCCGATGCAGGTCGAGGGCGGCGCGCAGCGGGCGTGGTCGGACCGTGCGGACGGTGCCGTCGGTGGTCCGGCCGATCACCCCGTGCCGGGTCAGCGCGTGGGCAAGCGCCGGACGGTCGGCGGTCAGACGTTGCAGCATCGCGGTCAGCCCGTCGGGCGCGTCGTCGCTGGCCCGGACCCCGAGCATCGCCTCGATGGAGACCAGGTTGAAGCCCTGCCGTTGCAGGGCGAGGATCGCGTCCAGCCGGCGGACGTGCGAGTCGTCGTAGAGCGCGGCCCGCCCGCGCCGCACCGGCGGGGGCAGCAGGCGTCGGGCCTGGTGGGCTCGGATGTTGCGCGGTGACATCCCGACCTTGCGGGCGAGTTCCTCCACGCTGTACCCGGCCGGGCCGCCGGGCGTCGTCGTCACCTCGTCGATGGTCACGGTGGCCTCCGGCAGCACTCGGTGACGGAACTCGGCTCCCCGTCGAACCGCTGTCACTCCTTGGCGGTCCGCCGATCGCAGCCTAGGTGCGCACACCCGGGGAATGACAGGCGAGGAATTACTACTTGTCCACAGTGGTGCCTCTCATTAGAATTGTTCGCCCGCCGCCAGCCGGTGATTCTCAATTACCCGGCTTTCGCCGCAGCGCGACCCTTTCGCGGCCACATTCGATGAAATCGCCGCGCGGTGGGCGGACCGGATCCACAGGTGGCCCACGATGAAGCGAAACCGGCGGCCCGGAACCTCCCGCGCTGCCTGTCGCCGCCGCCGGCGGTCGACAACCGAAGGGAGCAGGGTGTGACACCTGTCGATCGAGCGGTCTTCGTGGCCGCGTACAGCCGGCTGGTCGCCGACGTCTGGGCCGACCCGGTCAAGGAGCAGGCCCTCGATCGGAACCCGCGCGGGTTCCTCGCCGGCTACGGGCTGCACCTGCCCGAGGATGTGCAGGTCCAGGTGGTCCGGGACGTTGCCGACACCGATCCGGACCTGGAGGTGCAGATCGAGTCGTGGGAGCAGGCGGCGACAACCGGCCGGTTCGTGCTCTTCGTGCCGTCGCTGCTGCCGGTGGCCCAGGCGGAGCTGGCCGAGGACGAACTGGACAGCGTCGTCGCCGGCCTGGATCCGAGCTGCGCCTGCTGCTGCCCGTGCTGCTGCACCTGACACCGATGTCTGCCGCCCATCGGTCGGCACGGCAGATTCTGATGGCAGTAAGCCGAAATCGTTGATTGTCGAACCTCGATCTTCGTAGCGTTCTCGCCACAGCGATCGACCCCCGTCTCGCAGCGACCCCCCGAGGAAAGGACCGAACGATGAGCAACGACGACCAGGAATATGGCGCGAGGTTCGTGACCAAGTACTCGGAACTGGTCACCGCGGTGTGGCGCAGTGACGAGGAACTGCAGCGCCTGCTCGCCGACCCGACCGGCTACGCGACGGCTGCCGGCCTGCCGGTCGCCTCCGGCTCCCGGGTCGAGGTCGACCGCGCCCAGCCCGCCACGCTCTACACCAAGGACCAGATCGTCGCCGACTGGGCCGGCACGCCCGGCCTGCACGTGCTGCACGTGCCCGAGGTGCCTCTCGTCGACCTCAACGAGCTGACCGAGGCCGAGCTGGAGACGGTCGCCGGCGGCGTCGCCCCGGTCGCCGACAACAACGTCAACATCATCGCCGTCCTCATCCTCTGAGTTTCCCCACCCCCGCCGGGAGCCTCGATGACTGACACGACCGAGACCATCGCCTTCCGATCCGGCACCTACCGGACGGCCACCGTGGAGCAGACCTGGACCCGGATCGCCGGCCTGCTCGACCGGTTCCGGATCACCCGGGTCGCCGACATCACCCGGCTCGACGAGATCGGCCTGCCGGTGCACGTCGCCTACCGGCCGGTCGGAGCCACCATGGCGGTGAGCGTCGGCACCGGCGCCACGGCGACGCAGGCCCGGGTCAGCGCGGTCATGGAGAGCATCGAGTCCTGGCATGCCGAGAACCTCCGGCCGGGGACCGTCGTCAGGTCCCCGGCCGAGGCGCTCGACCTGCCGTACGACGTCAGGTGGCTGCACCTGGCGGAACGGTCGCCCCTGACCTCCGCCGTCGAACTCGACTGGGTGGCCGGCCGGGGGCTGGTGACCGGAGCGCACTGCCTGGTGCCCCGCGCCACCATCGAACTCGACTTCACCGTCCGACGCGGCTGGGATCGCGCCCTGTTCACCCCCAGCAGCAACGGGCTGGCCACCGGGAACACTTTCGCCGAGGCCAGCCTGCACGCCCTGCTCGAAGTCGTCGAACGCGACTGCATCGCCCCGTACTGCACCGCACCGTTGGCCGAGCGCACCTACGCCGACCCGGGTACCGCCACCAACGCGATGACCCGCACCGTGTACGAGGCGCTGCTGCGGGCGGACTGCTGGGTGGAGGTCTGCGACATCACGAACGCGGTGGGCGTACCCTGCTACGCCGCCTCGATCTGGTCCCCGGACCTGCCTGTCACCTTCGGCGGATTCGGCTGCCACCTGGACCCGGAGATCGCCGTCGGTCGGGCCATGTCGGAGGCGGCGCAGTCGCGGCTGGTCATGGTCTCCGGAGCGCGGGACGACATCGACGCCACCGCGTACCACGACGTCGGCGCGCCGCCGGTGCCACCGCCCACCGTGGACCGGCCGGTCCGGCCGGTCCGCCGGGATCCGCCACCGGCGGGGGACGTGACCCAGGTGCTGCGCGAGCTGGCGCAGCGGGTGCAGCGGGTCACCGGCGTCGAGCCGTTCAGCGTCGACCTGACCCACGACGACATCGGCATTCCGGTGAGCAAGGTGTTCGCCCCCGGCCTGCGGATGTTCGACGAGCGGGCGCTCAGCGTCCGACCGGGGGTGCCCCGTGACTGACGTCGTCTTCATCGGTCCGAGCCTGCCGGCCGACGAGGTCGCTCGACTGCTGCCCGACGCGGTGGTGCTGCCACCAGTGGCGCACGGCGACCTGCTCCGCCTGGACGTCGACCCGGGCGACCGGGTCCTCATCATCGACGGGTTCTTCCTGCAACACCCGCCGGTCCGCCACCGGGAGATCCTGTACCTGCTCGACCGGGGAGTGACGGTGGCCGGCGCCGCCAGCATGGGCGCGCTGCGCGCCGCCGAGCTGTGGCCGTTCGGCATGCGGGGCGTGGGCGAGGTGTTCCGGCTCTACCGCGACGGGGTCGTCACCGGTGACGACGAGGTGGCCGTCGTGCACGGTCCGGCAGAGGAGGGCCACCGCGCGTTGAGCGTGCCGCTTGTGAACATCCGGGTCGCGCTGCGCCGGGCCGTCACGGCCGGCGTGCTCAGCGACGCCGAGGCCGAGCTGCTGCTGACCATCGGTCGGGACCTGCCCTTTCGGCGGCGGTCGTACCGGGCGTTGGAACGCACCGCGCCGCCCGAGGCGGCGGCAGTCGTGGACCGGTTCCTGACCTGGCACCGACGGCACCCCTTTGATGCCAAGAGCGCCGACGCCCGGCTGCTGCTGTCGATGGCGGCGGACGACGCGCCCGAGCTGTGCCCGGCGCACGCCGGCGACCAGCCGATCGACAACCTGCACACCCGCTTCCTGGACAGTTGGCGCTCGCGCTTCGCCGGCGAGGAGGTCGGCGGGCACTGGGTGAGCGACAGGGACGCCGCAGCGGTGCTGATGCTGCTGCATCCCGAGTCGGCGGCCTGGCACCGGCGCAGCGTGCTGGCCGGGCTGGCCGAGGTCGACATCGCCGACCCGACTGTCGAGCAGCGCGCCAGCGAGGTGGCCCGCCAGCGAGGGCTGACCGCTGGACCGCCGACCGGGTGGGACTGGCTGACCGTCCGGGAACGGGATCTCGGCGACCAGGAGGCGGTGCTGCGGATGCTGGTGCGGGCGTTCGGCACCACGCCGTACCGCAGCCTGGCGCTGTGGATGGTCGCGGCGCCGCTGCGTACCCCCGCGATGCTCGCCGCGGCGCGGCAGGTCGCGGCGACCGCGGCGTCGCTCAACGAGACGCTCGTCCCGCGTACGAATGGGCACCGCCGCCCGGGTGGCCGGCTGCACTTCCGCACCGAGGTCGTCGACGCGTACTTCGCGCGGCTGTGGGGCTGTGCCGTCGACGCCCTGGAAGCGGCGGTGTGGGACCGGGGCTTCGTGGACCTGGCGGCGTTCCGGTACGCCGCCGAACCGCTCGTTGCGTACGTCAAGGCGTTCGGTGCCCCGCGACTGCCGGCGGTGGCCACGTTCGCGTCGGAGGACACCCTGGCCGGCACAACGGCCGGGGTCAGCTGAGGAGGAGTCGATGAGCGGCACGGTGAAGGCGGCACTGATCTATCCCCCGCTTACCGATCCCACCTCGGGATACCACTCTCTGAACTATCTCGATTCGTACGCGCGGGCGCAGGGACACCTGCCGGCGGAGATCATCGACGCCAACATCGAGGCGTTCCACCACTCCTATACCCCCTCGGCGTCCGACTGGTTGCGGCGGGAGTTGTCCCGGGTCTCCACCGACGACCTGAGCGAGCCCGACGCGCTGATGGCCCGGGCGAACCAGCTCGGCCTGCCGGACCCCGATCCGGAGCGGCTGCGCCGGTCCGTCGCTGTGTTGCAGGACCCGACCCTGTTCTACGACTACCGGCACTACCAGGACGCCGTCGAGGGCGTGATCTCCTGGATGGACGCGCTCGGCACTGTCGGGTTCCCCGGGCAGTTCCACGCCGGCTTCCGGCTCCACCCGCCACCGATGATCTCGATCGGCTCGGTGGCCGCGCTCACCGACGAGGCGGTGCTCGCCCGGCTCAACCGCCCCTTCCTGCCGTACTACGAGGACGTGCTGATCCCGCGGCTGGCCGCAGGCGGGCACCAGGTGATCGGCATCAGCGTCACCTACCAGTGGCAGCTCCCGTTCGCGCTCTGGATCGCCCGACTCGTGCGGCGGGCCTGCCCGGACGTCTTCCTGATCACGGGTGGCACCGAGATCTCCGACGTCTGGAAGTGCGCGAGCAAACCCGAGTACGTCTTCCAGGTGCTCGCCGACTTCGACGCGATAGTGGTCGGGGAGGGGGAGAGCGCGTACACGGACATCCTGGACGCGGTGCAGACCGGCACCCTGCCGGCCGGGCACCCGAACGTCCGGCTGCACCCGAAGTACGGTCGCCTGCGGCAGTTGCCCCTGCGCTACGAACGCCTGGCGCAGGTGCCGGTACCGGACTTCTCCGGCCTGCCCTGGGACCTCTATCTCAGCCCGGAGCGGTTCGTCTACTACTCGCCGACCCGAGGCTGCTACTGGAACAAGTGCACGTTCTGCGACTACGGCCTGAACACCGACGGCCCCACCAGCCCCTGGCGGCAGGACACGGCGGATACGATGGTCGCGGACGTCACCGAGCTGTCGAAGTTCGCCAAGTTCATCTACTTCTCGGTCGACGTGCTCGCTCCGGCCACCATCCTGCGCTTCGCCGAGAAGGTCGTCGAACGCGGGCTGGACTTCCGCTGGGGTGCCGAGATCCGGCTGGAGAAGTACTGGTCGGACGAGCGTTGCGAACTGCTGCGGCGCAGCGGCTGCGTGGCCATCTCGGTCGGCTTCGAGTCCGGTAACCAGCGCATCCTCGACCTGATCGACAAGGGCACGAAGCCCGATCAGGCGCGGCGCACGATGACCGCGATGACCAAGGCCAACATCGGCGTACAGATGATGGGCTTCACCGGTTTCCCCACCGAGACCCGCGAGGAGGCGCTGGACAGCGTCAACTTCCTGCGTGACAACCCGGACCTGTGGACCCTCGGCGGGCTCGGCGACTTCATGCTCACACCGGGCGCCATCGTCGCCAAGGAACCGGAGCGGTTCGGCATCACGAACGTGCGGCCGGTCGAGGGGTCGGACATCGTGCGGATGCTGAAGTACGACGAACCGGTCACCGAGGCGGCGCAGGCCGAGGTCGCCCGGGCCAAGGCCGGCCTGAACCCCGGGCATTACCACCGCCCGTGGCTGGGTGCCACCGACACCCCGCACACGTTCTTCTACCACGACCGGTACGGCACCGAGGTGCGGAGCGTCCTCGCTCACGACCGGGTCCGCCACGACACCGACGAGCAGACCGAGTTCCTCGCCAACGGCTCCTTCGTGGACCGCGACGACGAGCAGGTCTGGCAGGCGTACCGGCGGATCCGCTCCGACGAGCAGGATGGCGTCCCCGGCGACCTGCCGGCGGACCGGCACCTGTTCCGCCGGGTCGACGGTCAGGTGTTCGCCCTCAACCGCAGCAGCCGGCTGTTCCTGGATCTCTTCAGCGCGCCGACCACCCTCGCCGAGGCGCAGCGCCAGCTCTGGATCGTCGAGCCGACCGTCGCCGACCGGGTCTGGCGGACCTTCATCGGCCAGCGGTTGATCCGCCGGCACCGGCTCCCGGCCGATCGATAGGAACCGGCGGGCACGCGGCCGACGGTCGCCAGGTCGTCGCCGGATCAGGGAGCCAGGGGTACGACCCGGCCGGTGCTCCCGTCCACCTCGACCGACGCGCCGTCGGTCAGGGCCGTCGTCGCGCCCGGGACCGCCAGGACGGCCGGGAGGCCCTGCTCGCGGGCGACGATCGCGGCGTGCGAGAGGAGACCGCCGATCTCGGTGACGACCGCGGCGACCACGCCGAACAGCGGGGTCCACGCCGGATCGGTGGTGCGACAGACGAGGACGTCACCGGGCCGGACCCGGGCGAAGTCGCCGGGGCCCCGCACCACGCGCGCCGGCCCGGTGGCGCGACCGGGGCTGCCCGGCGTGCCGGTGAGGGCCTCGCCTGCGTCGCCGCCGGCAGTGGGCGCGGGAGGGAGGGCGCTGGTGACCGGCCGCGACTGGAGGACCCAGATCCGGGACCCGGCAATCGCCCACTCGACGTCCTGCGGGCCGCCCAGCAGGTCGGCCGCCCGCCGGCCGAGCTGCGCGAGCCGGGTCAGCTCGTCATCGGTGAGACAGAACCGCTCCTGGTCGGCCGGTGCCACCTCGCTGGTGACAGTACGGTCGACCCGGGTCCGTTTCGTGCCGAGCGACCGACTGGTGATGTCGCCGCCGGAGAGCGTCCACGAGTCCGGGGTGACGTGGCCGCTGACCACGCTCGCCCCCAGCCCCCAGGACGCCTCGATCCGGATATCGTCGCCGGTGAACAACACCCCGGCGACGTCCGCGTCCACCAGGCGTTGCACAAGCACGGCGATCGACGGCGACCGCGGGTCGCCCTGCCGACGCCGATATGCCACCGCGCGCTCGGACCACAGCGACAACCAGCACCTGCGGACGGCCTCCGCCACCTGATCGGGCCCGCGCACGCCCAGGAACGTGTCGTGCTGCCCGGCCCCGGTGGCGTGGGCGGTGTCCTCGCTGGTCGCCGACGACCGCACGGCCAGGTAGCCGGCGCCGATCCGCGGCAACGCCCGAGTGATCTCGTCGATCAACTCCACGGGGAGGTCAGCGGTGGTCCCCGAAAAATCGGCGGTGGTCCCCACAAAAGCGGTGGTCGGCACCACGAACCCGGGTGGGACCGGCAGGCCCGCGCGCAGCAACCGGGCGAGGGCGGCGGCCTTGCCGCCGGACGTCACCGGTTCGGCGTCGGTCAGATCGATGAGCACCGGGCCCCCTTCAGCTGCCGGGGAGCCTACCCGGGCCGGGCGGAGGAGGTTCCGAGCCACACGCAGCGGGCCCCGTTGACGTCGGATGCCGGAATCTGAATGCTGACTGCCATGACGCATGCCTCAGCACCGGACCTGTCGGTTCTGCACTCCGTGCGGGTGGCCGGGTTGGCCAGCGACGCGGCGGTTTCCCGCCGCACCGGCATCGACCTGGACGCAGCCGCCGAGTTGCTGGGGGACTTCGAGGCGTACGGGTGGGTGACCCACGTCGAGTTCGCCGGCACCGGCGGGTGGACGCTCACCGAGCGCGGCCGTGAGCAGGACGCCCGGCGGCTCGGCGAGGAGCTGGACCGCACTGGCGCGCGGGCCACCGTCGAACAGGCCCACAAGGAGTTCGAGGCCCTCAACGGGCTACTGGTCCGGGCCTGCACCGACTGGCAGTTGCGGCCGGTCGAGGGTGACCGGCTGGCCTCGAACGACCACAGCGACCCGCAATGGGACGGCCGGGTGCTCGACGAACTCACAGCGATCGGCGCGGAGTTGACCCGGCTGATCGGCGTCCTCGTCAGCGTGCTGGGTCGCTTCGACGGGTACGCCGACCGGTTCGACGCGGCGCTCGCGCGGGCTCGCGCGGGCGACGGGCAGTGGGTGGCCGGGGTGGGAGTCGCGTCGTGCCACGCCGTGTGGATGGAGTTGCACGAGGACCTCCTGTCGACACTCGGAATCGCCAGGGGCACCGGACCGGAGAGCCGCTAGGGTCCCGTCATGGCTGTCCGATACCTCTACCTGGCGCGACACGGCGCGGCGGACGCCTTCGGCGAGCTCACCGACGTGGGACGCCAGCAGGCCGATTTGCTCGGTCGACGACTCGCCGGCCTGCCGATCGACGCGGTGTGGCACTCGATGCTGCCGCGTGCCGCCGGGAGCGCCCGCGAGATCGCGAAGCACCTGCCGGACGTGCCGGTCGCCGAGGCCGCCGAACTCGTCGACCACGTGCCGTACGTCCCGACCGCCGACGAGATGCCCCGCTCCTGGGCCGGCTTCTTCGACGGCTACGACGAGGCCGAGGCGGTGGCCGGCACCCGCATCGCGGAAAGCCTCGTGGCACGGTTCGCCACGGCCCCGGCGCGCACCGGGCCGGACTCACACGAGGTGCTTGTCACGCACGCGTACCCGATCGCGTGGCTGGTGCGGCACGCGCTGGCGGCCCCGCCCACCCGGTGGCTCGGCCTGGACAGCGCGAACACCGGCCTCACCGTGATCGAATACCGCGCCGGGCTGTCGCCCACGCTTGTGATGTTCAACGACCAGAGCCACCTCTCGGGTGACCTGCGCTGGACCGGGTTCTGTTCGGCCGCACGCCCCTGAGGTGTCGGCCCGCTCAGCTGCTGGTCAGGGCAGCGTGATGCCGATCTGCGTACCGGCCAGCGCCTGTCCGCACGGGCAGCCGTCCTGGCCTGGTGGCAACGCCCGTACCGCGTCGCCGAGCACGACCCGCAGGCGCTCGACGTTGCGCGCGAAGACGGTGAACACCTCCTGCTGGGTGACGCCGTGCCCGACCTCCACGCCGGAGTCGAGGTCGGTCACCAGCGACAGCGCGGTGTAGCACATTGCCAGTTCGCGGGCCAGCACCGCTTCGGGGTGACCGGTCATGCCGACGACCGACCAGCCCTGCTGGCCGTACCACACTGATTCGGCGCGGGTGGAGAAGCGCGGCCCCTCGATGACGACCATGGTGCCGCCGTCGACAGGTCGCCAATCGGCGGCGCGGGCGGCGTCGAGGACCGTGGCACGCCCGACCGGGCAGTAGGGGTCGGCGAAGGGCACGTGCACGACCCCGGGGAGTTGCCCGTCCGGGCGCCGCCGCCCGTCGTAGTAGGTCTGCTCGCGGCCGGAGGTCCGGTCGACCAACTGGTCCGGCACGACGAGGACGCCGGGGCCCAACTCCGGTCGCAGGCCGCCCACGGCCCCCGGCGCGAGCACCTGGCGGACGCCGACCGCACGCAGCGCCCACAGGTTGGCCCGGTAGTTGATGCGGTGCGGGGGAAGGGCGTGCCGCCGTCCGTGGCGGGGCAGGAACACCACAGGCCGTCCGGCGACGCTCCCGACCGACAGGGGGTCGCTCGGCGGTCCGTACGGGGTGTCGACGGTGACCTCGCTGACGTCGTCGAGGAACTCGTAGAAACCGGATCCGCCGATCACGCCGATCGGCGGGGCGGCCTTACCTGCTGACATCTGCACTTCTCCTCGCAAGCTTCGGACCGGTCCGGGCGCGCCACCGGCCGGCGATGGTGGTGACGACAAGCACGAGCACGACGACGGCCCAGACGACGGCCAGCCCGACGGTGAGCCCCAGCGGGTAGTCGCGGTCCGGTAGGCCGGGATTCGGCGGTGCCGACGGCGGTCGCCACAGCAGGGGCACCGCGATCAGCAGCAACGTGGCGCTGGCCAGCAGGCCCGCGCTGAGCCAGGCCAGGCGGAGCCGGTCGGTCACCAGCCGGCCCAGCGCCAGGCCGACAAGTCCGACGAGCGGTGCCACCAGGACGTCGTGCAGCACCGGACCGCCGAGCAGCCACGGCAGGGCGGTGCCGAGCTGGGGGCGGAGCAGCCAACCGCCGTACGCCGTCGCGACGACACCGAGCCCGAGCAGCAGCAGTCGAACGGCTCTCACCGCAGCACCTCCAACCGGGCCACCCACTTGGTCTGCAGGACACCCGGCCGGCTCGGCGCGATGAGGCGGCACGGGTAGCCGTGGTCGGGCGACAGCTCCTCGCCGTTGATGCGCAGGGCGAGCAGGGTCAGCGGGTCGCTGGCATGGGCGGCGGGGAGGGTGCTCGCGGCGTACAGGCCGTCGGTCTCCAGCGAGGTGACGCGAACCGCTCTGCCGGTGGGTGCGCCGGCGTGGCGCAGCAGTTGGGCGACGGGCACCCCGGTCCAGTGCGCGGAGGCACTCCAGCCCTCGACGCAGGCGATCGGCAGCTCCGCGGTGCGCTGCGGCAGGGCCGCCAGGTCGGCCAGGGACAGGGCGTGCCGCCCACCCGGCCAGACGATCTCCAGTTGCCAGTCCGGCGGGACGGCGATGCGCGCGGCGGCGGCCGTCCGGTTGATCGGTACACCCTGCGGCCCGGACGCGGACCGCCACGCCAGCGGGGACACCCGACGCAACCACGGCACGGTGACCCCGGCGGTGGCCAGCACGGCGATGCCGGCGGCACCGGCGGCGGTACGCAGGAACGCCCGCCGTCCGGCCGAGGCCTGATCGTCCTGCCCACCGGCGCTCCGGCGCACTGCCGTGCCCAGCGCCGCGCGGGCGACCGGGAGCTGCACCGCGACGTGCAGCAGCACCGCGCCCACCACCAGCCAGGCGACGGCGTAGTGCGCGGTCGGGAAGAAGAACCCCCACGGGTACGACTGGGCGACGTTGAACAGGCCGGTGACCAGCTCGAAGAACGCGGCGCAGACCAGGACCAGGACGGAGATCCGTTCGAGTGCGTGGGCGGACAACCGGATCGGCTGGCGCAGCGGCGGACGGACGAACAGCCGGGGGTAGACGCTCCACAGTTTGGCGAGCAGCAACGGGATCGCCGCGATGCCGGAGAGCACGTGGACACCCTGGCTGATCCGGTAGAGGTTGACCGGTCGGGTCGGCCAACTGAACCAACCCGGCGGGTGCTGGATCAAGTGGCTGAGCAGTCCGGTGCCGAAGCACAGCCCGAACGCCACCCCGAGCCAGAGGCCGAGCCGGGCGGCGACCAGCGGTGAGTGCGACGGCGCGGTGAAGTCCTCCGGGGCGGGGACCCGGGGCCGGCGGATCACTGGCGCACCAACTCGACGAACCAGCGCCTGCCGAACCGGAGCTGGCTGGCGACGCGTAGACCGGCGGCGGCGGCGGTACCGGCCACCACGTCGGCCCCGACCCGTGCCCAGGGAAACGCCGGCCCCTGGCATGCCCCGTCCCCGGACGCCCCGGACAACACGTACGCCTGCCCCTGCCACAGCCCGGCTCCCGGGGGTTCCACCTCGACCAGCAGCGTCCCGTCGGCGGCGAGCAGGGCGGCGCACCGGCGCAGCAGCCGGACCGGGTCACCGCCGATGCCGATGTTGCCGTCGACGAGCAGGGCGTGCGCCCATCTTCCCTCGCCGGGGAGGGGGTCGAAGACGTCGCGTCGCAGGGCGACCACCCCCCGGCCCTGGGTGAGCCGGACCGCCTCGGCGGAGATGTCCACGCCCAGCGCGACCAGGCCGCGCTGGGCGAGTGCCCTGGTCAGTCGGCCGGGGCCGCAGCCGAGGTCGATTGTCGGCCCCTCGCAGCGGGCGGCGATGGACTCGATCGCCGGTTCCGGTGCGCCGTGCCAGCGGCGCACCGGCAGCAGGTCGCGTCGCCCGTCGGTGTGCACCAGCCAGTGCTGCGGCTGGGCCGGCGGCACCTGGGTGAACTGCGTACCGCGGGCGTCCTGGTCGGCGGGCCACCCGCCGAGCCCGCCCAGGACCACAGCGAAACCGTCGAGACTTATCGTCGAGGTCATCGGCGGGGTCCGCTCACCAGGTGGTCACCCACCGACTCGACGGCAGCCGCGAACCGGGTGCCGGGCAGGTCCGCCGCTACCGCGAGCGCGCCGGGCCAGTCGTCGACGTCCCGGTGCACCGGCAGTGTCGCCGGGTGCAACCCGTGCTCGCGCAGAGCGGCGAGGGTACGGCGACAGGTGTCGTCCGTCGACATCGGCACGTCGCGCAGCGCGCCCGCGTACGCCGGGTCGCGCAACCCCAGGGCCCACCAGCCGCCGTCGAGCGCCGGCCCGAGAACCGCCCCGTGCTCGGCGAGCAACCCCAGGGCGGTGGTGAGCACTGCCGGCCGGACCTGCGGCGTGTCCATGCCGATCTGCAGCACCGGCCGGCCGGGGAAGGCCGCACCGGTGTCGGCGTGCGCGTTCGCGAGCCGGTCGGCGAACGTGGCGCCACGCTGTGCAACGAGGTGCCAGCCCGCCAGCGCGGTGTCCAGTTCCGCGCGGCACTCGGCATCGGCGAACCGACCGGTGTGGGCCAGCACGGGAATGGTCGCCGGGGTGGCGCGTACCGCCGCGAGGGTGTCCAACAGCGCCGCCGCCGCGACCCGGGCCGCCTGGGCCGGACTCGCCGGCGGACAGAGGCGGGTCTTGGCCAGCCCGGCGACCGGTGCCTTGGCGACCACGAGCAGCACGTTCACTGTCCACCGCCGACACCGGCGCGCAGTACTCCGGCGAAGTCCCGGGTCGCCCGCATCGTGCCCCGCACCGACCCGGAGACCTTCGACCTGGTGCCGGCGGCCCGGGATGCGTACGCGACGTCCAGCTCGAGGATCCGCCAGCCCGCCTCGGTGGCGCGCAGCAGCAACTCCAGCGGGTAACCGAACGCGCGGTCCTGCACCCCGAGTCCCAGCAGCGCCGCGTGCCGGGCCACCCGGATCGGGCTGATGTCGTACACCGGCACACCGCGACGCCGTAGCAGCGCGGCCACCAGCGCGTTTCCCATCCGGGCATGCCACGGCCAGGCCTCCGCCGAGACCGGCCGACGCCGCCCGACGGCGAGGTCCGCCCGCCCGTCGAGCACCGCCGCGACGAGCCTTGGCAACTCAGCCGGATCGAACGAGCCGTCCGCGTCGAGGACACAGACCAACTCCGCGTCCGCCGCCAGCAGACCGGTGTGCACAGCCGCGCCGTACCCGCGTCGCGGCTCGTGGACGACCCGGGCCCCGTACTCGGCCGCGACGGCCGGCGAGCCGTCGGTGGAGCCGTTGTCGACCACGATGGCCCGGTAGCCGGGTGGCAGCCCGCTCAGTACGGCAGGCAGTGCGGCCGCCTCGTCCAGGCACGGCAGCACCACGTCGATCGTTGTGTGCATACCGGCGACGCTAGGCCCGCCCGGGGCCGTCCGGAGCGCTGTCCGTCCTTACGAATCGCTTACGCGGCAGGGGATCTTACGAGTCCCTGACGTCCCCCCGATGCGCGGCCGGATCCCTGGTCGGAGGTCGTAGCGTGGGCCGTCACCATGACCATGATGACCCGGCCGGGACGCCCCCGGTCCGCCGACCTGACCGTCCTCGGCGTGGAGGTGGCCCTGCTCGCCGCCGCCGTCGCCGTCGGCGCACTGCTCAACCACCGGGGTGTACGGCTGCATGCGGACGCCGCCCCGCTCTACGCCGAATGGCAGCCGCATCTGGGCCCCGGCACACCCGCCGCGCTGCTCGTCGCGGCGCTGTTCCTGTGGCGGGGCACGCGCCTGGCGACCGTAGTGCGGTGGCCGCTGCTGCTGGCCGTCGGCTACCTCACAGCGGTGCTCTGGACGCTGTCGCTGGCCCTCGTGGACGGTTGGTCCGCCGGGTTGACCGAGCGGCTCACCGTGCAGGCCGAGTACCTGCACGAGGTTCCGGGGGTGCGGGATGTCGGCGCCATGGTTGCCGGTTTCGCCGATCGGATCCTCGACTTCCAGCCCGATTCGTGGTCCACCCACACCGCAGGTCATCCACCGGCAGCGCTGTTGCTCTTCGTCGGGCTGGAACGGATCGGCCTGGGCGGCGGGACGGCCGCCGGGCTCGCGTGTGTGCTGCTCGGCGCCACGGTCTGCGTGTCGGTGCCGGTGGCGGTGCGGGCGCTCGGCACCGAGGACGCGGCTCGGGCGGTGTGGCCGTTCCTGGTCCTCTTCCCCGGGGCGGTCTGGGTGGGGGCCTCCGCGGACGGCATGTTCGCCGCGGTGATCGCCGCCGGCCTGGCGCTGCTGGCGGTGGGTGGCCGGCCCGGGGCCGTACCCGGTGGGCTGCTGCTCGGTGTCGCGCTCTACCTGTCGTACGGGTTCGTCCTGGTCGGGGTGCTCGCGGTGGCAGTGGTGCTGCTGCGGGCCCGGGATCGCCTCGGCGTGCTCCTGGTCGCGGCGACGGCGGTCGCGGCAGTTGTCGCCGGGTTCAGCCTCGCCGGCTTCTGGTGGTTGGACGGCTACCACCTGGTGGCCCGCCGCTACTACCAGGGTTGGGCGGCGGAACGCCCGTACGGCTACTGGGTCTGGGCGAATCTCGCCGCCCTGCTGCTGTCGGCCGGGCCGGTGGTCGGGCCGGCGCTGCGGCGGGCGGTGGCCGCGGTGCCGATCCGACCACCGGCCCGGGCGGCCCTGCGACAACGGATCGCCGGCGCCGGACCCACTGTGTGGTTGCCCGTCGCGGCGGCGTTGGCAGTGCTCGCGGCGGACCTGTCCGGGCTCAGCAAGGCCGAGGTGGAGCGGATCTGGCTACCCTTCGCCGGCTGGCTGCTGGTCGCCACCGCGCACCTGCCGAGCGGGCACCGACGGTGGTGGCTGGCGGCCCAGGCCGGCACCGCCCTCGCCGTCAACCACCTACTGTGGACGGTTTCCTGACCGCGGCCGGTTCCCGCATCACCGCGGTGGTGAAGTCGGCGATGCCAGCGGCGAAGCCGACCCGGGCGGTGAAACCCAGCAGCCGGGCGGCGCGGGCCGGATCGGCCACCACGTGCCGGACGTCCGCCACCCGCCCACCCCCGACCGTGACCGGCACCGGCCCGCCCATCGCCGACGCCAGCTCGTGGGCCAACTCGCCGACGGTGTGCGGTTCACCCGAGCAGACGTTCACCGGCACCAGGGGCTCCGGAGCCGGGGTCGTCAGCGCCAGCAGGTTGGCGGCGGCGATGTCACTCACGTGCACGAAGTCGCGCCGCTGCCGGCCGTCCTCCAGGACCCGGGGCGGCTGCCCGGCGGCCAGGGCCGACCGGAAGATCGACGCCACACCGGCGTACGGGGTGTCGCGCGGCATCCGGGGCCCGTAGACGTTGTGGTACCGCAGCGCCCAGACCGATCCGCCGGTCTGCCGCGCCCAGGCGCCGGCGAGGTGTTCCTGGGCCAGTTTGGTGGCGGCGTACGTGCTGTGCGGTTCCAGCGGCGCGTCCTCGGGCACGAGACCGGGGGAGAGCGCGTGGTCGCAGCGGGGGCAGGTCGGCTCGTACCGGCCCTCGGCCAGGTCGGCGGCGCGGCGGCCGGCCGGCCGGACGATTCCGTGCGCCGGGCAGTGGTACCGGCCCTCGCCGTAGACCACCATCGAGCTGGCCAACACCAGGTGGCGTACGCCGGTGTCGTGCATCGCGGCGAGGAGGGTGGCCGTGCCGAGGTCGTTGTGCGCGGCGTACCGGGGGGCGTCGGCCGGGTCGACGCCGTGCCCGACCATGGCCGCCTGGTGGCAGACCGCGTCGACCCCGGCGAGCAGCCGGGTCAGCAGTTCCGCGTCGCGCACGTCGCCGACCACGAGGTCGTGCCGCTGCGCCCAGGGTGGCGGCGTCGCGCCGTGCGCCTCCGGTAGGAGCGCGTCGACGGCCACCACCTCGTGCCCGTCCGCGTCGAGCAGGTCGGCGACGTGGGAGCCGATGAATCCGGCAGCACCGGTGACGAGTATCCGCATTCCGGTCACCGTATGACCTCGCGGACGCCCACAGCGGCTGGCCCGAGCAGCCGTAAGAACCTCGTTAGGATTCGCCGGTGCGGTCGACGTCCGACGCCTGGCTACGCTTGGCGGATGCACAAGTCGACGGGTTGTGACGGGGGATGTTCGTGACACAACGGGTGCTGGTGGTCGACGACGACCAGACCGTCAGTGACGTCATCTGCCGCTACCTCGAACACGACGGCTTCCAGGTCAGCCACGCCGGGGACGGGGCGGCGGCGTTGGCGGCGGTGGCGCGCGAGGCACCACACCTGGTCGTGCTCGACCTGATGCTGCCCCGGATCAACGGCCTACAGGTGTGCCGGGAGCTGCGGGCCCGGCCGGACGGCATCCCGATCATCATGCTGACGGCGCGGGGTGACGAGTCCGATCGGATCCTCGGGCTGCAACTCGGCGCGGACGACTACCTGACCAAGCCCTTCTCCCCCCGGGAGTTGGTGCTCCGGGTCCGTTCGGTGCTCCGGCGCGCCGCCGGCGGGCCGCCGCCCGAGCGGCCGGAGGCGCTCACCGACGGCAGCCTGACGGTGGACACCACCTCCCGGACGGCCCGCCTCGCCGGTGCCGACCTGGCGCTGACGCTGCGTGAATTCGACCTGCTCGCGCACCTGATGCGGCACCCGTCCCGGGTGTTCAGCCGGGCCGAACTCCTGGAGCAGGTCTGGGGCTGGAACTTCGGGGACCACTCCACGGTGACGGTGCACGTCCGCCGACTGCGCGAGAAGATCGAGGACAATCCGGCCGACCCGCGGCGGATCGTGACAATCTGGGGTGTCGGCTACCGGTACGAGCCCGCCGATGCGTGACCTGCTGCTGATCTTCGCGATCGCCCTCGGTGCGGCACTGGGCATCGGCCTCGCCGGCGCACTGCTGCTGCGCGCGCTGCGGCGCAGCTCGATCACCGTGCATCTGAGCGTGCTGCTCGCCACCACTGTGGTCGCGGTCGCCGTCGGGGTGCTCGCGGTAGCGGAGGCGATGTTCCTCTCCGCCCACGACCTCGAGGTGGTGCTGATCACCGTGTCGGCGGCGGCGGTGGTCAGCCTCGCCGTCGGCGGGCACTTCGGCCGGCGACTGGCCCGCGCGGCGGTCTGGCGCGACCAGGCACGGGAGCGGGAACGGCAACTGGAGAAGGGCCGACGTGACCTGGTCGCCTGGGTCTCCCACGACCTGCGGACCCCGCTCGCCGGGCTGCGGGCCATGGCGGAGGCGCTTGAGGACCGGGTGGTGCGTGATCCGGACACTGTCGACGAGTACCACCGCCGGATCCGGCTGGAGACCGACCGGATGACCCGACTCGTCGACGACCTGTTCGAGCTGTCCCGGATCAACGCCGGAGCGCTGCGGTTGTCGTTGACGGCGGTGCCGCTCGGTGAGGTGGTGTCGGACGCCCTGGCCAGCACCGTCCCGTTGGCCGACGCCCGCCGGATCAAGCTGATCGCCAGCGAGTCGGGCTGGCCGACTGTCGCCGCGAGTGAACCGGAGCTGGCTCGGGTCGTCGCCAACCTGCTGCTCAACGCCGTGCGCTACACCCCCGAGGACGGCACCGTACGCATCGAAGCCGGTCGAGAGGAGGACCACGCCTGGCTGTCGGTCGCCGACACCTGCGGTGGCATCCCCCCGGCCGACCTTCCCCGGCTGTTCGACGTCGCGTTCCGGGGCGAACCGGCCCGCACGCCCGGCCCCGGCGACGATGGGGCGTCCGGCGGGCTCGGCCTGGCCATCGTCCACGGCCTGGTGGAGGCGCACGGAGGTCGGGTCGAGGTGCGCAACACCTCCGACGGCTGCCAGTTCATGGTCCGGTTGGCCACCGCCTGACGCGGTCTGCTACTCGTACTCCTGCCCACACCGGGCCAGCTCCGCCAGGTCGCCCCAGCCGAGGAAATCGAGTTCGTGATCGCCCGGCTCCGGCTCGTCCACCAACGCCACGACGGGGCCGGGAACCGGTATCCGCAGGCCGTCGTCCTCGCTCCAACCGCCCAGTGCTCCGGCCATCCCGCATTCCAGATACGCCTTTGGGTCGAAGTTGTACCAGCGGCGGCCCGTGGCCCGCACACGTCCGGCCGCACGGGGTGCGTCAATGCCGAGATAGGGGTGCTCGTTGAGCGGTCCCTGGTCGGCGAAGTCGGCCAGGTCCGCGATCTGCGACAGGACGATCGCTTCCCAGTGGGCGTACGTGGTCGGCTCGTCCACGTAGCGGAACGAAGCGGATCGCCAGGAGGCCTGCGGCGGCGCCGGCTCGACGATGCCCGCCGCCGTGACCATCGCGGCAACCGTGTCCAGGTCCAGCCGGACCTGACCCGACAGCGGCCGGGCGACCTGCCGCCACGCACGGAGGAACTCCTCCAGACTGCGACCGGAGGCGTTCATGCGCTCGCCCTCTCCCACAACGCGTCGGTAGAGGTCGCGGTTGGTGCGGCAGACCGGGTCGGGTGGCCCGTCGACCCAGTAGGTCTGCTTGTGCGCCACCCCGGACTCCAGCGCCAGGGCTTTGGCCAAGGCCTCCACCCGATCAGGGAAGGCACCTATCCGGACCTGGTTGCCGTTGTCATCCTGCCGCCAGAGCTCCCACACCGTCACGGCAGCACGGTAGCCGTCGGCTCTCGCCGCTGCCAGCCCTTGCCGGACCACACCGGCACGAACCCGACCATCGGTGTCGCCTGTCAGCAAACCCCTGTGGTCGTGTCCGCGACGTCCACAAGCACCTTGCCGACCGCTCCGGCTTCCACCGCTCGATGAGCGTCGGCGGTGCGGCGCAGGGGGAAGCGGAGCAGTGGCAGGCCGTGTTCCTCGCCGACCGGTAGGGCACCGTCCCGGATCGCGGCGGCGACGTCCTCGACGGCTGCGGCGCGAACCTGCGGGCCGGCCGTGTAGAGCACCAGGAACTGCAGGCGCGTGTTCAGCCGCATGTTCTGACCCACGTTCAGCTCGACCGGATGTCCACCCACGTTGGCGTACGTGGCGATCGTGCCACGGGTGCGCAGCACGGCCAGGTCCAGAGCCAGGTTCGCGCCCAACGCCACCTCGGCGACGATGTCGACGCCGTCCGGGGCGATGGCACGGATGGCGGCGGCTGGGTCGCCCTCGCGATAGGTGATGGTGTGGTGGGCTCCGGCCGCGGCGGCCAGCTTCGCCTTCTCCGGTCCGCTGACGGTGGCGATCACGGTGGCGCCGGCCCATCGGGCGAGCTGGATCACCGCGTGCCCGACGGCGCCGGCCCCGCCGGCGGCGAGCACGACTGCGCCGTCGAGTACGCCCGGGCGCAGGCGGCGTGGCCCGTCCTCGGCGACGGTGAGTGCGCGGTGTGCGGTGAGCGCGGGGACACCGAGTGCGGCGCCGACATCGAAATTGGCCTCGTCCGGCAGCGGCACGGCCTGGTCGGCGGGTACGACTGTGAACTCGGCGGCGGTGCCGGTGGGCCGCCCGGCGGCGGCCATGAACAGCCAGACGCGCTGACCGACCCGGTCGGGGTCGACCCCGGCACCGACGGCGTCGATCACGCCGGCGCCGTCGAGGTGCGGGGTGACCTCGGGGAACAGTTTGCGGTGGGTGGTGCCGGCGCGGACCTGCCAGTCGGTCGGGTTGACCCCGGACACGACGACCCGGACGCGGACTTCACCGGGTGCGGGCGTGGGTCGGTCACGCTCGACGAACTGGAGCACGTCGGGGCCGCCGTTGTCGCGGTAGATGATCGCCTTCATGATCCGTCCTATGTTCGATCTGCGTCGTACTGTTCGAGAAGGATCGAACAGTACGACGAGAGTCGTACTGTTCGCAAGATCTGGCTAGGCTTCGTCTCGTGACCGAGGTGATCGAACCCCCAATCGAGACCGTGACGATCGACGTCGTGCTCAGCGCGCTCGCCGACCCGGTACGGCTCACGCTCGTGCGCGCCCTCGCCGCCGCCGGGGACTGGGCATGCGGCAGCGACATCCTCAGGGAGGCCGGCGTCACCATTGGCAAGTCGACGGTGTCGCACCACGTCAAGGTGCTGCGCGAAGCCGGCCTGATCAGCACGCGAGTCGACGGCATCCGCCGGCTGTTCACCCTCCGCTACGACGACGTGGAACAACGTTTTCCGGGGCTGCTGACCATGCTCCGCGAGCGTGCTCCTGCCGGTGCCGCCGCCGAGCGCTCCTAGCGTCGTGTGCGATGGCTGTGGGGCGTCGGGACGCCTGACCCGGGAGCCCGGATCAACCGACCCGTTGGGCCAGCACCTGCCCGGGCCAGGTTCCGGCCAGGAACGTCTCGGTGGGGGTGAACCCGTGGCGCTCGTAGTACGCCACCAACTCGCCTCCGCCGCCCGCCCAGCAGTCGACCCGTAGCAACCGCACGCCGGCTCGTCGGGTTTCCGCCACGGCGTGGGCCAACAGGGCCGATCCCAGTTTCCGACCGGCGAATCGTCGGTTGGTGACCAGGAGGCGGACGAACAGTTCAGGTTCTTCCGCAGGCGTGATCGGTGCACGCGGATCGGGTCCGGAGCCCAACACCAGGGCCGCGGCCGGCGTCCCGCCCACTTCCGTGACGAAGGGGAGGTGTTCGGTCAGATACCGATCGACCTGTTCGGCCCGAGCGGGTATTTCCGAGAACGGTCTCGTTCCCCACTGCTCGGTGTTGCCGCGGTCGTTCATCCAGACCACCGCGGAGTCGAGCATGTCCAGTACGGCAGTCGCGTCGGCCGGGCCGGCGCGTCTGATGCGTACGCCGCCGGCGGTGTCGTCCATGGCGGCATGGTATTCGGCGAACTGGCCGATCACGACCGAGGCCCTCATCCGGTCGGACCCCCACCCCCAGCTTCGGAATCTCCGGAGTCCAGGGTCCGATTGATCGCCGCGAGCAGGCGCTCAAGGGTCCTGCGGTCGCTGTCGGTGAGGCCGCGAAGGATGGCCGCCTCGTTGGCCAGATGTTCCTCGATGAGCCGGTCGGTCACCGTCACGCCGGTCGGAGTCAGCCCGACCACTCTGCCGCGCGCGTCGGCAGCCGAGACCGAGCGGGACACCAGGCCGCGGGCGACAAGTCGGTCCACCCGCTTGGTCACCGCGCCGGTGGTCACGAGCATCCGGTGGCTCAACTGGCCCGCCGTGAGGGTGTAGGGCTGGCCCTCGCGCCGCAGCGCCGCGAGCACGTCGAAGTCGCCGTTACCGAGGTCCGCCGCGGCGAACGGCGGCCGTAGGGCCACGTCGAGTGCGGCGGCCAGCTGTTGGATGCGGCCGATGATCAGCAACGGAGTGGGGTCGAGGTCTGGTCGCTCTCGGCCCCACTGGCCGACGATCTCGTTGATCCGGTCGTCATCCACTGTTGCATCTTACCTTCCAAGGAAGATAAATTGTCTTCCGTGGAAGACAACTCGATTCAAACGTCAACTCCGGTGGTCACGGCGTACGTGGACCCGTCCTGCCCGTTCGCCTGGATCACCTCCCGCTGGCTCATGGAGGTCGCGAAGATGCGGCCGCTCGCTCTGCGGTTCGAGGTGATGAGCCTCGCGGTGGTCAACGAGCACCGCGAGCTGGAGCCCTGGTACCGCGAATTCAACGACCGGGCGTGGGGGCCGGCCCGGGTGTGCGTGGCGGCAGCCGCGCAACACGGCTCCGCCGCCCTCGCCCGGCTGTATCCGGCGCTCGGCCGCCGGATCCACGACGCCGGCGACAAGGACTTCGACAGAGTCGTCCCGCTGGCACTGGCCGAGGCCGGCCTTCCCGTCGACCTGGCCGACGCCGCCCATCGGAGTGACCTCGACCCACAGATGCGGGCCAGCACCGCCCGCGCACAGCACCTGGTGGGTGAGGACCTCGGCACTCCGACTGTCGTCGTCGACGACGTGGCCTTCTTCGGTCCCGTACTGAACGCGATCCCCCGTGGCGAGGAGGCTGTCCGGGTCTTCGACGGCGCCCGCCTGCTGGCCGGCTGCCGGGCCTTCTCCGAACTCAAGCGCGCCCGGTCCGACGGCCTCACCTTCGCCTAGCTCCACCACCGGGGGAGTCACGTATCCCCGACTCGGGCGGTCGATGTCTGGTAACCGGACGTTCGGCGTCGCGTCGACTCCGATCGATAGGGTGCGTTGGCCGCCACCGACGGCGGTTCGTGCGGAAGGACATCGATGCGTAGACCAACTGAGTGGTCGACCCGCGCCGTGGGCGCCCTCGTGGGCGCGGTCGCGCTGGCGGCGGCCCTGCTGCCGGCGGCCCCGGCGGCCGCCGCGAGCGTGACCTTCAGGGCGGCCACCCTGAACATCTACTACGGGCTGAGTCAGGCCGACTTCGCGCACGACCTGAGCCTGATCGCGTCCGAGGCCGACCTCGTCGGACTCAACGAGGTCGGCACCCGCAAGGAGTTCCTGGCGAACTGGGCCGCCGACAACGGCTGGTGGTTGTACGCGCCAGGCGGCACCAACCAGGCCGGCGAGGCATTGATCGCCAAGAAGAGCAAGTTCGACGTGCTCGACAAGGGCTCCATCTTCGTCTGTGACACCAATGGCCCGGGCGAGGTGCCGCCCGCGCGCTACAACAACTGGGTCAAGTACCGGCACAGAGCCACCGGCCGCAACGTGACCCAGATCAACGCGCACGCGGTGGCAGGCATCGAGACCGCCGGCCGGCCCGAGGACCTGCCGCGCACCAGGTGCGCCGAGGCGCAGTTCCAGGGCCTCAAGGAGTTGGCGGTCAACAAGCAGGACGAGGGCCAGGTCATCGTGAGCGGTGACCTGAACATCGACTTCAGCGCCGACCGCAGCTACGGGTACGGGAAGTTCCCGTGGCAGGTCTTCGAGGCCAACGAGCTGCCGAATCTGCGCTCCAACTACAACCTCTACGGCGAGAAGGGCACCGGGACACACGGCAACCGGCACATCGACTACGTCTACTTCTGGAAGCGGCTGCCCGCACACCAACTGATGTGGATGACCGGTTACGACATCGTCGGTGGCACCAGGTCCGACCACAACGGTGTCGTCGCCACGTTCTCCATCCAGAGCTGACCTCTTCAGCCTTCGCCGGCTGACAGCCTCAGCGCTCGGCCCGCTGTGCGTCGCTCCGCCTCGCGTTCGTGCAGGGGCGCGAGGCGCTCGGGGGGAGTGGTCAACGTTGATCCCTTGACACTGGCAGATGCGATCGCTAACACTTGTCCGCAACGCGAACTTAACGAGCCGAACACATTGTGTCGGTAGCGGCGTGACGGCTCAACGACGTCACGTTCGGCCAGGTCACCCCGTCCCAGAGCGCCAAAGGCCAGGGCCCGAAGACAGGCCACTGTTGTTAACGCTAACATAGATGATCTTGCGGAGAGGGGCGCGGACTCGTGGTTCCACGGCGTACGACAGCGGCGTCGCTGTCCGGAGCATCGGCCAAGCGACTGCGGTCCCTCCTCGTGCTCTCCGCCGTGGCCGCCGTGGCCGTCGTGGTGGTCGCCGACGGTCCGGCGCGGGCCGCCACGCTGCCGACCGGCGCCGTCTCGCTGGAGGCGGTCAACCAGTCCGGACGGTACGTGCGGCACATCGACTATCTCGGGCAGCTCGATCCGGTGAGCGCCAGCAGCGCCAACCAGGTCAAGCTCGATGCCACCTTCACCGTGGTCAACGGCCTGGCGTCGCCTGCCTGCTACTCGTTCCAAACCAAGAATGGGATGTTCCTGCGGCACCGCGACTACCGCCTCCGGATTGACAGCAACGCCGGTGACGCGGGGTTCCGGGCCGACGCCACGTTCTGCGCGGTCGACGGATCGGTCGCCGGATCGGTGGCCCTGGCCTCGTACAACTACCCGAACCGGCGGATCCGGCACCGCGACTACGCGCTCTGGCTCGACGCCTACCAGGACACGGCCGCGTTCCGAGCCGACAGCTCCTTCCGCCTCGTCACGCCCTGGGCTCCCAAGACCACCAAAGGGCCGGCGATCCCCGGCCTCTTCGCCGATCCGCACCTCGCCGTCTTCAACGGCCGCTACTACCTGTACCCGACCACCGACGGCTACGCGAGCTGGGCCGGCACCTACTACAAGGCGTTCTCCTCCACCGACCTGGTCAACTGGACCGACCACGGGGTGATCCTCGACCACGGCCCGGACGTGTCCTGGGCGGACAACTCCGCCTGGGCACCCGCGGTGGCCAGCGCCAACGGTCGCTACTACCTGTACTTCAGTGGCGGCGCGGCCAGCGGCAACACCGCCAAACACCTGGGCGTGGCGGTGGCCGACAGCCCCACCGGGCCGTTCCGCGACGCGCTCGGGCGGCCGCTCGTGCGCAGCGACCAGTTCTCCGGTGGGCAGGCGATCGACCCGATGGTGTTCACCGACGACGACGGGCAGTCGTACCTGTACTGGGGGCAGGGCGTCGGGCGGGCCGTGCGGTTGAACTCCGACCTGGTCTCCTTCGACGCCGCGCAGGTGCGGGTCGTCACCCCGTCGGGCTACAACGAGGCACCGTTCGTGTTCAAGCGCAACGGCCAGTACTACTTCATGTGGTCGGAGAACGACACGCGCAGTGAGGACTACCGGGTCGCGTACGCCACCGGTCCGTCGCCGCTGGGGCCGTGGACCCGGCGAGGGGTGGTGCTGCAGAAGCGCCTCGAGGTCGGCATCAGGGGCACCGGCCACCACTCCGTGGTCCGGGCACCCGGCACTGACACCTGGTACATCGCCTACCACCGGTTCGCCGTCCCAGCCGGCAACGGCACCAACCGGGAGACCGCCATCGACCGGATGGAGTTCAACAGCGACGGCACCATCCGGCCCGTCGTACCGACGCTCTAGCTGACCCGGATGCCCCTCCGCGAAGGAGAATGACCCATGTCGAGAGTCCTCGCGCGGCTCGGTGCTGTCGCGGTGGCCGCGTGCCTGCTCTTCACCACCTGGTCGGCGGCGACACCGAAGCAGGCGGCGGCGCTCGACCCGACCGTCGGCTACCTGATGGCGCACTTCACCGGCGAGTCGTCCACCGACCAACAGATCTACCTCGCCCACAGCACCGACGGGCTGCGCTGGACCGACCTCAACAACGGGGGTCTCGTCCTGCGGTCCACTGTCGGCACCCGCGGCGTCCGGGACCCCGCACTGGTCCGCTCGCCGAACGGCGACCGGTACTGGATCATCGCCACGGACCTGTGCATCGGCTGCGGCCAGGACTGGTCGACCTCGATCAACAACGGCAGCCGCAACCTCGTCGTGTGGGAGTCCACCGACCTGGTCAACTGGTCCGCCCCGTGGTTGCTGAACGTCGCCGGTGCGATCCCGGACGGACGCAACGCCTGGGCGCCGGAGGCGATCTGGAACCCGGACACCGGTGACTACGTCCTCTATTGGGCGACGAACGTACCGCTCAACGGCGCGACCAAGCACCGCATCTACTACGCGCGTACGGCGAACTTCCGCAGCATCACCACCCCGCAGGTCTACATCGACCGGCCTGGTAACCAAGAGATCATCGACACCCAGATCGTCGAGGTGCCCGCCGGCGTGGGCGGCTACCGGTACGTCCGGGCCTCCCGGGACGGCCAGATCGCCATCGAGGGCAGCAACTCGATCCTCGGCACCTGGACCAGCCTGGGGAACCTGTCCGGCATCGGGCTCACCGGCGCCCAGGTCGAAGGCCCGATGTGGATGAAGTTCAACGCCCGCAACGAGTGGGTGCTCTACCTCGACCAGTACGCCTCCGGGCGCGGCTACCTGCCGGTGCTGACCACCAACCCGTCGAGCCCGGGCAGCTACCGACTCCCGGCGTCCGGCTCGTACGCAATGGGTGGCACCAAGAAACGGCACGGGACGATCCTCAACCTGACCGCCGCCGAACAGGACCGGGTGCTCGCCCGCTGGCCCACCACAGCGGTCAACCGGATCCAGTCGTACAACTTCCAGGACCGCTACGTCCGGCACTACGACTACGACGTCCGCATCGACCCGAACCCCAGCCCGGCCCAGGACGGCCAGTGGCGACTGGTGCCCGGCCTGGCCGGCTCCGGCACGGTGTCCATCCAGTCGGTCAACTACCCGGGCTACTACCTGCGCCACTACGGGTTCGACTTCCGGTTGGAGGCCAACGACGGCACCGCCACCTTCGCCGCCGACGCCACCTTCCGGCGGGTCGCCGGTCTGGCCAACTCGTCGTGGACGTCGTTCCAGTCCTACAGCCACCCGGACCGCTACCTGCGGCACTACGCCTACCTGCTCCGGCTCGACCCGGTCACCGACGCGCAGAGCCGCGCCGACGCCACCTTCCGCGTGACCAGCTGACCTCTCCGCACCCGTCGAACCCGGAGAGACGAGATCTAGTGATTGGACAGCCCATGGAACGGATCAGCCGGTCGATGCGCCGGACAGTGATCGCCCTGGTGGCCGCGATGACGGCGACGGTTGGCATCGTCGTCGCGTCGTCGCCGGCCACCGCCGCCACCAACCAGTTCCGCGGCATGAACTGGGCCGTGTTGGGCGACAACTTCAAGACCACCCCGCTCGTCGTGCAGGGCCTGAGCTCGTCGGACAGCAACGCCACGGTGCGGGCCAAGGCCAACGCCCTCTACGACGACATGGCCGCCACCATGGGGGTCAACACCGTCCGGCTGCCGATCAACACGCACACGGTGGGGACGGCGTGGTGGGAGGCGTACCGGGGAGCCATCGACGCCGCCAGCGAGCGCGGGTTCAAGGTCATCCTCGCCTACTGGGAGGACGGCGCCGCCTCCGGTGGCCGCATCACGAATCTCGGCGCGTGGAACGCGATGTGGTCGACGGTGATCAACAACTACGGCTCGAACCCCAACGTCTACTTCGAGCCGATGAACGAGCCGCACGGCTACAGCTCGACGGAGTGGCGCAACGTCGCGGCCAACTGGCTCAGCTCCCACCCCTCGGCGGTGCCCGGCCGGGTGCTGATCGGTGGCACCGGCTTCAGCCAGGACCTGCGTGACATCTGCACCGACAGCCGCTTCAACGCGACACTGCTGTCCTTCCACTACTACGCCTTCTTCTACGGCGCGATGACCTACGACGCCTTCCGCAGCCACATCCAGGTCCGGCTGGGCAACTGCGCCTCGCGCGCGGTCGCCACCGAGTTCGGCGCACCGATGAACGACGGCCGCAACTACGCCGACGCGGGCAGCACCGACAACTTCGTGCGCTACATCCGGGCCATGGCCCAGGTCATGCGCGACAACCAGATGGGCGGCACCTACTGGCCGGCGCTCGGCGGCAAGACCGGCACCATCGGCTACGACTGGTACTCGATGTACGCCATCAGCGGCAGCGGCACCGACCTCAACCTGACCGTCCGCAACACCTCCGGCGCGGACCGGATCCGCTACGGCTGGGGCGACACCATCGGCGGCGGCGACCCGACGACGCCACCGCCGTCGACGGGAACCTTCTACCGGGTCACCGTGCGGCACAGCGGTAAGGCCATGGACGTCCAGCAACCGAACACCGACAACGGTGCGCGCGTCGGCCAGTACACCTACGGCGGCAGCGCGTGGCAGCAGTGGCAGTTCCAGGACGCGGGCAGCGGCTACTGGCGCATCGTCAGCCGGCACAGCGGAAAGTGCCTCGATGTGGTGGGCGCGTCGACCGCCGACGGCGCGGAACTCATCCAGTACACCTGCGGTAGCGGCACGAACCAGCAGTTCCAGATGGTCGCCAACGGCAGCTACTTCCAGTTGCGGGCACGGCACAGCAACAAGTGCGTGGACGTACCGGCCTCGTCGACAGCGGACGGCGTGGTCCTCAAGCAGTACACGTGCAACACCGGGCCCAACCAGCAGTGGTCGCGCACGACCGTCTGACAGTCATCTCGCCTGGCCACCGGTACGGCCCGCACATCCCGAGCACCGGGCTGCGCGGGCCGTACCCATGTCGTCGCCACCTCGCGTACCGGGCTCGCCCCGCACCGGTGGGGATGGACCACAGTGGAATCCGGACACCTCCAAGGTCGGCTTCCGCGCCGACCACGGGTACGGTTTCGGTGCCCGACAAGCACGGGTGTCGGCGGTACGTGGCCGGGTCGGCAGCGGCCGGCCCGGTGGCGGTGGGCCGTGGGAGGGAGCGAGGGTGACACAGCGCAGAGCACTTGTGGTTCGGGGCGGATGGGAGGGGCACCAACCGGTCGAGGCGACCGAGTTGTTCATCCCCTTCCTCGACCGTAGCGGCTATGCCGTCCGGGTCGAGGAGTCGACGGAGGTCTACGCCGACGCCGCCGCGATGGCCGACACCGACCTCGTCGTGCAGTGCATGACGATGTCGCAGATCACCGCCGACCAGGCGGCGGGCCTGAGCGCGGCGGTCAGTGCCGGTACGGGTTTCACCGGCTGGCACGGCGGCATCGTTGACTCGTTCCGCGCGTCCTCGGAGTACCTGCATCTGGTGGGTGGCCAGTTCGCTACCCATCCGGGCAAGGAGCCGTGCGAGCGCCACGGTGGCGCGGAGGACAACTTCCTGCCGCACACGGTGCACGTCACCGACCTCGGCCGGGAGCACCCGATCACCGCTGGTATCGAGGATTTCGACCTGGTCACCGAACAGTACTGGGTGCTGCACGACGACCTGATCGACGTACTGGCCGTCACGACCCACCCCACCCAGGCGTGGCATCCGTGGCACCGGCCGGTCACCTCACCGGCGATCTGGACCCGGCGCTGGGGTGCCGGGCGCATCGTCGTGACGACTCCGGGACACAGCGTGGACGTGCTGGAGCACGCGAGCGTGCGTACCGTCATCGAGAGGGGGATGGTGTGGGCGACCCGCACCGCGTAGGCATCGTAGGTCTCGGGGTCATCTCCCGCGCCTACCTGGACACCCTCGCCAACCACCCCGCGGTGCGGATCACCGCACTTGCCGACCTGGACGCCTCCCGGTCGGCCGCCGTCGCCGCCACGATCCCCGGCGCCGAGGCGATGAGCGTCGAACGGCTGCTCGCCCGCCCGGACGTGCAGACGGTGCTCAACCTGACCATCCCCGCGGCGCACGCCGACATCTCGCTCGGCGCGATCGACGCCGGCAAGAACGTCTACGTCGAGAAGCCGCTCGCCGTGACGTTCCCGGACGGTGGCTCGATCATCGACCGGGCCGCGTCGGCCGGCGTACGCGTCGGGTGCGCGCCGGACACCGTCCTGGGCACTGGTACGCAGACGGCGCGGGCCGCGATCGACGACGGCCTGATCGGACGCCCGATGTCCGCGTCGGCAGTCATGGTCACCGCCGGGCACGAGCGCTGGCACCCCAACCCCGACTTCTACTACGCCCCGGGCGGCGGCCCGTTGCTGGACATGGGGCCGTACTACATCTCGGCGCTCATCCACCTGCTCGGGCCGGTGCGCGCGGTGGTCGGAGCCGCCAGCCGGCTGCGCGACGAGCGGGTCATCGGCTCGGGCCCGCGTACCGGTGAACGGATCCCGGTCGAGGTGGAGACCCACGTGACAGGCGTGCTCGAACACACCAACGGCGCGCTCTCCACAATCACCACGAGCTTCGACGGGGTCACGACGACGGCCGCGCCGATCGAGGTCCGGGGGGAGGGTGGCACGCTCGCCGTACCCGACCCGAACTACTTCGACGGCGAGGTTCGCCTCTTCCCGCTCGGCGGCACCGAGTGGCGCGTGCTCGAACCGCGGGCCGGCTACGTCGAGTCGTCCCGCGGCATCGGCCTGATCGACCTGGTGAACGCCGACGGGCAGCGTCCGGCGCGGGCCGGCGGCGACGTCGCGCTGCACGTGCTGGAGACGATGACCGCCCTGCTCCGGTCGGCCGCCGAGGGCCAGCGGATCGAGTTGACGACAGTGGTGCGGCGGCCGGTACCGGTTCCGCTCACCGGGGTCGAGCAGTGGCAGGGGTACCAGACCTCCGGAACCTGACGTCACGGCGGGGGAGCGGCAGTGATTCTTAACTCCGATGTCATCTCTCGAACCCTCAGGCGACGTGTCGGTGTCTGCGCGCAGGAGTTGGCTGTCAGCCGTCGCACGTACCCTGACCAGGAGCTGATTCGAGTGCCTTCCTCCCGTCGTACCTTCCTCGCGGGTGGCGCTGCCGCCGGCGTGGGCCTTGCCGTCGCCGGTGGGCTGCCGTCCCTCGCCCAGGCCAGCCCCGGCCGGCCGCACCCGCCGGTCAAGGGCGGTCCCGTGCCGTTCCCACCGCTCGTGGACGACCCGAAGGGGATCCTGGCCCTGCCCAAGGGCTTCAGCTACACGGTGGTCACCCGCACCGGCGTCACCCGGCTCGACAGTGGTCAGGGCATGACCCCGGCCGACCACGACGGCATGGCCGTGTACGACGCCGGCCAGGGCCGCTACACCCTGATCCAGAACCACGAGATCGACCCGGGTGCCGAGTTCGGCGTTCCGCACGTCAAGGGCACCGTGTACGACGCGGGCGCCGTCGACGCCGGCGGCTGCACGGTGATCAAGACGGACCGTGCGGGCCGGAACCTCGGTGAGTTCGTCGCCCTCTCCGGCACCATCTCCAACTGTGCCGGTGGACCGACCCCGTGGGGCACCTGGCTCACCTGCGAGGAGACCGAGGACCGGGCCGGCGACGAGTGGGAAGAGGCCGGCCGGACCGGCACCTACCAGAAGGACCACGGCTACGTCTTCGAGGTCTGGGCCGACGGCAGCGCGGACCCGCGGCCGATCAAGTGCCTGGGGCGCTACTCGCACGAGGCCCTGGCGATCGACAAGGACCGCACCAACATCTACCTCTCCGAGGACGCCGACGGGCCCAACGGCCTCTTCTACCGCTGGTCGGCGCCGCACGGCGTCAAGATCGGTCCCGGCGTGCTCACCCGCCTCGCCCCGAACGCGGGCGTTCTCGGCGCGATGCAGATCATCATGGACGACGGTTCGGTGCTGCCGGACGTCGCCTACCTGACCTCCGCCCAGTTGGGCCGTCCCTTCCCCGTCCGGTGGATCGAGGTGCCGGACCGCGACGCGCGGCACACGTCGGTGCGTGAGCAGTTCGCCGACGGTCAGGTCACCCGGGGCCGCAAGTTCGAAGGGGTGTGGAGCACCGACGAGGGTGTGTACGTGGTCAACTCCTACGCCTGGGGCGAGGGTGACCTGCCGGCCGACGCCGCACCGCACGACGGCATGGTCTGGTTCTACAACTTCCGGACCCAGACCATCCAGCTGGTGACGTACTTCCCGCACCAGAAGGCGTCGGAGGAGGGCACCCCGGTCAAGTACAACGACCTCACCTTCGACGGCCCGGACAACGTGTCGGTCACCCCGTGGGGCAGTCTGGTGCTCGCCGAGGACGGCAGCGGGGCCTCGCACGTGCTCAGTACGACTCCGGGCGGCCCGACCTACGCGATCGCCCGCAACCAGCTGAACGATTCGGAGTTCTGCGGGCCGACGTTCACCGCCGACGGCCGGGTGCTCTTCGTCAACATGCAGGACCCGGGCCTCACCCTGGCCATCACCGGCCCGTGGGAGAAGTACCTGGGCTGACGTGGTCGGACCGCGGCGCGCGTGACAAGCGCTGGTACGGCTCCGGGCCGACAGTGTGCGGTCGGCCCGGAGCCGTGCGGTGGACCGTCAGCCGACCTGGACCAGCCGCCAGTTGTTCCTGGTGCTGCCGTTGTCGGTGTACTGGACGGCCTGGGCGCCCCAGCTGCTGGAACCGTTGAGGATGGCGAGGACCTTGCCGCTGTTGACGTTGCGGATCCGGTAGGAGCCGTCGCTGTTGGCCACCAGCGTCCAACGGTGGTCGGCGGTGCCGTTGTCGGCCCACTGAAGGACGCGGGCGTTGTCGGCGGTGGACATGTTCTCGACACCGAGGACCTTGCCGCTGTTGGCGTTGCGGAAGCGGACCGCGCTGCCGTCGACGATCCGGACCCAGTTGTGGTCGGCGGTGCCGCTGTCGCCCCACACCACGGCCAGACCGCCGTCGGCGGTGGACATGTTCTGCACGCCGAGCACCAGACCGGTGTCGACGTTCACCAGCTTGTAGGTGTCCCCGGTGCTGGTGCCGCCGCTCACGCTTGTCACGAAGGTCATCACGCTGCGGGCGGGGAGCGTGACGGTGAGGGAGCCGTTGGACATGGTGAGCGCGCCCTGGGGCGCGACGGTCCGGCTCCCGTCGGTCAGCCAGTTCGAGACACTGCCGGACGCTGTGGTGTTCGACAGGGTGAACTGCTGGCTCACCGCCGAGGTGTTCTTGTTGACGGCGACGATCACCACGGTGTCGCCACCCCGGTACGCCGAGACGTAGACGTTCGACGCCGGGTTCGCCGTCGCGTCGATCCGCACGTAACCGGGGCGGACGAACCTGGCGAAGTGCGCCATCATCGCCCCGCGCTTGCTGATCTGGCCGTCCTCGCGCATCGGGCCGTAGCTGCGCCGCAGATACCACCAGACGTACGCCTGGAACTCGGCGTCGACCATGGCGCGGTGGATGTGCTCGCCCACGTCGAGCGCCTCGGGCCAGGCGTCGCCGGAGTTCGTGTTGCTGTTGGGGTAGTAGACCTCGGTCATCCAGAGTTCCTTGCCCGCGCCCTTCTGCTTGAACAGGGGGTAGGCGAAGTTCGAGTACGAGGTGCCGTAGAGGTGCGCCCCGATGATGTCCACGTTCGCCAGCGCCGTGGCGTCGTTGAGGATCGGGTCCGACACGGACTTCACGTACTGGAAGGACTCGGGGGCGATGACCCTGGTGCTGATCGAGCCGGCGTTCTCCTTCAGGAACCGGAGCATCTCGGTGGACGTCCACCACGTCCACTCCGCCGCGTAGTCGGGCTCGTTCTGCACCGAGATGGCGTAGAGGTTCACGCCGTTGTTCCGTAGGTGCGTCGTGAAGTCGTTCAGGTGCTGGGCGTACGCGGCGTAGGAGCTGTATCGCAGGCGTCTCGCGTTGGTCTGGCTGCCCCGGGTGAAGGTCTCGATCATGCTGGCCGGGGGATTCCACGGTGACGCGAAGACGGTGACTCCGAGCTCGGCCGCGCGCCGCGCCGTGGCCAGGTCGGCGCTCCAGTCGGCCTGGTTCTCGCCGACGGGGATCCGCAGCAGCGAGAACCCCAGCCGGCCCTCGCCGGTGCCGAAGGCGGTTTCCCGCTGGCTGGCGGTCAGGTCGCCGATCCAGGCTGCGTGGGCCATCGCGCCGAAGCCCCGGATCGTCTGCCGTGACGCCGACAGATTGATGTTCGCCGCCGCCGCTGAGGCGGCCGTGGCACCCGCGACCGCAGCGACAGTCGCGACCGGCACCGCCCCCATGGTTGTCAGGACGGTCCTGCGACTCACCAGTTTGCGCTCGCCGCGCATCGGCTCGTACTGATCCTGCGTCATGTCTCGTCCTCCTGGCTGGTGGTGGTACGCGCGCTCGCGGTCGCCTCGACCGCTCCGGCACTGCTCTGCCGCGTCGCCGCCGGTTGACGGGATCCCGATGGCGATGACCATTCGATGTCGATCGAATGACATAACTGTTAACGCTAACAACGATGGAAGTCTAAATTTGGATCACGCCGCAGGTCAAGAACCAGCAGGTCGGTGAGGAGCGGAGCGCTCTGCGTCACCGGGTTGTTTGTCGGTCGATCCGCCCGGCCCGCTCCTGACTAATGTCATGGTCGCCTGTGCGCCCCGCATCGAAGGCCGTGACTATGTGCACTGGGGTCCACCACGTCCCGTCGGCGAGACTCGATTCAACGCCGGAACACCAGCCGGCCGAGTCGAAGGGGCGGGACAGTGGACGAACGTTACGACAGCTACTGCGCCGCGGACCCGCTGTTCTACGACTCGCTCGGCAGCGCCGTCGCCCAGCCGGTCTTCCCGGCCGCCGAACGGCCGCTGCCGACCGGATGGCGCAGCGAGCCGCTCGACGACTGGCTGATCTACGCCCCGGACGGCGGTTCGCTGCCGCAGCAGGGCTGGAAGATCCACATCTCGGCGGGTCTGCCCAACGCCGAGCGGGTGCTGGACACCGTCTGGGACTACTGCGTCCCGCGCGGACTGTCCTTCAAGTTCCTGCGCGGGCCCCGTACGCTGCTGCTGCGCAACTCCAAGTACGCCGCCCGCGCCGCCAGTGGCAAGTTCGTCACTGTCTACCCCCGCGACGACGCGGAGCTGGAACTGACCTGCAAGGAGCTCGACGAACTGCTCACCGGCGAGACCGGGCCGTACATCCTCAGTGACCTCCGCTACGGCAACGGGCCGGTGCACGTGCGCTACGGCGGCTTCGCCGCCCGCTACTGCCACTCGCCCGACGGCCAGGTGGTGCCGGCGATCGAGGACGACTCCGGCACGCTGGTGCCGGACCGCCGCGAGCCCGTCTTCCACGTACCGTCCTGGGTCACCCTGCCCGACTTCCTCGGCCCGCACCTGGCCGCCCGCAATGACACAAGCACCAACCAGGTGCCGTACCGCATCGAGAAGGTCATCCACTTCTCCAACGGTGGTGGGCTGTACGTGGGCCGGGATCTGCGTACCGACACCGAGGTGGTGTTGAAGGAGGCCCGACCGCACGCCGGCCTGGACGCCGACGGCACGGACGCCGTCGCCCGGCTGGCCCGGGAGGCCGAAGCCCTACGGCAGCTCGCCGACCTGCCGCAGGTGCCGCGGGTGCACGACGAGTTCGAGCTCGGTGAGCACCGGTTCCTCGCGCTCGAGTTCATCGAGGGCCGACCACTGAACAAGGTGCTCGTCGACAGGTACCCGCTCATCGACGCCGACGCGACGGACGACGACCGGGCGGCGTACGCCGACTGGGCCCGGCACATCCACGAGCAGGTCGAAGCCGTCATCGCGGCGATCCACGAGCGCGGCCTGGTCTACGGCGACCTGCACCTGTTCAACATCATGATCCGGCCGGACGACCGGGTCGCCCTCGTCGACTTCGAGGTGGCAGCCCCGATCGCCGGACACCGCCGCCCCGGGCTGCGCAACCAGGGCTTCGCCGCCCCGCGCGACCGCAGCGGCCCGGCCGTCGACCGGTACGCCCTGGCGTGCCTGCGGTTGGCGCTGTTCCTGCCCCTGACCCAGCTGGTGCGGCTCGCACCGGCGAAGGTGAACCACCTGGCCGACGTCATCGCCGCGAACTTCCCGGTGCCGAGGTCCTTCCTCGACCCCGCGGTCGCCGAGATCACCGGTGGCCCCCGGGCCCGGACCGAACCGAGCGGGGCCCAGCGCGCCGATGACTGGCCCGCCACGCGCGACCAACTGGTCACGGCGATCCGGGCCAGCGCCACCCCCGAGCGCGACGACCGGCTCTTCCCCGGCGACATCGAACAGTTCCGCAGCGGCGGCCTCAACCTCGCCCACGGAGCGGCGGGAGTGCTCTACGCACTCGACAAGAGCGGTGCCGGCCGGTGGCCCGAGCACGAGGACTGGCTGGTGCGGCGGGCGACAGCACCGCCGTCCGGCACCCGGTGCGGCTTCTACGACGGGCTGCACGGCGTCGCCCACGCGCTCGAACACCTCGGACGCCGGCAGGACGCGCTGGACGTCGTCGAGATCTGCCTACGCCAACCCCTGGACGGGCTCGACCACAGCCTGGCGAGCGGCCGGGCCGGAATCGCCCTGAACCTGGCCGAACTGGCCGCGCGTACCGGCGAGGTGTCGTTGCGCGACGCCGCATGGCAGGTCACCGAACAGGTGATCGCAGATCTGACCGACGACCCGGGGCCGGACATCAGCGGCGGACACAACCCCTACGCCGGGCTGCTACGCGGCCGGACCGGACCCGCTCTGCTGCTGGTGCGGCTCTACGAGCTCAGCGGTGACGACGGGCTGCTGGAGCACGCCGCCACGGCGCTACGCCAGGATCTGCGCCGGTGCGTGCTGCGCCCGGACGGTGCGCTGGAGGTCAACGAGGGCTGGCGGACCATGCCGTACCTGGCACACGGCAGCGTCGGCATCGGGCTGGTCCTCGACCAGTACCTGCGGCACCGCGCCGACGAACAGTTCGCCGAGGCGAGTGCGGGCATTCGCCGCGCGGCCCGGTCACCGTTCTACGCGCAGTCCGGGCTCTTCGCCGGTCGGGCCGGCATCATCGCCTACCTCGCCGCCTCGACCGACGACGCCGACCGCCGGGAACTCGGCGCGCAGCTGGCGCGGCTGAGCTGGCACGCGCTGCCGTACCGGGACGGGATCGCGTTCCCCGGCGAGCAGTTGCTGCGACTCTCCATGGACTTCGGCACCGGCACCGCCGGCGTGCTCTACGCGCTGGCCTGCGCGCGGCACGACGAGCCGCCGGTGCTGCCCTTCCTCGCGCCCCTGCCGGGAGCGCGCAGAGACTCCCCCGCCACAGCGGGGGCGACAGATTCGACGAATGGATGGAAGGGAGGTGAACGACATGGCGCTTCTGGACCTCCAGGGCCTGGAGATGGCTCCGGCCGACCGCACGGGTGGCGGTAGCCGGGCGAGCCTGCTGCTCTGCGGCGACAGCTCGCTCTCCGTCACGACCTGCAACTGATCCATCGCAGAACGCGGTCGCCCTGGGCGGGTAGACGTGCCCACCCAGGGCGACCGCGTAGCAATGGGAGGACCCATGCCGACGTTCGACGCGGGGGATCGGCTGCTGCGGCGGACGGTCCGGGCCGGCGGCGGCTGGACCGGTGGACTCGCGGTGGTCGCGCTGCTCGGCGCGGCCGCCGAACTGTTGCTACCCGCGGCCCTCGGCCGCGCCGTCGACGCCGCCCTCGGTGGGGGCTCCGGCTGGTGGGCGGTGGCCGCCGGTGGTCTGGTCGTCGTCCTCATCGGCGTCGACACCCTCACGGACCTGACCAGCGGGTTCGGTGCGGCCCGCGCCACCGCCGGGTTGCGCCGGCAGCTGCTGCGGCACGTGTTCGCGTTCGACGTCCGCACCACCCGCCGCTATCCGGTGGGCGACCTCGTCGGCCGGTTGGTCGGCCAGGCCGCCGACGCGGGGCAGGCGGGCAACGCCACGGTGCTGGCCGTCGTGGCGGTGCTTCCGCCGCTCGGCAGCGTCGTCGCGCTCGCCATCATGGAACCGGTCCTCGGGATCACCCTGCTCGTCGGACTCGGCCTGCTCGCCGTCCTCATGCGCGCCTTCGTGGCCGACGCCTCGACCGCCACCGCCGGCTACCAACGGGTGCTCGGCGCCATCGCCGGTCGGCTGCTGGAGTCGCTCAGCGGCGCCCGGACCATCGCCGCCGCCGCCACCGTCCAGCGCGAAGAGGACCGGGTGCTCTCGGCCCTGCCGGAGCTGGACCGGCACGGCCGGCGTAGCTGGGACCTGCTCGCCCGGGCGAGCGCGCGCACCTCGGCCGTGGCACCACTGCTGCACCTGAGCGTCGTCGCGGTCGGCGGGTACGCCCTGACCGCCGGCTGGCTCACGCCGGGCCAACTGGTCGCCGCGGTCCGGTACGCGGCCATGGGCGCCGGGCTCGGTGGCGTGCTCGCCACCCTCAACCACCTGGTCCGCAGCCGCGCCGGGGCACACCGGGTCGCCGAGCTGCTGCAACAGCCCGTCACAGCGGTGGGTGACCGGCCGCTCCCGCCCGGCGGTGGCGCCCTGCGACTGCGCGGGGTGCGCGTCCACGCCGACGACGGCCGACCCATCCTGGACGGCGTCGACCTGGACGTACCGGCCGGCGCGACGGTGGCCGTCGTCGGGGCGTCAGGTGCCGGCAAGTCGACACTGGCGGCCGTGGCGGGACGACTGCACGACCCCGACGACGGTGAGGTACGCCTCGACGGGGTGCCGCTGCGCGACCTCGACGAATCGGCGTTGCGCCGGGCCGTCGGCTACGCCTTCGACCGACCGGTGCTCGTCGGTGCGACAGTGCACGACGCGATCGGGTTGGCGCTGCCTGCCGAATCGCACCCGGTGACCGACCGGAGTCCGGCCACCCCGGCGGTCCTGCGGGCGGCCCGTCTGGCGGCGGTCGCCGACGTGATCGACCGGCTGCCGGACGGCTACCGCACCCCCCTGGTGGACACCCCGCTCTCCGGCGGCGAGACCCAACGCCTCGGCCTGGCCCGGGCGTTCGCCGCCGAGCGGCTGCTCATCCTGGACGACGCGACGTCCAGCCTGGACACCGCTACCGAACACCGGATCACAGCGGCGGTGCTCGGGCGGGCCGGCTCGCGTACCCGACTGGTGGTCACCCACCGGCCGGCGGTGGCCGCCGCAGCCGACCTCGTCGCCTGGCTGGACGGCGGTCGGCTGCGCGGACTGGCGCCGCACCGGCAGCTCTGGGCCGACCCGGTCTACCGGGCTGTCTTCCAACCGGCCGGCGGTGGCTCATGAGCCGACCCGGCGTCCGGCGGGTGACCTGGCAGGCGCTGCGGGCCCGCCGGGGCGATCTCGCCCGGCTCGGCGGCTGGTCACTTGTCGAGTCGCTGCCCGCCCTGCTCTCCGGCCTCCTGATCGCCCGCGCCGTCGACGAGGGCTTCCTGGCCGGACGTCTCCTCGACGGCCTGGCGTGGATGGCGGCGCTCGCCGTGGCCGTGCTTGTCGGTGCCGCGGCGACCGGCCGGACGTACCGGTGCCTCGGCGCCGTGGTCGAGCCGTTCCGCGACGAGGTGGCTGCCCGGGTGGTCCGGGGATCGTTGCGCGACGCCACCCGGGCGGGTGGTCGCCCGGACAGCGCCGCGGTGACCCGACTGACCCACCAGATGGAGATCGTCCGCGACACCTTCGCCGGTCTGCTGATGGTGACCCGCGGCTTCCTCTTCTCCGCCGGCGCCGCCCTGCTCGGCCTTCTCGCCCTGGCCCCGGTGGTGGCGGTGCTGGCTGCCGCGCCGATGGTCGTCGGTCTGGCCGTCTTCCTCGCCGCGTTGCCGGCGATGGCCGCCCACCAGCGCGCCTACGTCCGGGCCGGCGAGCAGCTCGGCCAGTCCGCCGCGGCGGCGCTGGCCGGCCACCGCGACGTGCGTGCCTGTGGTGCCCAGGCACGCGCGACATCCGACGTGGAACGCCGGGTGTCGGCGCAGGCCGCCGCCGAACGCACTCTCGCCCGGATGGCGGCGGTCCGCAGCCTCAGCCTCGGCATCGGCGGCTGGTTGCCGCTCGTGGTGCTGCTCGCCGCGGCTCCGTGGCTGGTCCAGCGTGGAATGACAGCGGGCGCGGTGCTGGGCGCGTTGATCTACGTCTCCACCGGGCTGCAACCCGCCCTGCACACCCTGGTGCAGGGCCTCGGTGGTGGTGGGCTGCGGTACGCGGTCACCCTGGAGAACATCCTGCGCAACGGCGCGGTGCCCGACGTCCCTCGCCAGCCCGACCCCGCCACCCGGACACCGCCCTGCCGCCCCGCGACCGGCGCGGCCGGCCGCCCGCCGGCCGTCGACGTCCGGGGGCTGACCTTCGGCTACGGTCCGCGCGCCCGGCCCGTGCTGCGGAACTTCTCGTTGACCGTGGCCGACGGGGAGCACCTCGCCGTGGTGGGACCGAGCGGCGCGGGTAAGTCCACACTTGCCGCACTACTGGCGGGGCTGGTGCCACCGCAGGCCGGTACGGTCCACCTGCTCGGTGCGCCGGTTGCCGACGCTGAGCCGGAGTTGCTCGCCGGCATGCGGGTGCTGGTGCCGCAGGAGGCGTACGTCTTCACCGGCACTCTCGCCGACAATCTCCGCTACCTGCGGCCGGACGTCGACGATCAGACGCTTGACGCCACCCTCGACGCGCTCGGTGCGGGCCCGCTGGCGAGCCGGCTGGGTGGGCTCGGTGCGCCGGTCACGCCGGCCCTGCTCTCCGCCGGGGAGCGGCAGCTCATCGCGGCGATCCGGGCCTGGCTGGCACCCGCCCCGCTGGTGATCCTCGACGAGGCGACAGGTCACCTGGACCCAACGCTGGAGGCGACAGTCGAGAGCGCCTTCGCCCGGCGGCCCGGCAGCCTCGTGGTGATCGCGCACCGGATCAGTTCGGCGCTGCGCGCCGATCGGGTGCTGGTCCTCGACGGCGACGAACCCGTGCTCGGGACGCACGGGCAGTTGATGGCCCGCTCGGCCACCTACCGTGCGCTCGTCGGCTGCTGGGACGATCCGGTGTTGCCGCCCCGGACGGCACCGGCGCGGCGGGGCTGAGCCACCGGCCCGACCCGGCGGTGCCGGTCAGATCCAGCCCGCCTCTCCGGCCATCCGTACGGCCTCCACGCGGGTGCGTGCGCCCACCTTGCGGGCGATCCGACCGAGATGGTTGCGGACGGTGCCACGGGTGAGCCCGAGCGAAGCCGCCACCTCCGCGACCGGCGCACCCTCCGCCGTCAGCCGCAACACCTCCGTCTCGCGGTCGGTGAGCGGGCCGTCCGAGCGCAGCGCCGCCACGACGAGATCGGCGTCGAGCACCGGCTCCCGGCGGGCCAGCCGCCGAATCCCGTCGATGATCCGGTGGGGGGCCGCGTCGCTCGGCAGAATGCCCACGGTCCGGGTCGGGCAGAACATGCCGCGCAGCCGCCGGGCCCGCTGTGGGTGGGCCAGAATCAGGACGGGGCACCGCCCGAGGCGGTTCGGCTCGGCCGCCTCGACGAGGTCGAGGTCGGCCACCACCACGTCGGGTCGTTGGGCCCGGACGGCCGCGGGAACTCCGTCGCCGCGATCGACCTCCGCTACGACGTGGATGTCGTTCTCGGCGGCGAGGACGAACGACAGCGCGCCAAGCACCAGGGCGCCGTCCATGGCGAGCAGGGTACGGATCACGATGAGCCTTCCCACACTCCGATGGTGATCACTCAACGTCAATATTCAAACACGCGGCCGTCGGGTCCGCACGGCGAGGGACGGGCCCGGCCACCCGCGCCGGACCCGCCCAGCCGGCTACAACCAGCCGTTACTCCGCGCCCGCCACACCGCCTCCAGCCGGTTGCGCGCCCCCGTCTTGCGCAGGATCACCGACAGGTGGTTGCGTACCGTGCCGTGAGCGAGGAAGAGGCGGGCCGCGATCTCCTTGAGCGGCAGACCCTCGGCGGCCATCCGCAGCACGTCCATCTCCCGCGCTGTCAATGGGATCTCCGGAGGGCTCAGCACGGCCACCGCCGCGGCCGGGTCGATCGCCCGTTCCCCGGCCGCCAGCGCCCGGATCGCCCGTACCAGCTCCGCCAGGGAACTGTCCTTTCCGACCAGGCCACGCGCGCCCGCCGCCAGCGCCGCCTCCACCAGGGTGGGGCTCCACCGGGGGCTCATCGCCAGCACGGCGGCGTGCGGCACAGCGGCGCTGATCTGCGCCACCACCGCCACCGGATCGGGCAGCTCCGGCGTCAGCGCCAGCACCACCACCTGGGGCTGGCACCGCCGGACCACAGTCAACAGCTCGCCGACGCCATCGACGTCGGCGACCACTCTCATGTCCTCCTCACCTGACAGCGCGGCGCAGAGCGCTCCGCGCAACAAACCCATGTCCTCGGCGACGACAACGTGGATCACCACGTTTCTCCGATCTCAGGTACGCGTCACAACGGCCACCGATCCCGGAACAGTCACGGGTTGGTCAGGGCGGTCGTGCGCGACGGACGGATAGGCACGGCCCGTGGCACCGTCACGGCGGACGGGCCCGGGCGCCTGTCGACCAGACCAGCGGGTGGAACGGCCGCGCGGGCCAATCTCCCCGGGTCGGTCGAGCCGTCTCAGCCCGGGCGGGCGATCGGAGCTGGAGCCCGGCTCCCGACGAGAAGTGGCACGAGGTCGCCGGGCTGCCCGGCGCCGACGGGCGACTGCAGGTCGGCCGGCCGGACCAGTCCCGGTGCGGGCCGCGACCCGTCGTCGGCGCCGGCGGCGTCCTGGTCGGCGGGCGCGACGGGTTGGCCCGGCAGGCCGCTGACCGGATCCGGGCGTGCGGCGAAGTGCCCCGTCGAGGCCCTGAGGCCCGGGGGCGCGGGTCCGACGACGGACATCCACTGTGGCCCGGCCGGGGGTGGCACCGCCGCGGCGCGTACCGCAGTGATCGCCGTGACCGTCGATTCCGCCGCTGGCGCTTGTGGCGCTTGTGGCGTCGGCGTGGTCTGCGGGGGCGGCGGGTCGGTCGTCGGCGCGAGGGCCGGCCCGCGCGCCGCGGGAGCGGGCGGCGGAGGTGCCGCCGGGACGACGATCGCGTCGAGCGCCGGTGCCAGCACGGCACCTGTGACCTGACAGAGCCTCAGGAGGACAGGCCGGATCGGCACCACACGCAGGACGTCCACGACGTGCGGCACCGGGGCGCGCAGGACGTCCACGACGTGCGGCACCGGGGCGCGCACGATGTCCACGACGTGCGGCAGTGGGGCGGTGAGCAGGTCGGCCGCTGGGGGCCCGGTCGGTCCGGGCGTTGCGGGCAGGTCGGGCGCGGCGACGGCCGGCTGTCGTACCGGACCGGCGGGCGGGCGCGGCGGGTGACCGCGGCGCTCCGGACGATGAACCGCGCGAGCGGGGGAGACCTGCCGAAGTCTCTCGTGCTCCGCTGCGGATGTGTCGACCCGGGACAGCGGCACGGCCACCGGCGACACGCCCACCGAGCGGTCAGACACCGGCGCGGGCGTCGCGGCACGGGGGGTGCCGACGCCACCGATGGCACCGGTCGACGAGGGGTCCGAGTCACGTCCACCGCGGTCGTCGGCACCTGCGGCCCGCTGGCGGTCGAGGTCGGGGCGGGCCGCCTCCGCGAGCCGCACGACCGGCTCGACCAGACCGCCGATCGCCAACTGCGGCTCGGCACCGGAGCCGCCGCGCATCCCGTCGGCGGCGGCCGGCCCCTGGAACAGGGCGGCCAGCAGGAAACCGGCCCCGACGGCGACCGCGAACAGCACCAACCGCCGGGTGAGCCCGCGCAGTCGGTCGGCCACGAGTGGCGCGGATCGACCCGGCGCGGACATCGGCGCGGTTCCGTTGACGGGACTTCGCACGCGGGCACGACCCCTTCCCTCTGGATTGCTGACCCATGGTAGCGATGCAATCACCTATCTGCATCCGGTGATACGTCCGATGAGGTTGTCGAACGACGCCACGCCGCGTCGCCCGGTCTCGGTCGAGGTGGCTGTGTCGACGCCGCCGGCCGCCGCACGTGCCGAACCTGCGTGCGTTCGCCGTCGGTCCGTCCCGCCGGTAGGCTGCATCGGCGGCGTCAACAATCTCCGCACACCTGACGAGCACCGTCACCGAGCGACGCAGCATCGAGGCAATGCCGCAACCGGACGAGAGGCGGACCACGACGTGACGGCGGTACCCGACCAACTGCCCACGGCCGCGGTCCCGGTGGACGCCGGACAGGGCGGGGCGGACGAGGATCTGCGGGCGTTGTTCGGGCAGTCCACCGCCGTCTTCGCCTCGCTGGCGGGACCGGAGCATGTGGTGGAGACGGCGAACCCGGCCTTCTTCGCCACCATCGGCGAAGAACGGGCCCGAACCGGTGTCGCACTCGCGGACCTGATGCCCGAGCTGGCCGGTCAAGGCTTCGTCACGCTGCTGGACCAGGTCTACCGCACGGGTCAGCCGTACACCGGCAGCGACGTCCTGGTCATGCTGGGCACCGGAGCGCAGGCGCGGGAGGCCTTCTTCGACTTCACCTACGAGCCGCGCCGGAACGCCGCCGGTCAGGTCTGCGGGATCCGGGTGCTCGGGGTGGAGACCACCCAGGTCAAGCAGGCCCAGCGGCTGATGGCCGAGCACCGCGCCCTGGTGGAGCAGATCGCCCGTCAGGCACCCCTGACCGAGGTGCTCGACGGGATGGCCCGCTGTATCGAGAACCTCGCACCGCAGCAGGTGCTGGTCTCCGTCCTCCTCGCCGATCCCGACGGTCGGCACCTGCGGCACGGCGCCGCACCTAGCCTCCCCGACTTCTACAACGAGGCCATCGACGGGATCGCCACCGGGGAAGGCGTCGGGTCCTGTGGCACGGCCGCCCACCGCCGGCAGCCGGTGATCGTCACCGACATCAGCACCGACCCGTTCTGGGACGACTTCCGGCACCTGGCCGAGCGGGCCGGCCTGTCGGCCTGCTGGTCCACGCCGATCCTGGCCCGCGACGGCGGCCTCCTCGGCACCTTCGCCATGTATCACCGCACCCCGCGCGCCCCGCAGGACTCCGACCTCGCCCTTGCCCGGGTCTTCGCCGGCACCGCCGCCCTGGCCATCGAGTGTCACCACAGCGAGCAGGCACGCCGGGCCGCCGAGGATCGTGCCAGGTCAGCCCATGACGAGCTGGCCAGGGTGGTACGCGTGGAACGGGAACTGCGCGCCGAGGCCGAGAAGCGTGCGACAGTCGCCGCGGAACTCGCCGCCCGGATGCGCGCCGCGGCGGCCGCTCAGGCTGCCATGCCACACCCGGAGCACTGCGAACTCGGCGGCGCCCTGGGTTGCACCGACGCAGCCGAGATCAAGATCGCCGATTCGTGGGGCGACGCGGCGTGGGGCTGCTCTGCGCACGTCGAGGAGGCCATCCTCAACGTACGGTCGGTCTTCATCGCCAGCGAAGAGCTTGGCGGTCTGGCCGCGTACCTCAGGCGTTAGCCGGGTCGAGCCGTTCGGTGGCGCCGCCGGGACCACCGCTCCCGGCGCGACCACCCGTGCCCGGCGGCGGCGAGCCGCACAGGTGGCGCGGTCGGCGACCCGGCTGCGGGGTAGTGTCCGCGTCGTGCTGCGGCGGTGGATTCTGGCGATCGTGATGGTGGCGTGCGGCGGGCTGGCCCTGGTGGCGCAGCTGGCCGCCGGTCTGCCCGCCGTCGGCGGCGTCGAGTTGGTGGTCTTCCTGGCACTGGCATTCGTGCTGTCGCCGTGGGCGTTCCCCCGCCCGGTGGACGCCGCCGAGGCGCAGCGGGCCAGCGCGGCGGATGGGCGACCGGTCGTGTACTGGCGTCCCGGTTGTCGTTACTGCCTGCAGCTGCGGTTCTCGCTCGGCCGGCTCGCCCGGCGGGCGCACTGGGTGGACATCTGGCGCGACCCGGCGGGTGCCGCCGCGGTCCGGGCGGTGGCCGGTGGCAACGAGACGGTGCCTACCGTCGTGCTCGGCGGCCAGGCGGTGGTGAACCCCGACCGGGCCTGGCTGCGCGAGCAGCTCCGGTCGGGCTGAGCGCGCCGCGGGCCGACGGCCAGCCCGGCTCGCTGATCACCTGGCAGGACCCCGGGTACCTCGCCCAGCGCTACGGGCTGACCGAGGAACAGCTCGCGCCACTGCACGCCCCAGCCAAGATCGCCGCCACGGTCGACGGGTCCTGAGCCCGGCCCGGGGGCGACCGGTCACCGGGTCACGGGCAGGGCTCGCCCGCGCAGACGTCGATGACCCTGCCGGTGAGCAGGAACGCCGCCTTCTGTCGCTGTGCGGCGGCCTGGGCGCGCGGGAACTCGTGCGGATCGTCGCCGTACTGCGGCCCGACCGGGGCGAGATTGGTCGGCGGTGGTGCGTGTGCCGCACCGCTGTTCCAGATCACGATGGCCGAGCCCGGGTAGGGATAGCCGCGGATCGGCCTGATGCCCCAGTACGGCGTCACGTCGAGCGACAAGCCGTCGGCCAGCGCCGGGGTGTGCAGGCGGGCGCCGATGGTGCGGGCCTGCACCTCCGCCGCGGCGGGCGAGACCTGGTGGTCACCGAAGGCCACGTGCATCAGCACGCGGTGCGCCGGGGTGCCCGGCAACGGCCGGTCGGTCAGGTGCTGGGCGTACCCGTTGGCCTCGGCGCGGTCCCACACCATCTGGAGCAGCCCGAGGATGAGCTGCTGGTCTACCTTGTCCGGGTAGTAGCCGTCCATGATCGTTTGGAACGGGGCGAAGTCGACGCTGCGTTGCAGCAGCGTCGAGTAGTTCATCCCGGGTACGCCGAGCACCGACCGGGTCCAGTCCTGGGCGACGGCGGTGAGCGCACCACCGTTGATGCCGCCCTGGCTGTTGCCGTCGTAGTGCAGACCGCCGGCCAGGTCGAGCAACTGTCGCCCGGCGGCGTCCCGGAACGCCGGGTGCGCGGCGAACCCACCCGGGTGGATCATCGAGCGCCCGAGGAAGAGGAAGTTCAGGAAGCTCTGCTGCAACCTGTCGGCCACCGCGGGGAAGGCACTGAGTTCGCCGAACGCACCTGCCACATAGGGCACGTCGCCGGCTGCCATGCCGATCCAACTGGTCGCACAGAAGGTGAAGTCGTACGTGTTCGACATCGTCTTGACGTTGCCGGCGTTGATCTCGGTCGGCCGGCCGAGCAGGCCGTGGCCGTAGAGCGACAGGTGAGCGGGCCGCGCGGCGGAGGCGCTGCGCGGGATGTTGCAGACGAAGTCGGCGGCCACCGTCACCCCGGATGGCGTGGGCCGGGCGTCAGGTGTGGGTGGCGCTCCGCCACCGCCGGCCGGTCCGTAGTGCAGCCGGGAGCCGGGCCCGCCGTCGCCGGTCAGATAGGACGGTACGGCGACGGTGCCGACCACCTGCCGGGCGATCAGCGGATCCTGCTCGGCGGGGAAGTCGGTCACCTGGTTCACGGAGAACGTCGGAGCGGCCCGGCCCAGGGTGGCGAAGGCGTCGTCCCGGATCGCCAGCATCCGCCCGGTCAGGCCGTGCCGGCTGGCGACTGTGAAGTCCCAGGCGAGGTAGAGGCTCTGCCGTTGGACGCCGGCCCGGGCCAGGTCGGCCACCGCGCGCCTCAGCTGCGGCCCGCGGGCGTCCCGCTTGCCGATCCCGGCGACGTACGCCGTGAACGCCGCCGGGGCCGGCAGCAGCGACCCGTTGCCGTCGCGCATCCGGCGCAGCCCGACGACATACCGGGTGCTCTCGGTCAACGCCACAGCCGGTCGGATGATCAGTAGTTGCCGCTCGGGCTGGTCGTCGGCGTGCGCGTCCAACTCGGCCCAGTACGGCGTGCGCTGCCCGGTGCGCGCGTTGAGCAGCACGATCGGCGCGTCCGGCGCCAGCGATCGGCCGATGTCGGTGACCGGGGCGATCCCGGTCGCGGCGGCGTCGAGTCGGGGTACGTGCACCAGGATCGGCGAGCCGGGGCTGAAGCCGTCCTGCCGGTTCCACTCCGTCGGGTCGATGGGGGTTCCCGCCACGTTCGCGGGCATCGCCGAGGCCGCGAACCGTACCCGCCTGCCGGTGGGGCTGGTCCGGTCCGCCACCGTGAAGTAGTCGTTCGGGAACGGCAGTAGGCAGGCGGCCGGGTCGATGGGATCGCAGGGCCGGGCAGCTGGTCCGCCGGCCGCCGCCGGGGCGGCGGTGGGCGTGCCGAGCGCGAGGGTGCCCACCGTCACCAGCACGGACACGGCGAGTCGGAGCCGACTGGGTGTGCGCACTCGGGGCTCCTCCGCCGTCTGTGGATCGATGGTGTTCTTCCTACGCTCGTGAAGGAATCTCAGCAAGGGTGGTTACGGAACCCGGGGCGCGACTGCCGGATGACGGCCCGGGTGCGCGGCGGCCGTACCGCGCAGCAGCGGCAGCAGCCGCGTACCCTGGCGCTCGATCTCCGGCAGGTAGGGCGTGTCGGAGAGCACGAAGTGCGTGACGCCGAGCTCTCCGTACCGGCGCAGTGACCTCGCCACGTCCTCGGCCGAGCCCACCAACCACGTAGTGCCGGCCCCGCCACCGCCGTGGCGGCCGGGCGCGGTGTAGAGGTTGTCGTCGAGCACGTCCCCGCGTGCGGCGAGGTCGAGCAGCCGTCGCTGCCCGACGGCGGCCCGCCAGCGCGGGTGGCTGTCGACGCCACCGGCGCGCTGCGCCAGGTGGGCGACCTTCGCCTCGGCGTCGGCCCACGCCTGCTCGGTGGTGTCCCGGACCAGTGTGGTGATCCGCAGTCCGAACTCCAACGGGGCGTGCGTGCGCCCAAGCTTCTCGCTGAGCCGCTTCAGCCGATCGATTCGCTCGGCCACGCCGTCGAGCGGTTCGCCCCAGAAGAGCTGGACGTCGGCCTCGGTGGCGGCCACCTCCTCGGCGGCGGCCGAGGCGCCACCGAAGTACAGCGGTGGGTGCCTGCGCTCCCCGCGGACCACCGGTCGGGGGGTCAGGGCGGAGTCGGTGACGCGGTAGTGCTCGCCGCGACAGGTGACGGTGTCCTCGGTCCACAACCTGCGTACGAGCTGGATGAACTCTCTGGTCCGGGCGTACCGGGTGGCCTGGTCGCCGTCGGTGTCGCCGTACGCGGCCAGATCGTCCTTGCCCGACACGATGTTGATGAGCACCCGCCCCTGGGTGAGGTGGTCCAACGTCGCTGCGGCGGCGGCGAGGTTGGCCGGATGCCAGTAGCCGGGCCGGATGGCGATAAGTGGTTGGAACGTCGTGGTGCGGGCGGCCAGGGCGGTGGCGACGGTGAAGGTGTCGGGGCGGCTCCAGCCGGTACCGATGAGTGCGCCGGACCAGCCGTGCCGCTCGATGGCCTGGGCGTGCCCGGTCAGGGTGTCGAGGCTGTTGTGGTGCGCGACGACGTCGTCGCCGCGATGGCCGGGTTCGACCTGGTTGGGGATGTACCAGAGGAACTTCGGGCTCATCAGTCGTGCCTTCTGGCTGCTCGGCGGGGGAGCCGGTGCCGCCGCGTCGGCGGGCGGTGGTCGGTGGCCGGTCACCGGGCCACCTCGGCGCGGTGCGGCGACGGCGCGCCGCGCCGCCGGTACGCCGGGTCGCTGAGCGACGATGGCTGATAGCCGGCGTCGGCCGGGTTCAGCGTGGTGCCCGGCGCGACGATGGCGTCGATGCGGTCCAGCACGTCGCTGGAGAGGCTCACCTTGGCCGCGCCGAGCTGCGACTCCAGCTGGGTCAACGTGCGCGGGCCGATGATCGCCGAGGTGACGGCCGGATGCTCCAGGACGAACGCGATCGCCAGGTGGATCAGCGACAGGCCGGCCTCGTCGGCGAGGGTGGCCAGCTTGTCGACGGCGGCGAGCTTGGCGGCGTTGGCCGGCCGGGTCGGGTCGAACCGGGCCGGGAGCCGGTCGGCCCGCCGGGAGATCGGGGCGTCGAGCCCGCTGTGGTAGCGCCCGGAGAGCCAACCGCCGGCCAGCGGGCTCCACGGGATCACCGCCAGCCCGTAGCGCTGCGCCACCGGCAGCACCTCGCGTTCGATCTCGCGGGCCAGGATGGAGTACGGCGGCTGCTCGCTCACCACCCGCTCCCGGCCGCGCCGCTGGGCGAGCCACTGGCCCTCCACGATGGCCGACGGCTCGAAGGTGGAGGTGCCGACATAGCGGATCTTGCCCTGGCGGACCAGGTCGGTAAGCGCGCCCAGGGTCTCGTCGAAGTCCGTCTCCGGCTCCGGCCGGTGCACCTGGTACAGGTCGATCCAGTCGGTGCCCAGCCGGCGCAGACTGTGCTCCACGGCGCGGATGATCCAGCGGCGGGAGTTGCCCCGGTGCTGCGGGTTGTCGCCCACCTGGCCGTGAAACTTGGTGGCGAGAAAGATGTCGTCGCGACGGCCACCGGTGAGGGCCTTGCCGACGATCTCCTCCGACTCGCCGTGCGAGTAGACGTCGGCGGTGTCGATGGCATTGATGCCCGCGTCGAGCGCCCGGTGGATGATCCGGATGCCGTCCGCGTGGTCGGGATTGCCCCGTTGACCGAAGTTCATCGCGCCGAGCGTCAGCGAGCTGATGCGTACGCCGGTGCGGCCGAAGGGCCGTTGGTCGACCATGGTTCGTCCTCTCCAGGTGCTCAGTGGGCAGCGGTGGTGAGCCGCCGGGCGGACCTGTTGGCCGGGCGGGGCAACCCGTAGTGGTCGCGCAGGGTGGTCCCGGTGTACTCGGTGCGGAACAGGCCCCGGCGCTGCAGGATCGGCACCACGTGGTCGACGAACGCTTCCAGCCCGGACGGCAGCACCGGCGGCATGATGTTGAAGCCGTCGGCCGCGCCGCTGCGGTACCACTCCTCGATGGCGTCGGCGACCTGCTCCGGGGTGCCGGCGAAGGTGCGGTGCCCGCGTCCGCCGCCGAGCCGGCCGATGAGTTGGCGGACGGTCAGGCGTTCCCGCCGGGCCAGGGTGACGATCAGCGTGTACCTGCTCTTGGCGCCCTCGATCTCGTCCTCGCTGGGCAGGTCGGCGGGCAGTTCCCGGTCCAGGTCGAGGTCTTCCGGCGCGACCCGCAGCGTGGTGGCGAGCTGGGCCCTCGCGTACTCGGGTTTGATCAGCCGATCCAGCTCCTCCGCAAGCGCGTGGGCCTGTGCCTCGGTGGCGCCGACCGCCGGCACGATGCCGGGCAGGATCTTGACGGTGTCCGGGTCGCGGCCGAACTGCGCGGCACGCCGCTTGAGGTCGCGGTAGAAGGCCTGCGCCTCGGCGAGCGTCTGCTGTGCGGTGAAGACGGCCTCGGCGTGGCGGGCGGCCAGCTCCTTGCCGTCCTCGGACGATCCGGCCTGCACCAGCAGCGGGTAGCCCTGCGGTGAGCGGGGCACGTTGAGCGGGCCGGCCACCCGGAAGTGCCGCCCGACGTGGCGGGGTGGGTAGAGCAGGGCGTCGTCGCCCCACCGGCCGGCGTCCTTGTCCCCGAGAGGCGCGGCGTCGTCCCAGCTGTCCCAGAGCTTCAGCGAGACCTCGAGGAACTCGGCGGCTCGCTCGTACCGGTCCCGGTGGGCGGGCAGCTCGTCCAGGTTGAAGTTGCGGGCCGCGTCCACGCCGGCGGTGGTGACGATGTTCCACCCCGCCCGACCGCCGCTGATGTGGTCCAGCGACGCGAACCGGCGGGCCAGGTTGAACGGCTCGTTGTACGTCGTCGAGGCGGTCGCGATCAGCCCGATGTGCTGGGTCGCGCCGGCCAGCGCGGTGAGCAGCACCGTCGGTTCGAGCGTGCCGGCCGGCCGCCGGCCGATGCTGTTCCAGAGCACCGGGCTGTCGGCGAGGAAGAGCGAGTCGAGCTTGCCCCGCTCGGCGATCCGCGCCAGCCGGGTGAAGTGCCCGACGTCGGTCTGCGCGAAGGGGTCGCTCTCCGGCAGCCGCCAGGCTGCCTCGTGGTGGCCGACGCCCATCAGGAACGCGTTGAGGTGCAGCATGGTCATCCTTCCGTCGGGTCGACGCCGAGTGCGCGGAGCAGGGTTTCGCGGTACGCGAGGAAGCGGGGCTGTCGGTACGAGCGTGGCGCCGGCAGGTCGATGGTGAGGTCGACGGCGATCCGACCGGCGTCGAGCAGCAGCACCCGGTCGGCCAGGGTGATCGCCTCGTCGACGTCGTGGGTGACGAGCAGGACGGTGGGCCGGTGCCGGGCGCACAGTTCACGTAGCAGGCCGTGCATCCGGAGCCGGGTCAGCGCGTCAAGCGCACCGAACGGCTCGTCGGCGAGCAGCAGGTCCGGCTCGGACACCAACGCCCGGGCCAGCGCCACCCGTTGCTGCTCGCCACCGGACAGCTCGTTCGGCCAGGCCCGTTCCCGCCCCGCCAGGCCGACCTCGGCGAGCGCCGCGTGGCCGCGCGGGGAGGCGTCCGGCCCGCGCAGGCCGAGAACGACGTTGTCCAGCACCCGTTGCCACGGCAGGAGCCGGGCGTCCTGGAAGACGACAGAGGAGTTCTCCGGCACCTCGACCAGGCCCGAGCCGGTGGCGTCGCCGTCCAGGCCGGCGAGCGCACGCAGCAGGGTGCTCTTGCCCGAGCCGCTGCGGCCCAGCAGTGCGACGAACTCGCCAACGCCGATCTCCAGGTCGAACCCGTCCAGGACGGCCCGACTGCCGAAGCCACGTCGCAACCCCTCGACCCGGACGGTACGGGTGGCGGTCAGTCCGCCATGGTGCGTCGCCACGACAGGGCCCTCCTCTGCACGAGTCGGACGGCACCGTCGGACAGCAGCCCGAGCAGTCCGTACAGCACGAGTCCGACGATGATCACGTCGGTCTGGCCGTACTCGCGGGCCAGGTCCATCATGTAGCCGATGCCGCTCGTCGAGTTGATCTGCTCGACGACCACCAGGGACAACCACGCCCCGACGACCGCGAACCGCATGCCGAGCAGGAAGCCGGGCAGCGCCCCGGGGAGCACGATGCGGCGGATGAAGGCGCTGCGCCGCAGTCGCAGCGACTCGCCGAGCTCGACGTAGCGGCTGTCGATGGTGCGCAGCCCGTTGTGGGTGTGGATGTAGACGGGGACGAACACGCCGAGCGTGATGGTGATGACCTTCATCTGCTCGCCGATGCCGAACCAGAGCACGAGCAGCGGGATCAACGCGAGGGCCGGGATGGCCCGCTTGATCTGGATCGGACCGTCGAGAACCGCCTCACCCCAGCGGCTCAGGCCGGCGAGCACCGCCAGCGCGGTGCCGGCGACGGTGCCGATGGCGAGGCCCAGGCCGGCGCGCTGGGCCGACACGACCAGGTTGTCCTGAAGCCGCCCGTCAGCGATGAGGTCACCCGCCGTCGTCACCACGGTCCAGGGCGCCGACAGGGTCCGGGGGTCGATCCAGCCGGCGATCGAACCGGCCGTCCACACCGCCAGGAGCAGAAGCGGGCCGATCGCCGCCCCGAACGGGATGTCGCGACCCGGCTTCAGCCGACGTCGGCGGCTGGTGGCAACGCTGCCGGCCGGCCGGGGCCGGATCAGTGTCGAGACTGTCACTTGGCACCTCCCACAGTCAGGGCCTGCGCGGCCACGGATTCGTACCGCAGGTCGTAGAGGCTCTCGGCCTTGAGGGGCTTGCGGCCCGTCTCCCTGGCCAGCAGGTCGATGGTTTCCTGGTGCCGGCCGATGGCCTCGGTCCACCGGGCCGGGATGTCGGCGATACCGGCGTTCTCGACCAGCCACCTGCCGTCGTCGTGGGTCAGCCCCTGGTCCTTGACGTAGTACCGCTCGATCCACTCGTCGGGGTTGGCCTCGCGCCACCGCCAGGCCCGCGCCCACGCCTGCACGTACTCGCGGATCGCGGCCGCCTTGGCCGGGTCGGCGAGTACGGACACCGGCGCGTACAGGTGACCGGGGTCGTCCCGCAGTCCGTGCGCGATAGCTGTCGCGCCGTCCCGGCCGTACCTGCTCTCGTAGCGTTTGATCTGCACGCCGCCGATCGGCGCCACCTCGACCTGGCGGCTGGCGAGCGCTGTCACGTAGACGTCGCCGGTGCTGGGCAGCTCGATCAGCTTGACGTCCTTCTTGCCGAGCCCGGCCTGCTGGAGGACCCGCAGCACCAGCGCCCCCTGGGCCTGCCCCGGGCTGTACGCGATCTTCTTGCCCCGCAGGTCGGCGAGGGTGGCGACCCGGGCACCGGGTGCGACGCCGAGTCGATAGAGGGCGTGGTTGAGGGGGTCCTGGCGGTACTTCGCGGCGACGATCTTCGTGGGGATGCCGGTCCAGTGCGAGTGGATCGGCGGGATGTCGGCCACCGCCCCGATGTCCAGTGCCTTCGCGCGGAAGGCTTCCAGGGTCTGTGGACCGCCGCTGATGTTCGCCCACTGCACCTCGAAGGTCAGCTTCTCCGCCTCGCCGGAGAACTCGATCGCCTTCTGGTGCTCCTTGTCTCCGATGACGAGCGTGGTGCCCTTCGGTACGGCCTGCGGCAGTGGCGCACCGGCGGCCAGGGCGACGGCGGGCGTCTGGTCGCCGGCGCAGGCGGTCAGGCCCAGCGTGACGACGCCGAGGGTGGCGGACAGGATGGCCCGGCGATCCAGGAGGGGTGGTGATGTCACGTGCGACTCCTTCGTAGCTGGTGGCATGACGGGACCGCGCCCCAAGGGGTCGAGCGGCGGTGCCGTCGCCGTGACTGCGGATCAGCGGCTCGGCGAGCGAGATCGGGTGCTGGCCGCCGGGCACCCGTCGGGTGGTCCGGCGGTGGGCTCGGCGCGCATCTGTTGATCGGTGCGAGCGGGCGGCTGCCGGTCGTCGTCGAGCCGGCAACGCGCGGGTGGCAGAGGTGGGTGGCGCGGGCTCAGCGGCAGCAGCCGCAGGCGGCGGTCCAACCGCGGCAGCATCCCCGCGACACCGCGATGGCGGTGCCCCGAAGCAGGGTGTGCTGGCTGGTCATGGATACGACGCTAACCCACATATCCTATGTGTCAACTAGGATTTCACGCGCTGGGACGTGCGCGGGCGAGAAAGTATCGACATGCGTGTATGTTTGTGTGAGGGGTGCGCCGACGCCGGCCCGGACCCGAGGGAGCCAGTGCCATGACCATGCCACGTCGAGGACGCGTGCCTGCCCCGGTCCGCTCGCTCCTCGCCGCAGTGACCCTCCTCGCGGCGGGGGTGCTCGCCACCCCCGGTCCGGTCCGCGCCGCCGATCCGCCACCGCGGGTGGACAACCCGTACGCCGGAGCCCGGGTCTACGTCGATCCCGAGTGGGCCGCGCACGCCGGTGCCGAGCCCGGCGGCGCAGCGGTCGCCGGCCAGCCGACCGCGGTCTGGCTGGACCGGATCGCCCGGATCGAGGGCACGGCCGGGAGGTTGGGCCTGCGCGAGCACCTGGATTCGGCCCTGGCACAGCGGGCCGACCTCGTCCAGTTGACCCTCTACAACCTGCCCGCCCGTGACTGCGGGCGGCAGGCCCCACAGGGTGAGCTGTCGATCGAGGACATCGGCCGGTACCAGACCGAGTTCATCGACCCGATCGTCGAGATCCTCGCCGCTCCGCGCTACGCCGGGCTGCGGATCGTCGTCTTCGTCGAGCCGAACTCCCTGCCCGACCTCATCGCCAACACCGGCAACTGGCCCGGCGCCACAGCGGCCTGCGACGAGGTGCTGGCGCGCGGCACCTACCTGGACGCGATCGGGTACGCCCTGGCCCGGCTCGGCACCGTACCCAACGCCTGCCCGTACCTGGACATCAGTCACCACGGCGAGGTCGGCTGGCCGGAGGACTCCGCGACGCTGGCGGCGCTGCTACACCGGGCCGCGACCGCCGCCGGCAGCACTGTGGCAAACGTGCACGGCTTCGTCGCCAACACCGCCAACTACTCGGTCCTGCACGAGGAATACTTCAGCGCCGACGATGTCATTAACGGCCAGTCGGTGTACCAGTCGAGGTGGGTCGACTGGAACCCCTTCGTCGACGAGCTGCCCTACGTGCGACACCTGCGTGCGCTGCTGACCGGGGTGGGCTTCGCCCCGGCGGCGGGTGTCGTGGTGGACACTTCGCGCAACGGGTGGGGTGGTCCGGGCCGACCCACCGGGCCGGCGGCCGCCAGCGACGTGAACAGTTACGTCGACGGCAGCCGGATCGACCGGCGGGCCTTCGTCCGGAACTGGTGCAACCAGGACGGTGCCGGCCTCGGCCCGCGGCCCATCGCCGAACCGGAGCCGGGCATCGACGCGTACGCGTGGGTCAAGCCGCCCGGCGAGTCCGACGGCACCGCCGGGAGCCCGAACCCCGATGAGCCGTACGAGCCGTTGTGCGACGCGTACTACGTCCCGCCGCGCGCTTCCCCGTACGACACCGGGGCGCTGCCGGCCGCCCCGCCGGCCGGCGAGTGGTTCCCGGCACACTTCCGTCAGCTGCTGACAAACGCCTGGCCGCCGGTGTGACAGTCGGTCCGGATCGAGGACCAGCATCGGATTCACTAACCTGGCCGACGTGACGGCATTCGACTGGACCACCCTGTCGGCGGCGAGGAACGCGAAACTGGACGCGGTTCCAGAGATGATCAATCACGCGTTGCGGTTTCTGGAGGACCTTCTCGAAGAAACCAACCACGTGTGCACCTTCACGCTCACCGACGGACCGCTGCTGGGCGACGTGACCACCGCCGTGAACGCGTTGCTGCCGAGCGACTGCGGGGTCGCCCGGCTGACGCCGGTCAGCTCCTGGTCCGAGCTGGTCCACGCGGCGCTGCCCGGGCTGTTCCTGCCCGGGCGGCCGGCGTACGTGTGGGCCGAGAAGATGCCGGCCCGGCAGTTGGCCGAGGCGGTCGCCGGCTGGGTCGTGGCGCTGCTGCGCCGGATCTGGCCCGGCTCCGTCGAATCCTGGGAACTCACCGTCGACACCAGCCACTGGTACGAAGCCGTCTACGTCGACCTCGTCGTTCGGGTGGACGCCCGGGTGTGGCTGCTGCACCTCGGTCTCAGCGACTGACCGCACCCGGCGTCGCGGAACTGGCCGACCAGGTGGCGGTGAGCCCCGCGACGGGGCGCGGCATAGGCTTCGGCGATGAGTGGCGTGTTGAGCGGTACCCGAGACTCGATGAATCCCCTTCGCCAGCTCACCATCGATCAGCTCCGCGAACGGACCAGCCTCAAGTGGCGGGAGTACCCCGACGACGTACTGCCGCTCTGGGTCGCGGAGATGGACGTGCCGCTTGCCGAGCCGGTCGTGCGGGCGGTCACCGACGCCCTCGCGCGGGGCGACACCGGCTACCCCGCCGGGACCGCGTACCCGCAGGCGCTTGCCGAGTTCGCCCGGCGGCGGTGGGGGTGGGACGGGCTGGCGGTGCAGCGCACCGCGCTGGTGCCCGACGTGATGCACGGTGTCGTCGAGGGGCTGCGGCTGGTCACCGGGCCGGGCGACGCGGTGGTCGTCAACTGCCCGGTCTACCCGCCGTTCTACGAGTTCGTGGGGCACGCCGGTCGCCGGATCGTGGAGGCACCGCTCGGCGCGGACCTGCGGCTCGACCTCGGCACCTTGGAGGAGGCGTTCCACCGGGCCCGGGCCGGTGGCCGGCCGGCGGCGTACCTGCTGTGCAGCCCGCACAACCCGACCGGCGTGCTGCACACAGCGGACGAGTTGGCGGCCGTCGCCAGCTTGGCCCGGCGGCACGGGGTGCGCGTGGTCGCCGACGAGATCCACGCCCCGGTGGTGGTCGGGGGAGGGCGCTTCGTGCCGTACCTCTCGGTGCCCGGCGCGGAGAACGGCCTGTCGCTGATGTCCGCCTCGAAGGGGTGGAACCTGGCCGGCCTGCGCGCCGCGCTGCTCATCGCCGGCCCGGCGGCGGCCGCGGACCTCGCCCGCGTTCCGTTCGAGGCCAGCGTCAGCACCAGCCATATCGGCGTCATCGCCCACACCGCGGCCTTCCGCGACGGTGAAGAGTGGCTCGACGCCCTGGTGGCCGGCCTGGACGACAACCGTGGGCTCCTCGCCGCGCTGCTCGGTGAGCACCTGCCGGCCATCGGTTACCAACCGGGTCAGGCGACCTATCTCGCCTGGCTCGACTGCCGCGCCCTGGGCCTCGGCGACGATCCCGCGGCGGTGTTCCTCGACAGTGGGCGGGTGGCGCTCAACCCGGGTTCGGCGTTCGGCACCGGCGGCGGCGGGCACGTTCGGCTGAACCTGGCCACCGCGCCGGAGGTGATCGCCGAGGCGGTACGCCGGATGGCGAGCGCGGTGACCGGATAGGCCAGGTCACCGCCGGTTCATTCGGTGGCGGATGCGGCAGCGAGAGCGTGGCGGGGCGGCGACAATCGAGAGCGTGCCACCTGCCTTCGTGCTGCACCACCACCGCAAGCCACGACCGCACTTCGACCTGCGGCTTGAGGAGGCCGGTGTGCTGCGTTCCTGGGCGGTACCCCGCGGCCTGCCGGACGACCCTCGCGGCAACCGGCTCGCGATCGCCGTGGCGGACCACCACCTTGACCACCTCACCTACGAGGACGCCGACAAGTCGATCGCCGACATCGGCACCTGGGAGGAGCACGACCGCGACGAACGCCGCCTGCTGTTCACGCTGCACGGCCGCGCGGGCCGACGACGGTACGCGCTCATCCGCACGAGCGAGGGGTGGTTGCTGCACCTGACGAAGGAGCAACCCTCGGACGAGTGAGAGCACCGGATGTTTCGCTCTCGCGTGACGGGTAATCAGGCGCACCGGCGCGGCCGTGGGTGGAACAGTGTCACGGAGTGAGGGAGTGCGTGCTATGTCTGATCCGCAGCCCACCATCGTTCTCGTACACGGGGCGTTCGCCGAGTCGGCGAGCTGGAACGGCGTGATCGAGCGGCTGGGCGCCGCGTACAACGTGGTGGCCGCCGCCAACCCGTTGCGCGAGCTCGCCGGCGACGCCGCCTACCTGCGGGACGTGGTACGCGGGATCGGCGGCCCGGTCGTCCTCGTCGGACACTCCTACGCTGGCATGGTGATCACGCAGGCCGCCGCCGGCGAAACACTGGTGCGGGCCCTCGTGTACGTGAACGCCTTCAGCCCGGACACCGGTGAGTCGGCGCTGTCGCTGTCCGGGATGTTTCCCGGCAGCACGCTCGCCGACACGCTCGTGCAGTACCCACTGTCGACCGGCGGCAACGAGGTGGCGATCGGCCAGGACACCTTCCACAAGCAGTTCGTCGCGGACGTGTCGGCGGACACCGCCGCGCTGATGGCCCGGACCCAGCGGCCGATCACCGAGAAGGCCCTGGGTGACGGGCTCACCGGCGACCCGGCCTGGCGATCGCTGCCCAGTTGGTTCGTGTTCGGCGACGCCGACAACAACATCCCGGTCGCCGCACACCGGTTCATGGCCGAGCGGGCCCAACCGCGGGGCCAGCGTGAGATCGCCGGTGGTTCGCACGCCATGGTGGTGGCCCGGCCGGGCGAGGTCGCCGAGACGATCATCGAGGCGGTCCGGGGCGTGGGCGGCTGACGTCCGCTCCCGGCGCTGACGAGGATCCGGGACTACGCGGGCGGTTCGACCGCCTCGACGAGGACCTGGAGCACGTGCCGGTACGGCTGCCCGGTGGCCCGGCTCATGCCCATCTCGCAGGTCCGGTTGCAGGAGGCGTACGCGTCGTGGTCACGCTCGTTGATCTCAGCGGCCTGCGCCGCGGTGGCCCCGGCGGTCACCTCGGGGTGCAGCAGCCCCCGGTCGCCGGCGAAGGCGCAGCAGCCCCAGCTGTCCGGCACGGTCACCGTGTCGGCGACCGCGCCGGCCACCGTGCGCAGGTCGTCGACGCCGTCGAGGTGCACTGTGGAGCAGGTGGGGTGCAGGGCAAGTGAGCCCAGCCGCCGGGGCTCCGGCAGCGCCGGCAGCAGGTGCTCGGCGGTGAACGTGACGCTGTCGACGAAGCGCAGGTCGCGGTAGCGCGCCCGGTCCTCCTCGGCGAGCGCGGCGGTCAGCTGGGTCAGCCCGTGGGTGCAGGACGACGCGTCGCACACGACGGGCAGCCGGCCCTGGTCGCTGGCCGCCCAGAGCGTGGCGAGGGTCCGCTCGGCCATCTCGCGGTGCCCGGCCGGGTACCCCTTTGACTGCCAGGGCGTTCCGCAGCACAGACCCGACGTGCCGGCCGGTACGACGACCGGCACCCCGGCCAGCTCGCACAGGCGCAGGAACGCCGCCGCCGCGCCGCCGGCCGGGCCGTCCTGGGGGGCGAAGAGGCTGCCGACGCAGGCCGCGAAGAACACCGCCCGGGCGTCCGGCGCGTTGCGGGGTGCGGGGCGGGGCGCGCCGGCGCGCGGCATGTCGTCGCTCCACTCCGGTACGAGTTCGGTGCCGCCGAGCCCACGGAGCACCCCGGTGGCGGCGCGGGTCAGCGGTGCCGGTACGGCGTGCGCGGCGGTCAGGCCCACCCGGACACCTGTCACGGCGGCCTGCCAGTGCCGGGCGGCGGTGCGGGCGGTGCGCTGGGCGCGCGGGCTGTGCCGCTCGGCGCGCAGCCGCTTCATCGCCACCCCGGTGTCGATGCCGACCGGGCAGGCGGTGACGCAGAGGCTGTCCGCGGCGCAGCTGTCCACCGCGGCGTACGCGTAGTCGGCGCTCAGTTCGCGGCGGCGCTCCTCGTCACCGGCGGCGGTGGCCAGGGCGATCTGCCGTTGCAGGACGATGCGCTGCCGGGGGGTGGTGGTGACGTCGGCGGTGGGGCAGACCGGCTCGCAGTAACCGCACTCCACGCAGGCGTCCAACTCGGGGTCGACAGTCGGGACGGCCTTGAGCTGGCGCAGGTGCACTGTCGGGTCGTCGTTGAGCAGCACGCCGGGGTTGAGCAGGCCGCTCGGATCGCACAACCGCTTGAGCTCGCGCATCACGTCGTACAGTTCGTCGCCGTACTGGCGGCGGACGAAGGGGGCCATGGCCCGTCCGGTGCCGTGCTCGGCCTTGAGGGTGCCCCCTTCGGCAAGCACGAGGTCGACCATGTCGTCGGTGAACCGGGCGTAGCGGTCGATCTCGGCCGCCGTGTCGAAGGACTGGGTCAACATGAAGTGCAGGTTGCCGTCGCGGGCGTGTCCGAAGATCACCGCGTCCGGATAGCCGTGCCGCTCGAACAGGCGGATCAGCCCATCACAGGTGCCGGTCAGCCGTGGCATCGGCACCGCGATGTCCTCGAGCAGGGCCGTGGTGCCGGGCGCGCGGGCACCGGCGACCGCCGTGTAGAGGCCCTTGCGCAGGTGCCAGAGCCTGGCCCGTTCGCGCGGGTCGTGGGTCAGCCCGGTGCCGGTGACGGCGGGCAGTCGGTCGAGCACGGGCTGGGCGTCGGCGAGCGTGGCGGCCAGCCGTTCCGCGCTGTCCTCGGCGAACTCCACGAGCAGCGCGGCGTGCCCGCTCACCGTCAGCCCACGCAGGGCCGGGCTCGCGTCCGGGTCGCGCTGGCTGACCCGCAACGCGGCCGCGTCGAGCAGTTCGGCGGTACGCGCACCGACGGCCAGCAGGGCGGGTAGCGCGTCGGTGGCGGCGCTGAGGCCGGGCAGGATCAGCAGTCCGGTGGCGGCGTGTTTGTGGATCTCGACGGTCCGGAAGACGGCCCCGGCCACGAAGCCGAGGGTGCCCTCGCTGCCGATCATCAGGTGGGCGAGCATGTCGACTGGGCTGTCGTGGTCGAGCAGGGAGTTCAGCCCGTACCCCATTGTGTTCTTCATGGCGAACAGCCGCTCGATGGTGGCGCGTGCGCCGGGTGCCGAGCGCACCCGGTCACGCAGCCGCAGCAGCCCGGCGTGCAGCTCGGGTTCGTCGGCGCGCAGCCGGTCGTCGGCGTCGCGGACGGCGGAGTCGACAACGGTGCCGGACGGCAGCACGAAGCGCAGCGACTCCATGGTGCGGTACGCGTTGTCGGTGGTCCCGCAGGTCATTCCGCTGGAGTTGTTGGCCACCATGCCGCCCACCGTGCAGGCGGCCTCGCTGGCCGGGTCGGGGCCGAGCCGGCGGCCGTAGCGGGCCAGCCGGGCGTTGGCCTGCCGGATGGTCAGGCCCGGCTGGAGCCGGATGCGGCGGCCGTCGTCGAGCACCTCGGCGTGCCGCCAGTCGGTCCGGACGTCGACAAGCACCCCCGCGCCGCCGGCCTGCCCGGCGAGGCTGGTGCCGCCGCCGCGCAGGGTCAGCGGGACGCCGGCCTCCCGGGCGCCGGCCATCAACGCACCCACCTCGGCCGCCGTGGCGGCGCGCACCACGGCCTGCGGCTCGAACAGGTACGGCGAGGCGTCGTGCGCCGCGGCTAGCCTCCGGGGCAGCTCGGCGCTGGCCCGGGTCGGATCGGCGAGGCGCGCGCGCAGCAAGTCGGCGACCTCGCGGGCGCGGACGCCGGCGGCGCTCGGCGCGGGAACGACTGTGCTCATTTGCGGATCCTCCCGGAAGGGGTGGTCAGTCGGCGACGATCAGCAACCGCTCGGGCGCGGTGTCGGCCGGCGCCGGCAGCCGCAGCGGCTGGCGACCGGGGGTGATGCTGCCGAGCACGGAGGCGTGCCGCGCCCCGGTGCCCGAGGGCAGGGTGCCCGGCAGCCCGTGCACTGTCAGATAGCCGAGCAGCGCGAAGGCCAGCGCCTCCTTGGCGTCCGAGGCGACACCGACCTCGTCGCTCGACGTCAGGTAGACGTCGGGCAGCTCGTCGACGAGCAGGCCCATCAGGGTCGGGTTGTGTGCCCCGCCGCCGGAGACGACGAGCCGGGTGACGCCGTGCGCCCGGCAGGCGTCGGCCACCGTGACCGCCGTCAGCCGGGTGAGCGTGGCCAGCACGTCGTTCGGCTCCGGCGTGGGGGCGTCGGCGAGGGCGGCGAGCAGGTACGGCAGGTGGAACAGTTCCTTGCCGGTGCTCTTCGGGCTGGGCTGCCGGTAGTACGGCTCGTCGAGCAGCCGCCGCAGCAGCACCTGGTTCACCTGCCCGGCCGCGGCCCCGCGCCCGTCCCGGTCGTACTCCTCGGCGCCGCCGCTGAAGTGGCGCGCGGCGGCGTCGAGGAGCGCGTTTGCCGGCCCGGTGTCGAACGCGAGCGGGTCCGCGTCCGGCGCGACGACAGTGATGTTGGCGATGCCGCCGAGGTTGAGCGCGGCGGGGACGCCGGGCAGGCCCCGCAGCAGCAGCGCGTCGAAGAGGGCGACCAGGGGCGCGCCCTGGCCGCCCGCGGCGACGTCGCGGCTGCGCAGGTCGGCCACCACCGGCAGGCCGGTGGCCTCCGCGATCCAGGCCGGCTGCCCCAGTTGCAGGGTGCCCCGCACCACCGGGCCGTCGACCCAGTGGTGCATGGTCTGCCCGTGCGACACGACCAGGTCGGCGTCGTTGCCGCACAGCTGCGCGAGTGCCCGCACGCCGGCCTCGGCGAAGGCCTGGCCGATGCCGGTGTCCAGCACGCAGATCGCCTCGGTGCTTGTCGACGCGGGCGGCAACGCGGCGGCGATGTGGGTGCGCAGCCGCTCCGGGTACGGGTGGCTGAGTCGGCCCAGCGGCCGCATCCGCAGGGTGTCACCGCTGAGGTCGAACTCGGCGGCGGCGGCTTCGATGCCGTCGTAGGAGGTGCCGGACATCAGGCCGATCACGCGCATCACGGTCTCCTTCACGCCCGGCCGGCGGGCTCTGCCGCCGGGTCGTCGGCCTCGTCGGCCCGCCGGTGGTCGTAGGGCGCTGCCGGGGCCGCGTGGAAGCGGCTGGACACCGCGCCGACCAGCAGGGTGATCAGGACTCCGATCGGCACCAGCCACTGCGCGGCGATGGCGGTGGGGACGGTGTTCCCCGCCGTCGTGACGTCGATCTTGACATAGCGGACGATGTAGGTCATCACCGCCACCGTGACGAGGAAGGCGACGAACGCGTCGACCTGGTTGGCCCGGCTGACCAGGCGACCGAGCAGGAAGGCGCCGAGCAGCGCTCCGTAGGTGTAGCCCGCGATGGTCAGACCGGTCAGGTAGACGTTTCCGGTGCTGGAACTGAACGCGCAGGCGAAGACCGCCATCAGCACCGCCCAGACGAGGGTCATCACCCGGGCCAGCCGGAGCATCACGTCGTCCGACGGGGTCTTCCGGAAGAAGCTGTGGATGAAGTCGGCGACAGTGGAGTTCGACATCGAGTTCAGCGCCGACGACAGCGAGCCCATCGCGGCACCGAGGATGCCGGCCACCAGCAGACCCGAGATGCCCACCGGCAGGGCGTGCAGGATGAAGCTCGGGTACAGGTTGTCGCTGCTGGCCAGGCCGAGTTCCTTGAAGGTCTGACCCTTGTTGTACGACCACAGCAGCGCGCCGACCAGGGAGAACGCCGCGAACTGGATGACCACGAAGATGCCCGAGGAGATCATCGCCTGCTGCCCCTCGCGCAGCGTCCGGGTGGACAGGATGCGCTGGACGATCAGCTGGTCCGACCCGTGGCTGGCCATCGCGAAGATCGCGCCACCGATGATCGCGGTCGGCAGGGCGAACGGGCTGGTGAGCACGTGCGCGAGGTCGAAGTTGGTGTCGAAGAGCTGGAACTTGCCGGCGTCGAGCGCCTGCGAGTAGCCGTCGAAGCCGACGGCGTGGCTGAGCACCGCGATGGCCAGGATCGCCCCACCGAGGTAGAGCCCCATCTGGATCGCGTCGGTCCAGATCACCGCCTTGATGCCACCGAGATAGGTGTAAACCACAGTGATGAGGGTCAGAACGATGATAATGGCCTGGTAGCCGACATTCAGCCCGAACTCGTCGAGGAGCAGCTTGATCGGGATGGCCGACGCGAACAGCCGTACGCCCTCGGCGAGCAGACGGGTGAAGACGAAGGTGACCGACGCCAGACCCTGGAGCTTCAGGCCGAACCGCTCACCGAGGTACTGGTAGGCACTGACGAAGCCACCACGCTTGTAGAGCGGGATGAGCACCGCGGCCACGACGACGCGACCGATCACGTAGCCCAGCGCCAGCTCGACGTTGCCGAACCCCTGCCCGCTGTAGGCGCCACCGGGAACGCTGATCACGGTCAGCACGCTGGTTTCGGTGGCGACCACCGAGAACGAGACGGTCCACCAGGGCAGTCGCCCCTCGCCCACGAAGTAGTCCTTGGCGGACTTCTGCCTACCGGACAGGCGTAGTCCGACGTAGGCGATCACCACGAGGTACAGCACGATCACGACAAGGTCGAGTTGACGCACGGCTCGCTCCCTACCAGGGGTTGTCAATAAGTGACGCTGGTCTACCGTAGCGCGAAACTTTTTGCCACCACCGCTCCGGGCTGGCTACGCTGTGCTCCCAGCCTGCTGGTATGGGGGCACGGTGGCCCGCCGGGGTCGCCACCCATCCGCCACCGCGCCTCAGCCTCATCGCGGCGAGTCGCGAGCACGCGCCAGACGTCGACCGCACCGGCGCGCGATCGCCCGCCGGCTGGCGACTGAACACCAGCGAGAGGAACGAACACCCCGTGGACCTCAGCACCCTCGGCACCGAGACCCGCAACGACAAGACCACCGACCTCGACCGGATGTCTCCCACCGAGTTGCTCCTCGCCATGAACGACGAGGACCACACTGTCGCGCAGGCCGTCCGCCGGGCCGTGCCGGACATCGCGGCCGCCGTCGACGTCGTCGTGGCGTCGCTGCGCCAGGGCGGGCGACTGATCTACCTCGGCGCCGGCACCAGCGGCCGGATCGGCATGCTCGACGCCGTCGAGATCCCGCCGACCTTCGGTACCTCGCCCGACCAGGTCGTCGGCCTGCTCGCCGGCGGGGCGGGAGCCTTCACTGTCGCCGTCGAGGGCGCGGAGGACAGCCCGGCCGGTGCCGTCGCCGACCTCGACGCCCTCGGCCTGACCTCCCGCGACACAGTCGTCGGGCTCGCCGCCAGCGGCCGTACCCCGTACGTGGTCGGCGGGTTGGCGCACGCCCGCGCGCTCGGCGCGTCGACCGTCTCGGTGGCCTGCAACACCGACGCGGTGATCAGCCGGTACGCCGATGTCGCAGTCGAGGTGCCCACCGGCCCCGAGGTGCTCACCGGCTCGACCCGGCTCAAGGCCGGCACCGCCGAGAAGCTCGTCTGCAACATGCTCTCGACCGCCGCGATGGCCCGGCTCGGCAAGGTCTACGGCAATCTGATGGTGGACATGAACGCCACGAACGAGAAGCTCGTCGACCGGGCGCGACGGATCGTCGCCGAGGCCGCCGACACCGACCTCGACACCGCCAGCCGGGCGCTGGACCAGGCGCACGGACACGCGAAGACGGCCATCGTGCTGCTGCTTGCGGGTTGCACCGCGGAGGAGGCCGCCGCGCGGCTGCGCGCCGCCGACGACGACGTCCGGGCGGCCGTCGCGGCCTGACCCACAGCCGTCGCCCCCCGACGCTTCGGCGCGGGGGTGGACCGCCACGAAGCGCCCCGTCCAACCTGGACGGGGCGCTTCGTCAGATCAGCCGACCTGTGGGTCGGTCACGGTGCGGTCCGGGTCACCATCGAGGCCGGGCGGGGTGGCCACCTCGATCCGAGGTGACCGATCCGGCGGGAGGTGGGCGAGGTCGGCGATCACGACGACATCCACGTCTCCGTCGATCATCGTCTGCTCGACGGTCTCCCACGGTGCGCGGACGATTCCCGCCAATCGGTAGGAGTGCCGGTCGAGGTGCGCAAGGCACCTCGTGACGGCGGGCTCGGACGGCTCGACGGTGGCGGGGACCCAGATGACTGCGATTTCCATGTGACTCTCCTGATCAGTGTCGTGGCTGCGACTGGGTGATCAGAAGGTGCTGTGGTGGCGGGGGACCCCGCTCCACCGGTCGGCCGGTAGCGCGCCGGTCGACGGCGGCGACTGTGGCACCCGGTCGTAGCGGTGCGGTGAACAGCGAAGCTTCCGCAGTCGACGAGGGAGGATCGACACCGCCGGTGCCGGTGCCGGCCGGTGCCGACGAGAATGCCAGCGCGAACACCGGTAGGCCTGAGCGGGGACGCGCGGGCGGACCGGGCGTCGGTTCCGCGGCGACGGTCGCCGCCGGCCGCGGCCGATCCGGTGCCCGGTCGGCAGACGTTTCCTGGACGCCACCGAAAGAGACCGTCGCCGTCGACGGGGGTGGCGACGGCTGCGGGGCAACGTGTGCGGCCGGCGAATCCGCGGCCGAGCTATCCGCGGTGGGCGGGGCGGCTGTGGTCGACGGGAGGGCTGCGGTCGACGGTGGGACATCGGACAGCCGGGTCGGCGTGCCGGTGGGGATCGCGGTCGGCGCGGGCAGGGAGACGGCCGAGGGCAGCGGCAGTGGGATCGCGGTCGGCAGCGGCAGGGAGGCGGCCGACGGCAGTGGGATCGCGCTCGGCAGCGGCAGGGAGGCGGCCGACGGCAGCGGCAGGGGGACGGTCAGCTGGGCCTCGACCACGGCGGGCACCTCGACAGTGATGGTCTGTGGCGCGGAGGCCCCGTCCACCGGCGGCACGGCGGTTGGCAGCGGCAGCGGCGTGTCGGCGTGGGCGGGGTTGGCACCCAGGGCCGCGCCGAGCGCGACCGCGCCGAGCGCGACCGCGGGAAGGCTGTGCCGTGCCCGCATCAGACGGAGGCTGCCGAGGACCGTGTGGTGCGCGTCGGCCGGTCAGATCCGCCAGCCCGGTGCCGCTGGCCGATCGGTAGCCTCTCGCCCCGTGCCGTTCCCTCCACGTGTGGTTCTTGCCCCGAGACACCTGGGACTACACCTGCTGTCGATGTCTGCGCCGGCAATACGACTGAATGCGCCAACGGCTCGCCACGACGGGGCGGCGGTGGGCGGTGGCGATGGCGTCGCGCGGACATACCGTTTCGCGGAGGCCGACGGCGTCCGCGAAACGGCCTGTCCTGCTCACTCCGCGATCCGGGTCCGCATGGTCCAGTGGAACTCCGGCACCTGTCGCTCGTCGTCGTCGGGCTGGTCGTCGGCTCGTTCGAAGTGCTCGTAGCCACCGAGATGCGGAACCTTGACGCGGGTCGCGTCCGCCACGATGGCGGCCGCGCGAGCCTCGGGTGGCAGGTCTGCCGGGCCGCCGATGAGCATCCCGTCGAATCTCGGTGCGGGAGGGGCTTCCGTCAGGTCGTCCATCCGTTGCCTCCATGGCTGATTCGCCGGCTGGGTCTTCTCCATCGTGGCGGTAACACCGGAGGTCCGGATACCCGTAAGTGACCCCTATCGAGCGGCGGCGGCCCTACGAGCGCCCGGACACCGAGGAGTCCGAGCCGGCCACGGACCGGAGGTTCATCGCCGCGGCCGTGGACGCCGGTTGCCAGCTGATCTCGGCGGCGTTACGTTGAGATCTCATCGACGAACGTCTACTCCGCACGCTACGGGGGCCGCATGTCCACGTCTGTCACGCGTCGCACCGTCCTGGCCGGTGGGGCCGGTGCCGCCATCGGCCTGGCCCTGCCCGGTCACGCCGCCCACGCCGGTGACCACCATCCGACAAGCGTGCGCTTCACCCTCGACGCGACAACGCTCGACGGCGGTGAGCAGGTCACCTCGGTCACCCTCGACACCAGCCGGCTCGGGCCGATCGACCCGGCCGGGCTGACCCCCGCCACGTTCAGCGTGCACGCCAAGGCCACCAGCCCGATCCCGATCGCCCCCGGCGATCAGATCTTCAGCGAGTACGACCTGGACCGTACGGTGACCGCGGCCCGGCTCGACCGGCACGGCAACATCGTGCTTGAGCTGAGCCACGCCGAAGGTCAACCCGGCGGTGGCACCCTCGGCTACATCCTGAGCAAGGGCCGCAACGTCCGGTTGGACCTCGTCTACACCATCACGCAGCACACCCCGATCGCCCGACGCCACGGCTCGCCGGTCACCATCACCCGCTTCGTGCAGGGCCGGCTGTCGAATCCCGAGGTGGACGCCTTCAGCTACCACGTCTGCGGCTCGGGCCTGAAGTACCGGCTGTATTCCCCCGACCACTCGGCCCGGCCCGGTCGGCGACCGCTGATCGTCTGGCTGCACGGCGCCGGCGAGGGTGCGTCGCTGCCCGACGACTACTACGACAACGAGACCACGCTGCGTGCCAACCGGGGGGCGCTGGGCTTCGCCACGCCGCAGGCGCAGCGGATCTTCTCCGGCGCGTACGTGGTGGCCCCGCAGAGCACGTCCTACTGGATGGAGGACGGCCCCCGGTTCGCCCCGCTGATCCGTGAGATCGTCCGGGACCTCGTCCGCCGCAAGCGCGTCGACCCCGATCGGATCTACGTGGTCGGGTGCAGCAACGGTGGCTACATGTCCCTGGAGATGACAGTGGCCTATCCCGACCTGTTCGCCGCGTCGGTGCCGATCTGCGGCGTCGTCGAGCCGCTCGACGGGGTGGGCCCGCCGCTTGTCACCGACGCGGAGCTGGCGGCGATCCGCACCCCGACCTGGTTGGTCACCTCGCGCGACGACGACACCGTGCCGCCCGAGACCAACACGATCCACGCCCACGACCTCATCCCGGGATCGTTGATCAGCCTGTACGACCACGTCGTCTGGAACGGCTACCAGTTCCCCGGCCACTGGTCCTGGATCTACGTGGCCCGTAACGACCCGAGCCGCAACGGCACCCACATCTGGCAGTGGATGGCCCGCCGCCGTCGGTGATCGGCGGGTCCCGGGTCGAACAGGTGCGTCGAGCCCACCGCCAGCGCCACGATCCGGGCCCGGCCGTGACCGGGGGCGGCCGACCGAATCCGGTCGGCCGCCCCCTGCTCAGATCAACACCAGGTAAGTGTCGAGTTGACCCGCGTGACGTTGCTGATCGTGTTGTTGGCCCCGCCGCACGGGCTCTGGGTGATGTTGGTGCCGCTGACTGTCAGGTTCTGGAACCGGATGCCCGACGAGATCGGGAACTCGGTCCGCGCCGCGATCCGTACCTCGCCACCGCCGGTCACCGTCCCGGAAACACCGGCGATGACGACGTTGTAGCAGTTCTCCACCAGGATCGCGTTGTTTCCGGTGTTCGAGATCGTCACCCGGTCGATGACCGCGCCACCGGACTCCGACACGCAGAAGATCCCACGTCCGCCCCCGGATGCGAGCACGGTGCCGACCCGGATGTTCGTCGGATACGAGTTGCCCACCCGGCCGTTGCGGTTGGCCATCCGGAACGCCGCGTACCCGGTGCCGGTCCCGGCGCCCTGCGCGTCGACAGTGCCCACCGTGGCGTTGATCGTGTCGTTGAGCAGCAGACCGGAGTCCCGGGTGTTGCGCGCGGTGACCGTGCCGATGGTCAGACCGTCCACGCCGTACGTCTCCACCCCGTGCGTACCGGTCCCCGAGACGTACACGTTGTCGATGCGGACGTTGCGCACCTTGACCGCCCGGTCGCCACCGTGGTTGTCGATGCGGACCCCGAGGCCCGCCGACAGCCGCATGTCGATCTGCCCGAGGGTCAGGTTGTTCACGTTGCGCATGAAGATCCCGTACAACGGCGAACCGGTGAGCGTGAGGTTCTGCACCTCGACGTCAGTGGTTCCCCGCGAGTACACCGGTGCCTGGTCGCCAGAGCCCGACCCGGTCACGTTGATCGTGCCGCACACGGCGAGTGTGGTGTACGACGGCAGTGACAGCCGCGAGCCCGCACTCATCGAGCCGGAGCCACGAACCACCACCCGCTGCTTCGACGTCCGGCCCGAGGACAGTGAGTTGACCGCCGCCTGCATCGCCGCGAGCATGTCCGCTCCCGAGTAGACAGTCGACGAGCCGTTGCGGGCCGTCCAGGTGCTGCCGCTCAGCACGGCCTCGGCGTTTGTCGACCCGCTGCCACAGCCGGTGGCGGGTGGGGTGCCGACACCGCCGACCGCGACCAGTTGCCACTGCTGGTTGGTGCCGTTGACATCGGCGTACTGACTGATCCGACCGCCGTCGGCGGTGGACCGCTCCCAGACCTCGAGTGCCTTGGCGGAGTGGCGGTTGATCAGCCGGACGTGGCCGCTGTCGGAGTCGAGCACCTGGAACTGCTGGTTGGTGCCGTTGACATCCGACCACTGGCGGTAGTCGGCGCCGTCGGCGGTGTTCCACTCCCAGAGGTCGACGACCTTCCCGCTGTGCCGGGCCTTGAGGCGGTAGTAGCCGCCGCCGGAGGAGACGAACTGGAACTGCTGCCACGCGCCGTCGTTGCGGGACCACTGCTGGATCACCGCGCCGTCAGCCGTGGAGGTGTCCCGGACGTCGAGCACCTTGCCGCTGTTTCGGTTGACCAGGACGTAGTAGGCGTTGGTGTCGATGGTCGCCGCCGCTGCCGGTGGTGCGCCGACCAGAACGGCAGCTGCGGCGCCGACAAGCGCGGTGACCATGGCCAGCGCCGCACCCCTACGCCCGACCCGACGGGCCGTCGGTCTTCTCATGATGGTGCGGGGCATCTGTCCTCCTGGCGGGATCGGCTCCGGAGCGAAGCTGGACGGGTGTGGACGGCCGCGGGCGCCGCGGCCGGTGGCGGCTACTCCAGGTGGAAGGTGGCCGAGGCGCGGTCGGCGCTCGTGCTGACCGCCTCCACGTAGAACAGCCCGTCGCGGTGGCGCACATATCGGCCCGCGTAGTTCTGCGACTCCAGGGAGATCGCGGCGCTGTCGGCGAGGCCGGACTGGCGGCGGAAGCTGGCGTCGCTGCCGAAGAGCGCCGAGCCGTCGTTCTTCTCGACGTAGAGGGCGAAGCCCCGGTGGCGCAGGTAGTACCCGGGGAAGTTCGTCGACTCCAACGACACCGAGCCGCCGCCGGCGAGGCCGTTGACGATCCGGAACTGCGAGTCGGCCAGGTTCGTCACGTTCGGTTCGAGTCGGGCCCGGTAGTCGTAGTGCCGCAGGTAGCTGGTGGCCTGGTCGTGTGACCGCAGCCGAACCGGGGTGGCCCCGTCGGGTACCGGGATGCCGAAGTTGGGGGTGCCGTCGGCGTTCCAGTACACCTTCTGCAGCCGGGTCCGCCGGTTCGGGTCGTTGAGCGGATCGCCGCTGATGTCGCGGTAGTTGCGGTCGTGATAGACCAGGATGTCGGTCTGCCCGTCCTCGGAGACGGTGAACGAGTTGTGGCCGGGACCGTACTGGCTGGTGGCCGCGTTGCTGACGAACACCGGGGTGGGACTCTTGCTCCACGAGGCCGCGTCGAGCAGGTTCGCGGTGCTGGAGGCGCTCAGCATGCCCAGGCAGTAGTTGGCGTCGGTGGCGCTCGCCGAGTAGGTAAGGAAGATGCGGCCGTTGCGCTGGATGACCGCCGGTCCCTCGGCGACCCGGTAGCCGCGGGTCTCCCAGTCGTACGTCGGCACGACGAGGCGGGTCACGGTGCCGGTGATCTGCCAGGGGTTGGCACCCATCCGAGCGAGGTAGACGTTCGAGTTGTTTGACATTCCCGGTTCCTGCTGGGCCCAGGTCAGGTAGCGCACCCCGTTCGCCACGAAGGTCGACGCGTCCAGGCTGAAGGTGTCCCAGGGCGTGGTGATCCGTCCGCGTTCGGTCCACGAACCGGTGAGCGGGTTGGCGCTGGCGTTCTCCAGCGCGTACATCCGGATCCGCCACACGTCATCGGTCCGGCCCGCGGCAAAGTAGACGTACCACCTGTTGTTTATGAAGTGGATCTCTGGTGCCCAGATGTGGGCGCCCATCTCGCCGCTGGTGTGGCGGCTCCAGATCGTCGACTCCGGTGCCGTCGCCAGCCCCTGCAGGGTGGTCGCCCGTCGCAGCACGATCCGGTCGTACTGCGGCACGGTTGCCGTCAGGTAGTAGTAGCCGTCGGTGTGCCGGAAGATGTGCGGGTCGGCCCGCTGGTTCACAAGTGGGTTCGTGTAGTTGACCGCCGGTGCGGCCTGCGCCGGCCCCGCCGCCGGCAGCCCGGCGGAGACGGCGAGCACCGCCAGCACGGCGGCGACCACCGATCGTGCGCGCCGACGACCGGGGACGCGGCCGGTTGGGTCGGTGCGGGGGAGTGGCAGCGGCATCTGTCCTCCGTGCGGTTCGTGAGCGACCCGTCCGTCGGTGCGGCAGTGCCGGCCGACGCGTCGGGGCCGATCCGGTTGATCGCCGCGCGGCGAGTGCGAACCGATTGGATCGCGCCTGGTCGTGACGCCACCGCGGGCGGCCGGCCTGCGGCACTCCGCCGAAGGAGAGACGTGCACGGGACGGGAACATGACGGCGGTGTTGCGCCCAGGTAGCGGTCATAATGTTGGCGTTAACATCGACGTGTGTCAAGGAAACCTGGCCGGTGACCTGCGTGGTCAGATCCCACTGGGACCGCGTCGAAGATCGACCATCGTGCCGGGCGGATCACTCCGCGCCGAGGCGGCCCTTCTGCACCTTGCCGAGCGCGTTGCGGGGCAGGGCCTCGACCAGCCGTACCTGTCGGGGACGCTTGTGCGTCGACAGTTGTCGGGCCACGAACTCGATCAGTTGCGCCGCGTCGATCCCGTCACCCACCACGTACGCCGTCACCTGCTGGCCGAGGTCGGGGTGCGGGGTGCCCACCACCGCGGCCTCGCGGACACCCGGATGCGCCAGCAACGCGTCCTCCACCTCGCCGGCGCCGATCCGGTAACCGCCGCTCTTGATCAGGTCGGTGGCGGCCCGCCCGACGATGCGATGCCAGCCGTCCGGACCGATGGTGGCCACGTCGCCGGTACGGAACCAGCCGTCCGCGGTACGGGCGGCGGCGTCCGCGTCGGGCCGGTTCAGGTACCCGTCGAAGAGGGTCGGGCCAGACACCTCCAGCTCGCCCATCGCCACCCCGTCGGTGGGCACCGGGTGGCCCTGCTCGTCCACGACCCGGGTGCGTACCCCCGGCAGGGGCAGACCGACGGCGCCGGGGCGGCGGGGTCGGTCGGCGGTGGCGCTCACCGTGATCAACGTTTCGGTCATCCCGTAGCGCTCGACGATCTGGTGGCCGGTGAGCCCGGTCAGGTCGGCGAAGACCGTCGGCGGCAGCGCGGCGCTGCCCGACACCAGTAGCCGCGCGGCGCGGAGAGCACGGGCCGAGGTCTCGTCGGCGGCGATCCGGGACCAGATGGTGGGGACACCGAAATAGAGGGAGCCGGCCGCCGCCGCGTACCGCTGGGGGCGGGGTTGGCCCACGTGGTGCAGCCGGCCGCCCACCCGCAGGGGGCCGAGCACGCCGAGCACCAGGCCGTGCACGTGGAACAGCGGCAGGCCGTGTACGAGCAGGTCGTCCGGCGTCCACTGCCAGGCCGTTGCGAGCCCGTCGAGGCAGGCGGCGATGGCTCGGCGGGAGAGTGTCACGCCCTTCGGTGCGCCGGTCGTGCCGCTGGTGTAGAGAATCAGCGCGGTGTCCGCCGGATCGGGCTCCGGGTGGCGGGTGTCCGACCCGCGTTCCAGGTCGATCGGAATTGTCGGTATGCCGGCGGGAGGTTCCCGGCGCTCGCCGCGAGCCGGTACGAGCATCGCCCCGGGCGCCGAGTCCCGCAGAATGTGCCCACGTTCCATCGGTCCGGCGTCGGGCGGGACAGGTATCATCGCGGACCCGGCGAGCAGCGCGCCGACGACACCGACCACAGTGTGCAGGCTGGCGGTCGCGTCGACGGCGACCCGGTCCACACCGCGCAGGTCGTCGGCCACGGCGGCGGCGAACCGTCGCAACTGGACCCACGAGGTCGCCTGGTCGTCGATCCGGATCGCGTCCGGACGTTCGTCTGTCGACGAGAGCAGCCAGCTCAGCAGCACAGGCACGGCACCCTTCTCGTCGTACCCGACCCGGGTCGTCGGGGTGGCCGGCGGACACCTGCCCGACGGTCCGAACCTAGTCGGGCCCACCGGAGGGGACCACCCCTATCGACAGCGTCACGGGTGGCACCGGGCGGGGTGGCGTCGTGGGTCAGCCGAGGTGTTGCCAGGTGGACGTGATGGCGGTTTCCAGTTCGGCGCGGACCCGCTGCGGGTCGGCGGCCATCCGGGCGGCCACCTCGGCATCGGAGTAGAGCATGGTGATCGCGCCGACCAGGGTGCCGACCATGGCACCGACAAGTGCCGAGGCGGCTACCGGATCAAGCGTGCCGGGAAAGGCGTCGAGCAACGCCCGGACGATCTCCCGTTGGCCCTCCAACACCTTGCGCACCGCACCGGCCTGTAGTGCCGGTGTCTGGAGGATCAGGTTGGCGCGGATGCGCTCGGACTGGCCCATGGGGTCGGTGTCCGCGTGCAGCACCGAGTGGAACGCCCGGAGCAGCAGCTGCGCGGGGGTCTCATCCGGGCCCGGGTGCGCCAGCACGGCGGTGAAGAGCTCCAGCTTGAGTGGCGGATCGTCGAAGAGCACGTCCTCTTTGCTGGCGAAGTGGACGAAGAAGGTGCGGGGCGAGACTTCGGCGGCGGCCGTCACGTCGGCGATTGTCGTCTCGTCGTAGCCCTTGCTGGCGAACAGGGCGATCGCCGCGTCGACGAGCGCCTGTCTGGTGCGCGCCTTCTTCCGCTCGCGAAGGCCCATGGTGCCGCTCATCGCTGCATCCTACAATCCTAGACGTTGCAGCCATTGCAAAATTACAACCACTGCACTTAACGTGGGGGCATGGAGAGAACCCTTGAGCGGTTGGGGCGTACCACCGCCCGGCACCCCTGGCTGACGATCGCGGCCTGGGTGGTGAGCGTGCTGGCGTTGCTCGGTGTGGCGCAGGTCGGCGGCGGCGCCTTCGTCAACGAGTTCCGGATCCCCGGCGCCGAGTCGCAGCGCGCCGTCGACCTCACCCAGCGGCACTTCGGCGAACTGGGCGCCGCCAGCGCCGACGTCGTCTGGCACAGCGACAGCGGCCCGCTCCGCGATCCGGCCCACGCCGCCGCCATCCACGCGGTGGTCGCGGACTTCGCCGGGCAGCCGGACGTCCGGTCGGCCGCCGACCCGCTCGCCGAGGGAGGCGGTCAGCTCAGCGCCGACGGCCGCACCGCGATCAGCTCCGTGCAGTACGACAAGGAGCTCGGCGACCTCACCGCCGAGCAGAGCGAACGGCTCGACGTCGCGGCCGACAGGGCGCGTGCCGCCGGGCTGACCGTGGAGTTCCGCGGTCTGGTGGTGGATCTGGCCGCTACCCCGGAGACCAGCGGTTCCGAGCTGATCGGCGTCGGGACGGCGCTGCTCGTCCTGTTGTTCGCGTTCGGGTCGGTGGTGGCCGCCGGCCTGCCCGTGCTGGTCGCCGTGCTCGGGCTGATGGCCGGCACCGCGCTTGTGTTGATCGTCGGCACCGGCCTGGACATCCCGGCCATCGCCCCGATCGTGGCGGTGATGCTCGGGCTCGGTGCGGGCGTCGACTACGCCCTGTTCGTGATCACCAGATTCCGGCACTACCTCTCGACCGGCATGCCGACCGCCGACGCCGTCGGCCGGGCGCTCGCCACGGCGGGCCACGCGGTGCTGTTCGCCGGCGCCACAGTGGTGGCGGCGATCCTCGGGTTGCTGCTCACCGGCATCCCGTTCATCGGGGGCATGGGCGTGGCCGCGGCATTGACCGTCAGCATGACGATGCTCGCCGCGCTGACCCTGCTGCCGGCGGTGCTCGGACTGCTGGGTCCGGCGGTCAACGCCCTGCGTATCGGCCGTCGGCACCCGAGCGCGCCGGTCGTCGGGGAGCCCGGCGCGCGGCGGGCGATCGGCGGCTGGGGGCGGTGGGCGAGCCGGGTGGCGCGGCACCGCTACCCGTACGCGGCCGGGGCTCTGCTGGTCCTCGTCGCGCTCGCGATCCCGATGTTCAGCCTTCGGCTGGGCACACCGGACGACGGCAACGCACCGGCGAGCTTCACCCAGCGCAGGGCGTACGACAGGGTCGCCGCGGAGTTCGGGGCCGGCTGGAACGCACCGTTTCTGATCGTCGCCGACCTGCCCAGCGGCGGCCAGGGCGACGCCGTGCTGGCGAAGTTGAGCAGTGGCCTCGCGGCCGATCCGGAGGTGTCGGTGGTGACTCCGGCCCAGCCGAGCCGGGACGGCGGCTTCGCGTTGCTCACCGTGGTGCCTCGACACTCGCCGCAGGACGCCGAGGTCAGTGACCTGCTGCATCGCATCCGTGCCGACCTGGCGCCGGCGGCCGAGCGGGGCACCGACTGCCGCATCTATGTCGGCGGTCCCACCGCCTTCGTCACCGACCTGTCCGACGCGGTCGGCGCGCGGCTGCCCTGGATGGTGCTCGCCGTGCTGGTCGTGGCGGCGCTCCTGCTGATCGCGATGTTCCGGGCGCCAGTGCTCGCCATCAAGGCGGCGGTGTCGGCGCTGCTGTCGATCGGCGCGGCGTTCGGCGTGCTGGTGGCCATCTTCCAGTGGGGCTGGGGCCTGTCGTTGATCGGCATCGACGAACCCGTGCCGATCATGTCGATGGTGCCGATGCTGTTGTTCGCCGTCCTCTTCGGACTCTCGATGGACTACGAGGTGTTCCTGCTCTCGGCGGTCAAGGAGGAGTACGACAGTGGCCGCGACGCGCAGCGCGCCATCCTGGTCGGAGTGGACAGCACCGGGCGGCTGATCACCGCCGCCGCGGCGATCATGACTGTGGTGTTCCTGTCCTTCGTGCCGATCCAGGACACCAGCATCAAGATGATCGGCATCGGCCTGGCGACCGCGGTGATCATCGACGTCACCATCATCCGACTGGTGCTCGGACCGGCGGTGCTGAGCATCCTCGGGTCGGCCGCCTGGCGTCGATGGCCGAAGGGGCGCCGCCAGGACCCGTCGGCAGCGCGGCGTGCGCCGCTCGTCCCCGGCAGCCACTGACCCGGTCGAAGGCTCCCGGCCGGCGACGGACGCGCCAACGCAAAAGGCAGGGAGATCAGACTCCCTGCCACCTCTAACTTATAGCGTACCGGGGGGCTTGCGGCAAGACCCCGGTCGTGCCGCAGAATCGGCGGCCGGACTCGGCACCGACAGAAAACGGGGGGCACGACGTGGGTGTGTTGTCGTGGTGCGGGGAGCGCGGCTGCCGCGATCCGCGGTTGGGGGCGGCGGTGCCGTCGTGGGCGTCCGCGCTGGGTGCGGTGCGCCGGAGCGCGGCTGCCGGAGGGGTGGGGCGATGAGCGAGCAGTACGTCGTGGATCTTCGAGAGGTCGACCAGACCCAGGTCGCACTCGTTGGCGGCAAGGGCGCGAACCTGGGCGGGCTGTCCCGGATCGACGGCATCCCCGTGCCGCCCGGCTTCTGCGTCACAACCGCCGCCTTCCGGCGGGTGGTGGCGGACGGGCCGGCGGTCGGCGAGCTGCTCGATCAGCTGTCGCGCCTGAGCCCGGACGACCGGGAGGCGATCCGGGTGCTCAGCGCCGAGGTCCGCCGGCGCATCGAAGGGATCGCCATCCCTGACGATCTCGCGGCGGCGATCACCCACACGCTCCTCGTGCACGGCGAGCGGTCCGCCTACGCCGTGCGTTCCAGCGCGACGGCGGAGGACACGCCGACTGCCTCCTTCGCGGGCCAGCAGGACACCTACCTGAACATCCTGGGGCCGGCGGCGATCCTGGCGCACGTCAGCCGGTGTTGGGCGTCGCTGTTCACCGAGCGGGCCGTGACCTACCGCCTCCGCAACGGCTTCGACCACCGGGCGGTCAGCATGGCCGTGGTCGTGCAGCAGATGGTCTTCCCGCGGTCGGCCGGCATCCTGTTCACGGCCGACCCGGTCACCGGCAACCGGAAGGTCGCCACCGTGGACGCCAGCTTCGGCCTCGGCGAGGCCCTGGTCTCCGGCCGGGTCAACCCGGACGTCTTCACGGTGCGCGAAGGTGTCGTCGTCGCCCGGGCGGTGGCCGCCAAACAGGTAGCCGTGCACGCGCGGCCCGGTGGCGGGACCCACGAGGTGGCGGTCGACCCGCAGCGGCAGGATCAGCCGGCGCTGACGGAGGCGCAGGTCCTCCGGCTGGTGCGACTCGGACGACTGATCGAGGCGGGGTTCGGCGGCCCGCAGGACATCGAGTGGTGCCTGGTCGACGATGACTTCCAGATCGTGCAGAGCCGGCCGATCACCACGCTCTTCCCCCTCCCCACGGCCCGCGACCAGGAGAACCACGTCTATCTCTCGGTCGGCCACCAGCAGATGATGACCGACGCGATGAAGCCGCTCGGGCTCTCCATGTGGCAGTTGACGGCCATGGCGCCGATGCACGAGGCCGGCGGTCGACTGTTCGTCGACGCGACCCGGATGCTTGGCGCACCGGCCAGCCGCGACCGCTTCCTGGAGATGGCCGGCCGGATCGATCCGTTGACCAGGGACGCGCTACAGACCGTCCTCGACCGTCCCGGCTTCGTCCCGGCGCTGCCGGACAGCGGGCCCGGCGGGCCGCCGCTCGCCGGTGCGTCCGCCGCGATCGAGACGGACCCGGCCGTCGTCACCGAACTGATCGAGCGCAGCGAAGGGTCGATCGCCGCCCTGCGGCGGGACATCGCGACGTTCACCGGACCGGCGCTGTTCGACTTCCTGCTGGAGGCCTTTGGCGAGCACAAGCGCAATCTCGGCGACCCGGTGAGCATGCAGGCGATCATGGCGGGGATGGAGGCCACCTGGTGGCTCAACGACCGGCTGGGGGAATGGCTGGGCGAGAGGGACGCCGCCGACACCCTCACGCTGTCCGCCCCCGGTAACGTCACCTCGGAGATGGGGCTCGCGCTGCTCGACGTCGCGGACGCGATCCGTCCGCATCCGGAGGTGGTGGCGTACCTGCGGGGCGTCGAGGACGACAGCTTCCTGGACGAGCTGCCGAAGCTCGCGGGCGGGACCGAGGCGCGCGACGCCATCGAGGCCTACCTCGACCGGTACGGCATGCGCTGCGTCGGCGAGATCGACATCACCAGACCGCGTTGGCGGGAACGGCCGGCGACCCTGCTGCCCGTGCTCCTCGACCACGTGGCGAACTTCCCGCCGGGTGCGGCCCAGCGACGCTTCGAGCAGGGGCGACAGGAGGCGCGGCGCAAGGCGCAGGAGGTGTTGACGCGCCTGCGGGCCCTGCCGGACGGGGAGCTGAAGGCCGCCGAGACCGAGCGGATGATCGACCGGGTCCGCACCTTCGCCGGCTACCGGGAGTACCCGAAGTACGGCATCATCAGCCGCTACTTCATCTACAAGCAGGCCCTGCTCGGCGAAATCGAGCGCCTCGTGCGGGCCAACGTGCTCCGCGAGCCGGCGGACGCCTTCTACCTCACCTTCCAGGAGTTGCACGAGGTCGTGCGCTCGCACCAGGTGGACGACACGCTGATCCGGCAACGGAAGGACGCCTTCCGGTCGTACCAGGCGCTCCGGCCGCCCCGGGTGCTGACCTCCGACGGGGAGGCGCTCACCGGGGCGTACCGCCGCGACGACGTGCCGGCCGGCGCTCTGGTCGGCCAGCCGGTGTCGGCCGGGACCGTCGAAGGGCGCGCCCGCGTCATCCTGGACCTGACCCAGGCTCGTCTGGAACCGGGCGACATCCTCGTCACGGCGCACACGGATCCGAGTTGGACGCCCCTCTTCGTTGCCATCGCGGGCCTGGTGACGGAGGTCGGAGGTTTGATGACGCACGGCGCGGTGATCGCGCGGGAGTACGGCCTGCCGGCCGTGGTCAGCGTGGTGGATGCCACCCGGCTGATCTCCGACGGGCAGCGGATCCGCGTACACGGCAGTGACGGGTACGTCGAGATCCTGTCGTGACCGACCCCGCCGGCCGCGCCGACACAACCGGTCCCGACGCCGCGAGACCCGCTCCGGGGGCGCCGCGACATCCGCTCTAGGGTGGAGCGATGTCACAGGTCAGGCAGGTCCAGGTCACCTTCGACTGTGCGGAGCCGGAGCGGGTCGCCCGGTTCTGGTGCGCGGTGTTGGGATACGTCGTACCGCCGCCCCCGCCGGGGTTCGACAGCTGGGACGACTTCGAGTCGACCCGACCGGTCGAGCAACGGGGCTCGGCGTTCGCCTGTGCTGATCCCTCCGGGGTGGGTCCACGACTGTATTTCCAGCGCGTCCCCGAGGGAAAGGTCGTCAAGAATCGGCTGCACCTTGACGTGCGGGTTGGCACCGGGCTGGTGGGCGACGAGCGGCTGGCCGCGCTTGAGGCCGAGTGCGCGCGGTTGGTCGCGCTCGGCGCGGTACGCGTGCGGTTGCTGACCGCCGACGAGGAGAACGAGTCGTGCCTCGTGATGCAGGACGTCGAGGGCAACGAGTTCTGTCTCGACTGAGGGGCCGCGGCGGCACCGCCGTCAGCGGTGTGGCTGGATCGGGAACCGGCCCCGGTGCCAGCGCCAGTGGCGGCCGGCCGTCAGGTGGTCGACGACCGCACGCTGGAGCACTGTGTCGCGCGGCAGCTTGTCGAGTGGTGTGGTCAGGGTGCGGAACACGAATCGCCGCACCTCGACATCGGCGTCCAGCCCTTCGGGTTCCTCGTAGGGCTCCAACTCGAAGCGCTGTTGGAACCGGATGATGTTGGAATCCGCTGGCAGGTATTCCCGCAGCTGCGGGTCGAGCAGCCAGGAGCCGCAGGCGAACGCGGTGTAGTGCTCGTCGGGGAAGTGGCGTGCGAAGAAGACGCGGGCCGCGTCGAGCGATGCCGCGACGGCCGCCGGGGTCAGCGGACCCGCCTCGGGGATGTGCAGGTCGATGGTGGTGCCGCCGCGCTGGTGCTGCAACCGGCCCAGCTCGTAGAGGCCGCCGCGGGCGTGCAGCGTCAGCCAGCTCTGCATGACCGGCCAACCCTCGCCGTGCATCCGCCTGTCGATCGCGAGGTTGCGGCCCAGGTCGGCGAGGGTCGTCCAGGACACCTCATCGGTGATGCCGTGGTCGCGGTGGTAGCCCCGGACGACGTCGACGAGCGCCAGGTACGCGTACACGTAGAGGTGTCGCCAGGCGGGACCTCGGTCGCGCGGCAGTTCCGGACCGGGCGACAGCCAGCCGTGGCCTCCGAGGTCGGCCAGGACCAGAGCTGTCGTGCGGTCGAGCAGCCAGCGCAGCTCCGGGGTCCACAGTGCTGAGTCGGGATCGGGCCAGCCGGCCATGATCTCGGCGGCGTCGTCCGGTCGTACCGCGAGCCGGTCGAGGATCGCGGGCGCGTCGGCCCTGGCGGGCAGCGGAGCCGACGGCCGGTCGGCGGCGAGGCGGTGCACGCGGTCGATGTCCTCGACGGGGACCCCGAGTCGGGTGGCGATGGCGTCCGGATCCACGTGGCGGATCGTACCGGCAGCAGGTTTGGGTTGGGAGCAGCGGTGCGCTCCTGACCCTTTCCGCCGTCGTGCGCCGTTTGTCGGCATGGCTCACTGTCGGCCTTGCGGCGGCGTCGGTGTGTCCGGGGTCCGGTGGCAACCGCTCGCTGCCGTTGCTAGAGTCAGATTGTTGCTGCCGCAAATTTATCGTCGGCAACTACTTCGACGAAAGGACCCCTCCGATGGCCAAGCTCGCCGTCATCTACTACTCCTCGACCGGCACCGTGCACGCCATGGCCAAGCGGCTCGCCGAGGCCGGCGAGAAGGCCGGCGCCGAGGTGCGGCTGCGCCAGGTGCCGGAACTCGCCCCGCAGGAGGCCATCGCCTCCAACGCCGCCTGGAGCCAGCACTTCGACGCCACCAAGAGCGAGCCGAAGGCGACCGCCGACGACGTCGTCTGGGCCGACGCGGTGCTCTTCGGCACCCCCACCCGGTACGGCAACGTCTCCAGCCAGCTCAAGCAGTTCATCGACACCCTCGGCCCGCAGTGGGGGCAGGGCCTGCTGGCCGACAAGGTGTACGCCGGTTTCACCGCCTCCATGACCGCCCACGGTGGGCAGGAGTCGACGCTGCTGGCGCTCTACAACACGATCCACCACTTCGGCGGCCTGGTTGTGGCCCCCGGCTACACCGACCCGACGAAGTTCGCCGACGGCAACCCGTACGGCGTCTCGCACGTCACCGGCGGCAGCAACGACGCACCGCTGGGCGACGCGCAGCTCAACGCCCTCGACCACATGGCTCAGCGGGTGGTCACGATCGCCGGCAAGCTCACCGCCTGAACACCCGCCCGGGCCGCAACCCGGCCGAGCGGACGAACTACCTGCCTGGGGCCGGTTTCCCGACTGTGGAGACCGGCCCCAGGCAGGCTCACCCGGCCCGCGGCCCGGCGGCGCAACAAGGTGGCGCCGACCGCCGGTCGGGCCAGGAACAACGAGGAGGATTCGATCAGCACCAGCGCCGATCGGATGGCGGCGTCGTACGCCGATGCCATCAAGGCTCTCTGTGCGGTCACCCCGAAGGGCTGGTACGCCGAGCGGGGCACCGCCCGAGCGGCGGTGACCCAGGCGGAGGTGGCGTCGCTGAACGTGGCCTACGACCTGACGCGGGAGCCGGATCTCGGCTCCCTCGACCGGCTGGCGACCGAGGTCCGCCGGCAGGCCGCGCACTGGTCGATCATGGTGCGGAGTGCGGCGGACGACGCGGTCCGCGATCTCGCCGCCCGGCACGAGCTGCTCAACAGCAGCGAGCTGCCCCTGCTGGCCTGCACCGCGGCTGACGTGGTCTACCGGGCCGACGCGCCGCGGCACGAGGTGATCCGCCAGGTCCGCGCGGCCGAGTCTGACCGGTACACCGAGACCCTCACCCGCAGCTTCGAAGCTCCGGACGGCGCCTTCGGTGCCCTGGTGGGCGGCGGTGTGCTCGACGCCGACCAGGTGAGTGGCTATCTGGCCGAGGAGTCCGGCCGACCCGTCGGCACCGGGCTCGGGTTGCGGACCGCAGGCGTGCTCGGCGTGTTCAACATCGCCGTGGTGCCGTCCGCACGAGGTCGTGGGCTGGGCCGAGCGATCACCGAGGCCGTCCTGCGCGACGGCGTCGCGGCCGGCACGGAGGCCGCGTACCTGCAGTCGAGCGAGATGGGCCGACCGCTCTACGAGACGATGGGCTTCCGCCTCGTGGAGAACTGGACCCTCTTTCACGCCTGAGGGCTGAGAGTGCGGTCCGCAACGAGAGGGAGAACAGAAGTGGGTTTCAGCGACGATGTTCGCGCGGCCTTCCGCCGGGGCGAGACCGACGCGGTGGTGCGAATGAGCCAGGCCGAGATCGACAGGGCGCGGACGGCCGGAGATCCGGCGGGGGAGGTGGAGGCCCGGTACAGCCTCGCCCGGGTCGCCATCCGTGGTGGTGACCTCCCGGCTGGCGAGGCGCGTGCTCGGGAAGCGCTGGCGGTCGCCCTGCGCTCCGGTGATCGGAGTCTGGAGGAGCGACCCCGCCATGTCCTGGCCGCCGTGGCCCGGATGTCCGGCGACCTGACCCGGGCCCGGCAGCTCTACCGGGAGAGCATCGCGCTCAACGAGGTTCTGGGGCAGCCCGAACTCGTCAACTCGGAGACCCACAACCTCGGGTTCTGCGAGTTGGGTCTCGGCAATCTCGACGCGGCGGGAGCGTTGTTCGCCGCGAGCCGTGAGCGGGTCTTCCGGAACGGCTGGGTGGACTTCGTCCCGTACGTCTGCCTGGCGGGCGCCGCGCTCGCGTCAGCCCACGGTGACCACCAGCGGGCCGCTCGGATGGTCGCCGTCACGGACGCCGCGTTCGCGGCGCTGGGCCAGGTGCCCGATCCCGACGACGCGGCGGACCTGGCGGCCGTGCGGGCGGCCGCGGTCGAGGCGCTCGGCGCGACCGGCTTCGCCGAGGAGTACGCCCGGGGCCAGCGTCTCGAACCGCGTGCGGCGTTCGTGGAGGAGACCGACTGACCCGACCGCCACCCGTCGCGCCGACGGTGACGGCTGTCCGGCCTGCCGCTACTGCGTGACAGCCGCGATGACGGCGACTGGCCGCCTGTCGCCTTCGCCGGGCCGCCGTTGGCGTTCGACCTCCCGGAAGCCGGCCCGGCTGAGCCGCTGCGACACCTCGTCCGGGGGCCAGCGGTAGGCGGTCACCACCTTGTGCTCGAAGGGACCGATCTCGTCGGCGTCGAAGAAGCCCAGCACCAGCCGCCCACCCGGGGCCAGTGCCCGCCGGAACTCAGTGAGCACGTCGTCGAACTCCGGTGGCGGCAGATGGATGAATGAGTACCAGGCCAGGATGCCGTCGATGGAGCCGTCGGCGACGTCGAGGTGTTCGAACGACCCGAGGTGGTACTCGACGCCCGGGTGGGTCGCCCGCGCATGGGTGACGAATTCGGGGACCAGGTCGATCCCCCTGGCGTCGACGCCGAGCGAACAGAGGTAATCGGTCAGATGGCCGGGGCCGCAGCCCAGGTCGAGCACCGTGCCGGGCTGAGCTGTCAGGTGCCGGCCGATGAGGTCGAGGTCGTCGGGGTCGACCTGTTGGCGCGTGCCGAACAGGTCGATGTAGAGGTTTGCGATCGAGCCGTACGCCTGCCGAACGTTCTCCCGCTGCACAGCCGGAACTATACGAGGACCGGTGTCGCCACGCTGCTCGGCTCGCGCTCCGGCCGGGGTGGGGTGGGCGGTGAGGGTCGGGCGACGGTCCGAGCCGTCGGCCCCGCCGTGCGACGATTCCCGGCATGACAGACACCGCGTCGGCACTGGCCGACATCCGCGCCCAGATCGACGAGTTGGACGCCGCGCTCGTCGGGCTGCTCGCCCGGCGGGAGGCACTGGTCCGGCGGGCGGCCCCGCTCAAGAGCGACAAGCAGGCGGTCCGCGCGCCGGACCGGGTGGCGCAGGTGGTGGCGCGGGTCCGCGTGCTGGCGGAGGACTCCGGCGCGGACCCGGACCTGGTCGAGCGGATCTACCGCGACATGATCCGGGCCTTCATCGACATGGAGAGCGACGAGCATCATCGGCTCGGCGGCGCCTGACTGCCCCGGCGCGACCCCGGATGCGCAGGCGCTCACCCGTCGATCGGTCGGCCGTCCTCCGACCCGTCCGGGCCCGGGCCGGCCGGCGTGTAACCGAGTTCGCACGAGATCCGGTTCGCGGTCTCCAGCAGGCGCGGCAGGTTGCTCCTCAGTTGCTCGAGGTTGGCGATGACCTCGATCGCCGTGATCGATGCGGCGGCGATGACCTGGCCCCGGGAATCCCTGATCGGCGCGGCGACACACATCACGTAGGCGTCGTGCTCGCCGTTGTCGGTGGCCCAGCCGTTCTCGCGGATGCGGACGAGTTCGGCTTCGAGGGACTCGTGGTCGGCGAAGGTGGTGTCGGTGAATCTCTCGAAGACGACATGGGAGAGCAGGCGGTCGCGTTCCTCCGCCGGCAGGTAGGCGAGGATCGTCTTGCCGACGGCGCTGGCGTAGATCGACACGGCCCGTCCCACCCGGGACGGCAGCTTGACGGCATCGAACGCCGGGCTGTCGACCTTGTCGATGTAGATGATCTCATCGCCGGTCAGTTGTGCCAGGTGCACGGTGTGGCTGGTCTCGCGCTGTAGTGCGCGCAGGTGCGCGGCCGCGAACTGACGAAGGTCCATCGAGCCGAGGGCAAGCTCGGACAGCTCGATCAGCCCGCTGCCGAGCACGTAGGTGCCCGCACCGGTCCGGCGGACGAAGCGCGCGGACTCCAGGGTCTGCAGGATCCGCAGCGCCGTGGACTTGTGTACGTCGAGCACGTCCGCCGCCTCGGTGAGCGACAGCGGGTGCTCCGCCGAGCGACGGATGAGGTCGATCGCGCGGCGAATCGATTGGGCCAAGGCTATGCCTCCCCTCGAAGCGATGGGCCCCGCCCATCGCTTGCGTTGCAATATGTGCAATGTAGACGACGCAGTGCGCAACCGCCACTTGACACCGTTGCGCATGGCGCTACGATCGTTGCAATTTCATCCCGAAGACTCTGACTCGTAACACTGGAGTAACGATGGGTAACCAGCGCGCTCGTTTCGGCATCATTGGGGCGACATGTGCCCTCGGCTTGGTCGCCACTCTCCTGACCGGCTGCGGCTCTGACGGCGACTCGGGCAACGGGGTCACCAAACTGACCTTCGCCGCCTCGACCTTCGGCGACCCGGGCCGCGGACCTCTGCTGACCAAGTGGCTCGATGAGTTCAACCAGAGCCAGACCAAGGTCCAGGTCTCTGCCGCCGCGGTCCCGTACCCGACCTTCGGTCAGACGGTGCTCACGCAGATGGGCAGTGGTAAGGGCCCCGACCTGATCCGCTTCGACATGCCCGAGTTCGAGGCCGCCTCGGACGCCGGCCTCGTCGCACCGCTCGACAAGGTGGTCGACGCCAGCAAGTACGACCTGCTCAAGCAGCCCGACCAGTTCATGGTCCACGACGGTGTCCGGCACGGCGTCATCTTCGAAGCGTCGAACTACGCGATGTTCTACAACGCGGACCTGATCCCCACGCCGCCGTCGACCTACGAGCAGTTCGCCGCCACCGCCAAGTCGCTCACCAAGGGCGACGTCTTCGGCCTGGCGTTCCGCCAGACGGAGGCCGAGGAGGCCGGCGTCTGGCAGGACATCTTCAACTACGTCTACGGCTTCGGCGGCGCGTGGTCCGACGGCAAGAACCTGACGATCAACTCGCCGGAGAACCTCAAGGGTCTGCAGGCGTTCAAGGACCTGTACGACGCGAACGTGATCCCGCGCGGAGCGGACGCGGCGACGTTCCGGCGGATGTTCGCCGAGGGCAAGGTCGGGATGGAGCTCAACAACGGCGGATACGTGACCGCCACCCGGGGTCAGAACGCGAAGCTGAACTTCAGCGTCGCGCCCATCCCGTTCCCGGTGCGTAAGCAGGGCACGATCCTCGCGCCGATCGTGATCAACGAGGCGAGCGAGAGCAAGGACGAGGCCGGCACCTTCATCAAGTGGGCGTTGGAGCCGCAGAACCAGGTCAAGCTGCAGGAGATCCTCGGCGCGAGCAGCGTTGCCACCACCACGCAGCGCAGCGCGGAGAAGCTCAAGGAGACCCCGTTCCTGCCCGTCTTCGACGGGCTCACCGAGACCAGCCTGCCGCAGATCGTCCTCGGGTTCGAAGCCAAGACGCCGGACATCCGCAAGGTGGTAGTGCAGAACGTGGTCGCGGCACTGCAGGGTAAGACCGACCTGAAGTCGGCACTTGACCGCGCCCAGCAGCAGGCGACCGACCTGGTCCGCTGACAGCTCGACCCGGCGACGCTGCCGGCGCGACGGACCATGCGCCGGCAGCGTCCTTCCTCAGAAGGATCGAACCCGATGACTGTGGTCGAGCAGACCGGAGCACCGAAGACAACACCCCGAACCCGGCGTCGGCCCAGCCCGCTGGGGAGCAAGTGGACGCCGTACCTGTTCCTGGCACCCGCCGCACTGTTCATCCTCGTCTTCCAGGCGGTGCCGCTCGTCCAGGAGGTGTACCTCAGCTTCACCCGGACGAGACTGCTCAACCCGACCAAGAGCGAGTGGGTTGGCCTCGACAACTTCAACCGGATCTTCGGTGACCCGGAGTTCCACCACACCCTGCTGATCACCGTCGTCTACGTGGTCACCTGCGTCGTCGTCGCGATCGGCGCCGGCCTCGTCGTCGCGCTCCTGCTCAACCGGAAGTTCCGGGGTCGCGGTGTGGCGCGGGCACTTGTGACCGTCCCCTGGGCCGCGCCCGGCATCGCTGTCGCGCTCATCGCCACCTGGATGCTCAACGCCCAGTACGGGATCGTGAACCGGATGCTCGACGCGGTGGGGCTGGGTGTGCCGGGCGGCGCGATTCTGGACAGCCCGCGTTACGCGCTGCCGGCGGTGCTCGCGACGACCATCTGGCAGCTGTTCCCGTTCACCTCGGTGGTGCTGCTCTCCGCGCTGCAATCCGTTCCGCAGGACCTCAACGAGGCAGCGACAGTCGACGGCGCGGGACGCTGGGCCACCTTCCGGGCCGTCACGTGGCAGGTCATCAAGCCCACAGTGGGACTCCTGGCGCTGCTGATGACGATCTGGTCCCTGCGGCGGTTCGAGTTGATCTGGCTGATGACCAAGGGTGGGCCGGTCGGCGCCACCGAGACGCTCGTCATCGACCTCTACTCGCAGGCGTTCGACTCGAAGGAACTCGGATCGGCGGCGGCCATCGGGATGGTCGGCGTCGTCATCTCACTCATCGTCATCATCGGCAGCCGGCTGGTCGCCCGTGCCGTGGAGAAGGAGCACGCCCGATGAGGCGCTTCCGTTTCGGTGTCACCGCACGGATCGTCGCCGTGCTCGTCGTACTCGGCATCGCGGTGTTCCCGCTGTACTGGATGTTCGTCACGGCGCTGTCGAGCAACAGCGACCTCTTCGCCGACCAGCCCCGGCTCACGCCGGACCTCGGTCAGTTCGGGGTGTTCGTCGACGCGCTCGCCGAAGGCAAGGCGGCCGGGTGGCTGCTGAACAGCCTGATCATCGCCGTGGGCACGATGGTCGTCTCGGTCGGCCTGGGTATCCCGCTCGGTTACGCGCTGTCCCGGTTCTCGTTCGGGGGCAAGGCCGTGCTGACCGTCGTGCTGCTGTTCACGCAGATGCTCCCCGAGGCGCTCATGGTCGTGCCGTTGTTCGCGCTGTTCCGTCGCTTCGAGCTGCTCGACTCACTTACCGGCCTCGTCCTGGTGAACTCCGCCTTCGTCCTGCCGATCGTCGCGTTGATCCTCAAGGGTGCGATCGACGGCATCCCGAAGGAGTTGGAGGAGGCCGCGCGTGCCGACGGCGCCCGGCCCTTCACCACCCTGACCCGCATCAACGTGCCGCTGATCGCGCCGTCGATCGCGGCGACCGCGGTCATCGCGTTCTTCCACGCCTGGAACGAGTACGTGTTCGCGGTGACCTTCATCTTCAATCCGGACCTGCAACCGGCGTCCGTTGGCATCGCGAACTTCATCGGCGAGCTGGGCACGCCGATCCAGACCGTGATGGCCGTCGCCTTCCTGTTCACGCTGCCCGCCGTCGCGTTCTACCTGCTGGTGCAGAAGTACGTGGTGTCCGGCATGACCGCCGGCGCGGTGAAGGGTTGAGCCGAAAAATGAAGATCGTCTCCGTCGACACACTTGTCGTCGACTTCTACCGCACGAACCTCGTCATCGTGCGCGTGCACACCGACGCGGGGATCGTCGGGCTCGGCGAGGCCACCCTGGAGGGCAAGGAACGGGCCGTCCAGGGTGCCATCGCCGAGCTGGCCGAGGCGGTCGTGGGCCTGGACCCCACTCGCATCTCGAAGATCCTCTACGACCTGGCGCGGGACTGGTACTGGCGTGGCGGGCCGGTGATCATGACCGCGTTGAGTTCGCTGGAGATGGCCCTGTGGGACATCTCGGCGCGCGACCTCGGTGTTCCGGTCTCCCGGCTGCTCGGCGGTGCGACCCGTGACCGGGTGCGCGCGTACGCGAACGGTTGGTTCTCCGGTGCCGTCACCCCCGAGGACTACGCGGCGGCCGCCCGCCGGACTGTGGCGTCCGGCTTCCGCGGCCTCAAATGGGACCCGTTCGAGAACTACGACCTCACCATCACCACAGCGCAGTTGGACCGGGTGCTCGCCCAGATCGACGCGGTCCGGGCCGCGGTGGGCCGCGAGGTCGAGCTGTTCGTCGAGGGGCACGGTCGCTTCGACGTCCGCCACGCGATCAAGGTCGCCAGGGAGATCGCCCAGTTCGATCCGGTGTGGTTCGAGGAGCCGTGCCCGCCGGACAACCTCGACGCGCTCGTGGACATCCGCCGCGCATCGCCGGTGCCGATCGCGGCGGGGGAGCGGTGGTTCGGCCGGCAGGGCTTCGCTCCCGCGCTCGCCCGCCAGGCAGTCGACTTCGTCCAACCCGATGTGACCCACGCCGGCGGGATCGCCGAGCTGGCCTTCATCGCGACGCTCGCGTCCACCAGCTACGTCGGTTTCGCGCCGCACAACCCGAGCGGCCCGCTCAGCACCGCGGCGACGCTGCAACTCGGGGCGACGCTGCCGAACTTCCGGTACCTGGAGATCATGGCGACGGACGTGCCGTGGCGACCCGAGATCACCAACGAACGGCTGGTGCTGACCGCCGACGGCGACGTGCTCATCCCGACCGCTGTCGGACTGGGCATCGAGTTGGACCTCGCCGCGATCGAGCGGCACCCGTTCACACCGCATCCACTCCGGATGTTCCAGGACGCCGTCTACGACATCCGTCCGCGCGACGAGCGGTCCTTCTTCAACCTGGAGGGCGGCTCATGACGGTGCCACAGCCCCGGCAACAGCCCGGCGGCGCGGACTGGTTCGGCACCGCCGCCGAGGCGCTGCCGGACGACGCCGACGACAGCGTCCTCATCGGCCGGATTTGGGATCCGGCCGGCGACGGACCCTCACCCGTGACCGTCCGGGACGGTCAGGTCATCGACCTCAGTCAGCGGTTCCCCACCATCCGGGACATCTGCGAACTGCCCGACCCGGCCGCGACGGTTGCCGGGCTCGACGGGCCGCGGCTCGGCGACTTCGGCGAGATGCTGGCCAACACGGCGGCAGTGACCCGCGATCACACCCGACCCTGGTTGCTCGCCCCGGTCGACCTGCAGGCACTCAAGGCCGCCGGCGTCACCTTCGCCGTCTCGATGATCGAACGCGTCATCGAGGAACGGGCCCGCGGCGACCTGGCGCTCGCGGCGGACATCCGGCAGCGGATGCTCGCCGACATCGGTGCCGACCTGCACAGCCTGACGCCGGGTTCGCCCGAGGCCGACCGGCTCAAGAGCCTGCTGGTCGCCGAGGGCATCTGGAGTCAGTACCTGGAGGTGGGCATCGGGCCGGACGCCGAGATCTTCACAAAGGGCCAGGTGCTCTCCGCCGTCGGCACCGCGGTGCCGGTGGGGGTGCTCGCCGCGTCGACCTGGAACAACCCGGAACCCGAGATCACGCTGATCATCCAGTCCAGCGGCCGGATCGTCGGCGCCACCCTCGGCAACGACGTGAACCTGCGGGACATCGAAGGCCGCTCGGCACTGCTGCTTCCGCTGGCCAAGGACAACAACGCCTCGTGCGCCCTCGGTCCCCTGATCCGGCTCTTCGACGACCGGTTCAACCTGGACCGGGTGCGCGAGCTTGAGGTGAGCCTGGACATCCGGGGCGTGGACGGCTTCCACCTGGAGGCGGTCTCGGAGATGACCCAGATGTCGCGCGACCCGGCGGAGCTGGTGCGGCAGTTGATCGGTCCGCAGCACCGCTATCCCGACGGTGCCGCCCTGATGCTCGGCACGATGTTCGCGCCCACCCAGGACCGGGACCGCCCCGGCGAGGGCTTCACCCACAAGATCGACGACGTGGTACGGATCGGCTGTCCGGCTCTCGGCAGCCTGGTCAACCGGGTGCGGCACGCCCAGGAGTGCGAGCCCTGGCAGTTCGGCGTCCGGGATCTGATGGGCAATCTGGTAAGGAGAGGACTGCTGTGAACATGGTCAGCACTGTCGATCCGCGTGACGGCCGAACCCGCACGACGGAGCTCAGCGAGACCGACGAGGCTGGGCTGGAGGCGATCACCAGCCAGGCGCCCCAGGCGGGGCAGTGGCTGTCCGGCCTGGGCAGACTCGGCCGAGCGGACCTGCTCGACGCGATCGCCGCGTCCCTGGAGGCCCGTCGGGTCGACCTGATCGCGGCGGCGGAGGCGGAGACCGGTCTGAGTCACGCCCGGCTCGACCAGGAACTCACCCGGGCGGCGATCCAGTTCCGGATGTTCGGTGACGTGCTGCGCGACGGGGGCTACCTCGAAGCAGCCATCGACCACGCCGCCGACACCCCGCTCGGCCGCGGCCCGGACCTGCGGCGGATGCTCGTACCCCTCGGGCCGGTGGCCGTCTTCGGCGCCAGCAACTTCCCGTTCGCCTTCTCGGTCGCGGGAGGGGACACCGCCGCCGCGCTCGCCGCCGGCTGCCCCACGGTCCTGAAGGCCCACCCCTCGCACCCGTTGACCTCGCACGCCTCGGCCGAGGCCATCGCGGCGGCCGTCCGCGAGCGGGGCGGGCCCGACGGTGTGATCGCTACCGTGTACGGCGAGCCGGCCGGCCGCTCCCTGGTGCGCCACCCCACGATCCGCGCGGCCGCGCTGACCGGCTCCGTCGGCGCCGCCCGTGCCATCCAGGCGGCCATCGACGAACGCCCGGATCCCATTCCCCTCTACGCCGAACTGAGCAGCGTGAACCCGATCGTCGTGCTGCCCGGCGCGGCCGCCGACCGGGGCGAGGAGATCGCCGAAGGGCTCTTCGCCTCCTTCACCAGCTCGGGCGGCCAGCTGTGCACCAAGCCCGGGCTGGCGTTCATCCCGGCGGATCCGAGCGGTGCGCGGCTTGTCGACGCGCTGCGGGAGAAGGTCGCGGCCACCGGCGGTGCGATCCTGCTCAACGACCGCATCCGGGCCGCGTACGAGCAGCAGGCGACGGCGTTCGAGCAGGCCGGCGCTCGTGTCTCGGCCCGACCCCGGATCGACGCCGAGGTGGGTTTCCAGGTCGCGCCGACGCTCCTGGAGGTTGATCTGGCGGGCCTCACCGCCGAGATCGCCGACGAGTGCTTCGGCCCGCTCCTGGTCGTGGTGCGCTACGACGACGTTGCCACGCTCGACGCGGCGCTGGCGACCGTCCCACCGTCGCTGACCGGCTCGATCCACAGTGCGCCGAGCGACGACGCGGCTGTGGTACGCCGGCTTGTCGACCTGTTCGCCGACCGGTCGGGTCGGATCGTCTTCGACGGTTATCCCACCGGCGTCCGGGTGTCGTGGGCCCAGCACCACGGCGGCCCCTGGCCCTCGACGAACACCGTGCACACCTCCGTCGGCGCGACCTCGATCCGGCGCTTCCTGCGCCCGCTTGCCTGGCAGGACGCCCCGGTCTGGATCCTTCCCGAGGAACTACAGGACGGCTATACCGCCATTCCCCGGCGAGTCGACGGGAGGTTGGAGTCAGCGGTGGCATAGCCGCGCCGGTATCCGTTCACCACACCCGTCGAAACGTCGGTCGGCCGCGCACCGCGGCCGGCCACACGCCGAAGAGGGAGTAGGAACATGCCCGTCGCAGTCCCCCGTCCCCTGCCGCCGCCGTCACGGCGTCGGCTGCTGCTCGCCCTGCTCACCGCCGTCGCCGTCGCGGCCACCACTGCCGTCGCCCCGGCGGCGTCGGCCGCGCCACCCGCGCGGCTGGGGCCGACCGTCACCCGCACCGACACACCCCCGACCGGGTACGAGGTCACCTTCCGATACCGGGCACCCGAGGACGTCAAGCAGGTCCACATCTACGGTGACTGGTTCTACTCCCGGCCGGAGACCATCTCCTGCCAGGACTGCGGCGACGCCCGGCCACCCGCCCAGTGGCAGCCCGGCGACGTCGCGGCCACCCCGTGGCACATCCTGCCGATGAGCAAGGGCCCGGACGGGGTGTGGACCATCACCACGCCGCTGCCCGCCGGCACGTTCCGCTACGCGTTCACCCACGACTGCGCCAACGACCTGGCCACCGGCTGCACGCTGCACGACGACCCGGCGAACAGGTGGCAGATCCAGCCGCAGTACCCGGGCGCGCCCGGCGCGGTACGCAGCACGATCTACGTCCCGGCCAGCCGGAAGTTCCCGACCTACGACACCGGCTACCAGGCGCCGGTGGCCAGGACCGGGCGGCTGGAGTCCCGGCGGTACGCCTCGCCGCTGTCGACGAACCCGGCCGGGGTGCACGACATCGTCGTCTACCTGCCGCACGGCTACGACCCCCACCGGACCACGCCGTACCCGACCCTCTACCTGAGTCACGGCAGTGGTGACCACTCGACCGCCTGGACGATGCAGGGTGTGGCCCACCTGATCCTGGAGAACGCGATAGCAGACCGTGCGGTCGAGCCGATGGTGATCGTGTCCACCGACTTCAATGGCCTGCCCGGCGGCAACGAGGGCTACGTCGACGAGCTGCGGAACAACATCTTCCCGTTCGTCGAGCGGAACTACCGCGTCTCCACCCGCCCGCAGGACCGCGCCTTCGCCGGCTTCTCCGCTGGTGGCAGCCGGGCCTACACCCTGATGTACGACCACACCGACCTGTTCGGCTACCACGCGGCCTGGAGCGCCGGCGGACCCGCCGCCACCCCGGCGCAGCTCGACCGGATGAAGGCGGTGGCCGGCGGGATCATGATCGGCACCGGGCTGCAGGACCGGCTGGGCAACATCGCCGAGAACTCCCAGCGCAACGCGGCCGCCCTGCGGGCCGCCGGGGTCGAACTCGACGAGTTCAACGTGCCGGGCGTGCACACCTGGCACGTCTGGCGCCCGCTGCTCGACCACTACCTGCGGACCCTGACGTTCCGCGCCACCACGACCGGTCTCGACGTCACCGTCGCCCCGGCGGGCGCCGCGCACCGCAGCAGGGTCACCGCCACCGCGACTGTCGACGCCGTCAGCGCCACCACCACGGCCCCGGCCGGCCGGGTCGACTTCTACGCGGGTGACACCCTGCTCGGGTCGGCCCCGGTGCACCACGGCGTGGCCCGGCTCACGAAGATCGTCCACGGTGGAGTGACTGCTGCGGTGGTCGCCCACTACCGGGGTGACAAGCTCTTCAATGCTTCGTCGAGCGCACCGGTCGACGTCCGGTAGCACCGGGCCCGACATCCTCCCCGGTGCGGTGGGGAAGAACCCGGCCGCCACCCCTGCTGACAGGGGTGGCGGCCGGGGCGCTTTCGCTCAGCCGGTCACGCTGTCGCTTCCGTGGCCCGCATCCGCAGCATGGTCCAGGACGCGGGCGGCAGCGTCAGCCGGACGGTGGCGTCGGCCTGTCGCGCTGTGTCGTTGGACCGCGGGGCGGCGTGGTCCGGGCCGTCGGCGGTGTTCTTGGCAGCCAGGTCGGTGCCGCCGACCGTGACGCACTCGATGATCCCGGTCAGCTGGGCGCCGCTGACGTCGACCGTCACCTCGGCCGGGGTGTCGGTGACGCGGTTGACGAGGAACACAGCCATCTCACCGGTGCTGTCGTCCCAGGTGGATACCGCGTCCACCGCCGCCACCGCACCGTAGCGGTCGGTGCTCGTCGTACTGCCGTGGCGGAGCACGTCGAGCACCGCGCCCCGAGCGTGCCGGGCGGTGCGGGCGAAGGGGTGGAAGATGGTCTGCCGCCAGGCCGAACCGTCGGGTTCGGTCATGATCGGCGCGATGACGTTCACCAGCTGGGCCTGGCAGGCCGCCGTCACCCGGTCGCTGTGCCGGAGCAGGCTGATCAGCAGGCCACCGACCACGACGGCGTCCGCCACGCTGTAGTGGTCCTCCAACAGCCGGGGCGCTACCGGCCAGTCGTCACCGCTCGGCGGGGTGGACGGGGTGGCGGACTGGTACCAGACGTTCCACTCGTCGAACGCGATCATGATTTTCTTGGTGGACCGGCGGATCGCCCCGACCGAGTCGGCGATCGCGGTGACGGCGTCGATGTACCTGTCCATGTCCTCGGCGGAGGCGAGGAAACTGGGTAGGTCGTCGTCGACCGGTTGGTAGTAGGCGTGCAGGGAGATCAGGTCCACGTCGTCGTACGCCTCGGTGAGCACGTCGCGTTCCCAGCTGCCGAACGTGGGCATGCCCAGGTGTGACGAGCCGCAGGCGACGAGTTCGAGATCGGGATCGAAGCGGCGCATGGCCTTCGCGGTCTGCGCGGCGAGGCGCCCGTACTCGGTGGCGCTGCGCTGGCCCACCTGCCACGGGCCGTCCATCTCGTTGCCCAGACACCAGAGCCGGATGCCGTACGGGTCGGCCGCGCCGTTTGCGCGCCGCTGGTCGGCGAGGTGGCTGCCACCGCGGTGATTGGCGTACTCGAGTAGGTCGACCGCCTCGGCGGTGCCGCGGGTGCCCAGGTTGACCGCCATGATCGGTTCGACCTCGGCCTTGCCGAGCCAGCGCATGAACTCGTCGAGACCGAACGCGTTGGTCTCCAGGCTGTGCCAGGCGAGGTCGAGCCGGGCCGGTCGCTTGTCGACCGGCCCGACGCCGTCCTCCCACCGGTAGGAGGAGACGAAGTTGCCACCCGGGTAGCGGATCGTGGTCACGCCCAGCTCCCGCACGAGCGCCAGGACGTCGCCCCGGAAGCCGTCGGCGTCGGCCGTTGGGTGGCCCGGCTCGTAGATGCCGGTGTAGACGGCGCGACCCAGGTGCTCCACGAACGAGCCGAAGAGCCGACGCGGCACCGGCGCCACGCGCCGACGGGGGTCCAGGCTCAACCGGGCGGTGTTCACGATGCCTCCCGGGTGCCCGGCGGGGTGGTTCCGACCGGCCGGTCCGGCAGCGGCTCGGGGTGGTGGGGGAGTGGACATCCGGTGCCGGCCAGGTACGCCGACGCCGTGTCGAGGTGGGGGTTCAGGACGGGCTCCCTTCGTGCGAGGTCCCGACGCCGGGATCGCTGCCGCGGCGCGGAACCGGGGGTGGTGGGGTCCGTGTGAGGTCTGGACATCGCGGTGGCGGTGGGCTACGTTCTCGATCAATGTAAACGTTACCGAGAACGTTTACGGTAGGGAACAGCGCCAAGCGGTAAATGTTCGGCGACCCGGGCGACCACTGTCGAGCCGGAGTCCGGCGACGTTTGACCGCCGCGCCTAACCGGGCCGGATTGTTCCGCTGTCCGCATTCCGTGCGGCCCCGCGAAATGGAATCTCGCGGCCCTGGCGCGCCGTTCTCGCCGGGCTGGGGAACTGCGGAACCACACTCCCCGCCAGCCACCGAGAGTGACCTCTGTCAGCATTTCTGTGACCGGCCCCGGCGCGTCGTCATGGCCTGGTCCGAGTCCTGGTAGGACGGTGTGCCAGCGCTCGGGTAAGGAGCGCGGAGGTCTTGTGCTCGTAACCCCTGTCGGTTACGTTGGCAACACCCTGGAAACGTAACCGATAACGATTGCAGTCCAGAGGAAGCGGCATGATTGAGGTCAATGCGCCGGCCACAATGAGTGATGTCGCGCGGGTTGCCGGCGTTTCGACAGCCACCGTCTCGCGGGTGGTCAACGGGCATTACGGCGTCAGTGCCCGCACTATCGCTCAGGTCCGTTCGGCAATCGAGCAGCTCGGCTACGAGTCGAGCCTGGTGGCCACCAGTCTGCGGCGCAGCCGCACGAACGTCCTGGGCCTGGTGACGCACAGCTTCCAGTCGTACACGGCCGAGGTGCTCAAGGGAGCGATGAAGGCGCTGAGCCGCTCCGGCTTCGACCTGATCATCTATGCCAACAGTGACCTCTACGGGTCCTATTCGGAGGGCTGGGAGAAGCGGCACATCGCCCGGCTGTCCGGCACCCTCACCGACGGGTGCATCGTCGTCACCCCCTGGGGTGAGGTGCAGAGCCGGACCCCGATCGTGGCCATCGACCCGGTGCGCGGCTCGACGGCGCCCTCGGTGACCGCCGACAACCTCGCCGGCGCCACCACGGCGGTCGAGCACCTGCTGAGCCTGGGTCACCGGCGGATCGGGTTCATCGCGGGCCGCTCCAGCCTGGCGTCGGCGTGGTCGCGGGAGGAGGGCTACCGCGCGGCGCTGACGAGCGCCGACATCCCGGTCGACCCGACGTTGATCGGCGAAGGGGACTTCAACCCCGAGTCGGCGACACCGTTGGCGCGTGCGCTGTTGCGACGGACCGACCCACCCACGGCGATCTTCGCGGCGAGCGACGGGATGGCCCTCAAGGTGTTGGAGGTCGCCGCGGAGCTGGGGCTCTCGGTCCCCGGCGACCTGTCGGTCGTCGGGTTCGACAACATCCCGGAGTCAGCCCTGACCGAGCCGGGGCTGACCACTGTGGATCAGTCGATGTACCAGCTCGGCTACGAGGCCGCGCGCATGTTGAAGTCGCTGGTGACCGACGAGTGGGAGGGGCCGCGCCAGGTAGTGCTCCCGACCAGCCTCGTCGTCCGCGGCTCGAGCGCGCCACCACGAAGCACGGCACGAGGGTGACCCACGCCCGTGGTGGACCGCGAGGGAGGTGTGCAGGTAGACCCACGGCGAGATCCACCGATGAGTTGAGCCGGCCCGGCGGGTCGCATCCGTCGCCGGCGCAGGAAAGGAGTGGAGCGTGACAACCGCAACGTATCACCGGCGCCTACGCCGATCGGGCGTGCGCCGGCTGTCGGCGGTGCTCACCGCCGGAGTCATCGCGGCCGCGGCCGTGCTGTTCACGCCGCAGCCCGCGGCTGCGGCGGAAACACCCTGGCTGACGGTCTCCCCGGATCGCTACGCCTCGTTCACCGTTCCGGCCGCGTACGTCCAGGAGCAGTTGGGCACGGTGTCGCAGGTGGTCGTCGAGGGCAACATCGGCCCCTCGGCGGCCTGGGCGGAGTTCGGGTTGACCCGGCGCGGCGACGTCTGGTCGGGCATCCTCGGCCCGCTCAAGCCGGGGCTCTACCACTACCAGCTCACCGCCGACGACACCAAGCACATCAAGGATCCGACGAACAGCACCACTGTGGCGTCCAGTCCGCTCCTGAGTACCTTCCTCGTTCCGGGTGACTCGGCGCGGTGGCTGGCAGACGCACCGGCGGGCACCGGCGGCACGGTCGGGACCCTTACCTACCGCACCAGGAGCGGGCAGCGGTCGGCCCTGGTGTGGACCCCACCGGGGTACGCGGCCCAGGGCCCGAAGGCCTATCCGGTGCTCTACCTGCAGTCGGGTGCCACCCAGGCAGCTACCGACTGGCTCGACCTCGGCCGGTCCACGCAGATCCTCGACAACCTCTCGGCCGCCGGTGCCATGAAACCGATGGTGGTCGTGATCAACGACGCCAACGGCGCGGACGGCCGGGAGTTGAAGGATCTCGGAAAGGCGGTCGCCGACAGCTACCGGGTGCTGCGCGACCCGGCGCACCAGGCGATCGCGGGTGTCTCCGACGGCGCGACGACGGCGGTCCGGGCCGCGCTGGCCAAGCCGGGTCAGTTCGGCTACGTCGGCTGGTTCTCCGGCCAGTCGGTCCCGCAGGTCGATCGGAAGGACGCCAAGACGGTCAACCGCACAGTGCGGGTGTTGCGCCTCTACACGGGGAACAAGACCGATCCGGCGTACAACCCCACCTATCGACTGATGAAGGCGTTCGACCGGGCCGACGTCAGGTTCGAGTTCGACGGGGTCAACCCGGACGGCGGCGCGAACTGGACCACCTGGCAGGAGAATCTCGTCGACTTCGCGCCGCGGCTGTTCCAGCACGTGTCGGGCAGCGGCCCGAGCGCGGGGCACCGGCCGCTGACGGGGGAGTTCGCACCGCCGCCGGTCGGCACCACCCCGACGCCCTTCGTCACCGAGGACGGGTTCGTCACGTTCGAGACCGGCCCGGACTTCACGGACGCCCAGCACGTCACTGTGTGGGCGAACATCGCGCCGGGCGGCAGTTGGCTGCGCGTGCCGCTGAACCGCGACGGTGACCGGTGGCGGGCGACAGTGGGCCCGCTGAAGCCCTGGTTCTACTACTACCGGCTGATCGTGGACCGGGTCGCGGTCAAGGACACCTCGAACCCGACGACTGTGACCACCGAACCGACCTGGAGCACCTTCCTCATCCCCGGTCCGGCTGCCCGCCTGCTGACGGACGTCCCCGCCGGCCAGGGCGGGAAGGTCGAGAGCATGACCTATGCCAGCACGGTGGCCGGCCAGGACCGCACGGCGCTGGTGTGGACTCCGCCCGGGTACGACCCGGGCCGGGCCGAGCCGTACCCGGTCCTCTACCTCCAGCACGGCGGGGGCCAGAACTACACGGACTGGGTCGAGATGGGACGCGCCAAGCAGATCCTCGACCACCAGTTCCTCGACGGTGACCTCACCCCGATGGTCGTCGTGATGGGCAACGGCAACTCGTCGAACTTCAACCGGGAACTGTTGGAGAACATCGTGCCGACGGCCCGCGCCCGCTACCACATCTCCACCGAGTCGTCCCAACAGGCGATCGCCGGCCTGTCCATGGGTGGCGGGCAGGCGCTGGGGGTGCTGCGGGCCTACCCGGGCGAGTTCGCCTACGTCGCGGCGCTGTCCGCCGGCTTCGGCAGCGGCACCGGCGTCGACGTCGAGGCGATCAACAACGGCACGAAGATGCTGCGCCTGTACGTCGGTGACCAGACCGACTTCGTCTACCCGAGCTTCATGGCGTCCCTGGCCACGCTCGACAGCCTCGGCATCCGCTACGAGTTCGACGGGGTGACCCCCGGGCCGCATGGCTGGGACGTGTGGCAGAAGAACCTCATCGACCTGGCGCCGCGCCTGTTCAAGCGCTAGGAGCACGACCACGGCGGCGCTACCGGGGCAGGACTTCCTGCCCCGGTAGTGCCCGCCGAGCAGGAAACTGTCGCACCGCGATCCCCGAAGGGAAGCACGTCAATGAAGACGAAACGAATACTCGCCACGGTAACCATGCTCGCGGCCGGGGCCGGGCTCGTCGGCTGTTCCTCCGACGAGGGGGGAAGCGACGCGAGCAACTGCACGAACACCATCACCAAGAAGGACGCGCCGGTCGTGACGATGTGGGGCTGGTACCCCAACACGCAGCTCGTCGTCGACAACTTCAACAAGCTGCACGACGACGTGCAGGTCTGCTGGACCAACGTCGGGCAGGGCGGTGACGAGTACGACAAGTTCCAGACGGCCATCTCGGCGGGCACCGGCGCACCCGACGTGATCATGGTCGAGGCGGACCGGATCCCGACGTTCCAGATCCAGGGCGCGCTCGTCGACATCAAGAAGTACGGCTACGACGCGGTCAAGGCCAACTACGGCGAGGGCGCCTGGAAGGACGTGTCGGTGGGCGACGCGGTCTACGGCGTCCCGGTCGACGGTGGCCCGATGGGCATGATCTACCGCAAGGACATCTTCGACAAGTACAAGATCACCCCTCCGAAGACCTGGGCCGAGTACGAGCAGGCCGCGCAGAAGGTGAAGGACGCCGGTGGCCCGCTCTTCGGGGACCTCGGCGCGAACGTCCCGGCGGTGCTGATGGCGCTGCAGATCCAGAAGGGCGCCTCGCCGTTCACCCTCGATCCGGCGCAGCCGAAGTCGATCGGCGTGAAGCTCAACGACCAGGCGTCCAAGGACGTGCTCGACTACTGGGGTGGCCTCGCCAAGAAGGGCCTTGTCGGTACGCAGGACCAGTTCACCCCGGAGTACATCTCCGGCGTGATCAACGGCAACTACGCGACGTACATCTCGGCGGCCTGGGCGCCCGGCTACCTCACCGGCGCGGGCGTCGGTAAGGGACAGGACACCGGCAAGTTCGCGGTGGCGCCGCTGCCGCAGTGGGATGCGAACAATCCGGTGCAGGTCAACTGGGGCGGGTCGGCGTTCTCGGTGACCAAGCAGGCCAAGAAGCCGGAGTTGGCGGCGAAGGTCGCCTACGGGCTCTACGCCGACAAGGAGTCACTCACCGACGGCTGGACCAACCAGATCATCTTCCCGCTGAACCTCACCGCACTCAAGGACCCGGCGTTCGTCGACCTGAAGGTGGCGTTCTTCGACGGCCAGCAGGCGAACAAGGAGGTCTACCTGCCCGCCGCCGAAGCCTACAAGGGTGTCGCCTACGCCCCCTTCGGTCAGTACTACCTCGACGCCATGACCAAGCAGATCAGCGAGGTCATCAAGGGCTCGATCAGCGGATCGCAGGCCGCCGACAAACTCCAGGACGACGTGGCGAAGTACGCAAAGGAACAGGGCTTCACCGTTCAGTGACCGAATGGGTGGGCCGTGCCGCCGCTCGACGGCCGGCCCACCCACGACCCCGCAGCGTCCACGTCCCGGAGAGCAAAGATGACACTCCTGACCGAGCAGCGCACACCGCGTACCCCCACCGGGACGCGCAAGATCCGTGGCAAGGTGCACCTCCGCGAACACCTGATGGGATGGTTCTTCGTCGGGCCGTTCGCGGCCGTCTTCCTGGCGTTCCTCATCGCGCCGCTGGGGTACGCGCTGTATCTCAGTCTCTTTCAGAAGAAGCTGATCGGCGGCACCAGCTTCGTCCTCTTCGACAACTACGTGAAGGCGTTCACCGACCCGAGTTTCCTGTCCGGGGTGTGGTTCGTCATCCGGTTCTCGCTCGTCGCCATCCCGGTGCAGATCGCCATCGCGTTGGCGATGGCGCTCATCCTGGACGCGGTGACGTCAGTGTTCGCGCGCTTCTCCCGCCTCATGATCTTCCTGCCCTACGCGATTCCGACAGTCATCGGGGCGGTGATGTGGGGATTCCTCTACAGCAAGGGGTTCGGCCCGCTCACCGACATCTTCGGGATGTTCGGGGCCACCGCACCCGACTTCCTGAGCAGCAACCTGATCTTCTATGGCCTGCTCAACGTCGTCACCTGGCAGTGGGTCGGCTATTACATGATCATCCTGTACGCGGCGTTGCAGGGCGTCGACCCGACGCTCTACGAGGCCGCCCGGATGGACGGCGCCGGGCGGTGGCAGATCGCGTCGCGGATCAAGATCCCGCTGATCGCACCCGCGCTGATCCTCATCCTGGTCTTCGCGCTCATCGGCACCCTGCAGTTCTTCAACGAACCGCAGATCCTGCGGTATCTCGCCGCCGGCACGATCGGGACGGACTTCACCCCCAACATGTACGCGTACCAGCAGGCGTTCTCCCTCGCCAACTTCAACTACGGATCGGCGATCTCGTTCGCCCTCGGCGGCGTCGTGTTCATCTGCGTGTACGCGTTCCTGTTCCTCACCCGCAAGCGGAGGAGCTTCCTCTGATGGCCAACCGCACAAGCGTCAGCGCCGGGCCCCGCCGACCGCAACGCTATCTACCGCTGCAGATCCTCCTCGGCTTCATGGTGATCTACTTCCTCGTACCGTTCTGGTGGGTCATCGTCAACAGTTCCAAGGACGCGCCGGGACTGTTCGGCGGAGGCAACACCCTGTGGTTCTCCGACCAGATCGACTACGTCGGTAACCTCCGGCAGCTCTTCACCTACGACGGTGGCATCTACCTGCGGTGGATCCTCAACTCCACGCTCTACGCGATAGCCGGCGGAGTCGGCGCCACGGTGCTGTCGGTGATGGCCGGCTACGGCTTCGCCAAGTACCGGTTCGCCGCCCGGCGCTTCAGCTTCGCCGTCGTGCTCGGCGCGCTGATGGTGCCCGCCACCGCCCTGGTCATCCCGACCTTCATCATGTTCGCCCGGCTGGGCCTGACCAACACGGTCTGGGCGGTGATCCTCCCGTCGCTGCTCAACCCGTTCGGTGTCTACCTGATGCACGTGTACGCCCGCGACGCCGTGCCCGACGAACTGCTGGACGCGGCCCGGGTCGACGGCGCTGGCGAGCTGCGCACCTTCGTCCAGATCGCCCTGCCGATGATGCGCCCCGCGGTGGTCACCGTGCTGCTGCTGTCCGCGGTGGCGTCCTGGAACAACTACTTCCTGCCGTTGGCCATGCTCTCCGACAACCGGCTCTTCCCGGTGACCGTCGGCCTCGGCCTCTGGCAGGGCATCGCGTCGGCGAACAACTCGGGCGGCACCTCGCTGTGGAGCCTGATCATCCTGGGCTCGCTGGTGTCCGTGATCCCACTGATCATCGCGTTCTTCAGCCTGCAACGACACTGGCGCGGCGGGTTGTCCGTCGGCGGCCTCCGGTAGGTAGGTACCACCCCTTGATCGCCGCGCACCCACGCGGCCGCACGGATGACGGAGAGGTGTGCTGATGTCGACGACGGATCGTCCGCTGCGCAGCGGGCAGTGGTTCGGTGCGGAGGGCCGCAACGGTTTCATCCACCGGTCCTGGATGCGCAACCAGGGTTTCGCCGACGACGTCTTCGACGGTCGCCCGGTGATCGGCATCGCCACCACCTGGTCGGAGCTGACCCCCTGCAACGCCCATCTGCGGGACCTGGCCGAGTCGGTGAAGCGGGGCGTGTGGGAGAGCGGCGGCCTGCCGCTGGAGTTCCCCGCCATGAGCCTGGGTGAGCCCCTGATGCGGCCCACGACGATGCTCTACCGCAACCTGCTGGCCATGGAGTTGGAGGAGTCGGTCCGCGCCAACCCGCTCGACGGGGTGGTGCTGCTGTCCGGCTGTGACAAGACCACCCCCGGCCTGCTGATGGGCGCGGCGAGCGTCGACCTGCCCACTCTGATGATCACCGGTGGTCCGATGCTCAACGGCAAGTTCCGGGGCCAGGACATCGGCTCGGGCACCGTCGTCTGGCGCTTCACCGAGGAGCAGCGCGCCGGCCGGATGACAGCGGCCGACTGCGCGGAGGCGGAGGTCGGCATGTCCCGCAGCCGGGGCCACTGCATGACCATGGGCACCGCTTCCACGATGGCCTGCGTGACCGAGGCGCTGGGCGTGCAACTGCCGGGTGCCGCCGCCGTGCCCGCTGTCGACTCCCGCAGGTACGCGCTCGCCCAGGCCGCCGGCCGTCGGATCGTCGCGATGGTCGGGCAGGACCAGCGGCTGTCCACCGTGCTGACGCGCGAGGCGTTCGAGAATGCCATCCGGGTCAACGCCGCGATCGGCGGTTCCACGAACGCCGTCGTGCACCTGCTGGCGATCGCCGGACGCCTCGGCGTGCCGCTGTCCCTCGAGGACTTCGACACCCTCACCGCCGACGTGCCCATGCTTGTCAACCTGATGCCGTCCGGGGCGTACCTGATGGAGGACTTCGCCTACGCCGGGGGCGTTCCGGCGGTGATGAACGAGATCGCCGCCCTGCTCCACCTGGACCACGTCACTGTCAGCGGCCAGAGCGTCGCCGACAACATCAGCGGCGTGCAGTGCTGGAACCGTGAGGTCATCGGCACCATGGCGGAGCCGTTCCAGCCCGCCGGCTCGGGCACCGTGGTGCTCCGCGGGTCGCTCGCGCCGTCCGGTGCCGTGCTGAAGGTCTCCGCCGCCTCCGCGGACCTGCTCCGGCACACCGGGCCGGCGCTCGTCTTCGACCGGATCGAGGACTACGTCGTCGCCGCCGACGACCCGGACCTCGACGTCACCCCGGACACGGTGATCGTGGTCCGCAACGCCGGTCCACGCGGCTATCCCGGCTTCCCGGAGGTGGGCAACGTGCCCATGCCACGACGGCTGCTCGCCGCCGGCATCACGGACATGGTGCGGATCTCCGACGCCCGGATGAGCGGCACCGGGTACGGCACCTGCGTCCTGCACGTCGCCCCGGAAGCCGCAGTGGGTGGCCCACTCGCGCTTGTGCGCACCGGCGACCTGATCCGGGTCGACGTCCCGACGCGACGCCTGGACCTCCTGGTCGACGAGGCGACACTCGCCAGACGCCGCGCCGACTGGCAACCGGCACCGCCGACCGCCGACCGGGGCTGGGCACGCCTGTACAGCGAGCACGTGCTCCAGGCCGACCAGGGCGCGGACCTCGACTTTCTCGTCGGCGGCAGCGGCAGCGCCGTACCCCGGCACTCACACTGACCGGCACGGACACCCGGGCAGAAGCGGGAGCCCCGGCGCGCGGCTGGGGCTCCCGTCACCGTCCGCAGGCCGCACACGCGGTGCGGGTACGCAGGTGGTAGTCGCTTGACGCCGCGAGCAGACCGAGCCCCAGCACGGAGTACGCCGACATCGCCACCCAGAGGAACGCGTCGGAGAACTCGCTCACCGAGCCGGACAGCAACTGCGCCAGCCCCATGCCGAAGTACGCCACGATGCCCACCCCGAGCCCGAAACCGGGCACCAGCAACAGCAGGCGGGGGACCGGGCGGCCGGCGAGCAGCGGCACCCAGCCCGGCCAGACCTCACCCCAGCCGTGCACGAGCGCCAGCGGCAACAGCACCCCCGCCAGCAGCAGGCAGACCTCCAGCCCGATCACGGCGGCGTCCTGGGCGAGGCTGCCGAGCCCCACCGCGGCCTGGGCCGCGAAGCGCACGACGAGGCCGGCCACCGCGACGTACGCGGCCCAGCGCGCCCACCGTGCGGGGACCACGCGTCGGTGACCGGGTCGGATGGTCCGGCAGCAGTCCGGGCAGTCGCCCCGGGTGCGCCGCTGGTAGCCGGCGGTGGCCAGGGCGAGCAGAGCCGCTCCGGTCACGCACCCCAGCCGGCTGGCGAACGCCGTCGGCTCGAAGTGCGGGCCGACCGTGAACAGCAGGAAACCCACAAGCTCCGGCAGCAGGATCGCGGCGGCGGCGACCAGCGCCCCGGTGACCGCCCAGGCGACCCCCGCGAGCACCGGCCGCCATGTCGGCATCCGGTCCAGCGCAACCGCCAGGGCGGCCGCGGTCAGACACAACGCCACCGACCACCAGCCGGTGAACCCCAGCAGGTCCGACCCGAACTGCCGGAACTCCGGGGTCTCGCCGACGGTCCACGCCAGACGCACACCCCCGTACGCCACGGCCCAACCGAGCACCGCGTACGTCAGGCAGTGGCCCGTCCTGCGAGCGATTGATGTCGCCATGCGTCCGATCCTTCCGCTGTCCCGGCGCGGGCGAACCCCGCCGACAGGGGAGGTGCTCCCTCGCCGGAGGGAGTCGCTCGGGACGCCGGGGCCAGCGCCGGTGCTACGGTCACGGGCGCTGACCTGACCGTGTCGGAGACCGCGGCGGGCGGGGGCCGGGTCAGCGGCGAGGCCTCAGCCTCGGCGCCGACCCGGGTGTCAGGCCGTTGTCGACACTCGCCCGGAGGGCGCCCGGTGCGTCAGGCCGGGGCGGAAGCGGACGACCAGCAGCACGGCCAACAGCCGCACCTGCATCGGCGTGCCGAGGGCCAGCCGTTCCCCCGCGGGAGACCACACCTCGACCGGCCCGAGCAGGTGGTAGCGCATCGCCGGCCTCCCCCCGTCACGCTGCACCATCACCCCACCGTACGGCCTGACCGCGTACCGCTGCGGTACGGGAGGGACCTCAGGCGCTCGGTCCGGATTCGTGCTCCCGCGTGTTGCCGGTGATCCCGGCGGCCCGGTCGCGGGCCTGACTCACTATCGTCTCCGCCTCCTGTCGGGCGGCGGCCAGCATCTGCTCGCATTCGAGCTGCACTTCGGCGCGGTGCTCCTTGGCCTGCCCCTCGGCGAGTCTGAGGATCTGTTCGACCCGAGGACCCAAGCCGCTGAGCGTGGGTCGTTGGTAAAGCTCTCGCAGCCGCTCGACCGCGGTGTCGTCGTTCGCGGCGACGCGGTCGACCAGGTCGGCTTCCACCAGATCGGCCTCGCTCGTGCCGAGCAGGGAGAGGCCGACCCCGAGCGCGGCGACCGCGACTCCGGACCACAGTGCGGCCGGACCGAGAGACGGCCCGACGCACACACCGACGCCGAGCCCGAAGAGGAGGGCCGCGGTCTTGACCGGCTTTCGCATGGCTCATCTCCCGGGCTCGGCAAGTCGGGCTGCTGGTTCCAGCATGCGAAGCCCGTCAACCCGCGGCCGGCCCGCGCCGCCCCGGAATGCGTGGGTGAACAATCGAGTTGTAGTGCATACGATCTGTTTCACAGATCGTATGTTGGCACTACGACTACGGAGATGTTGACGTCATGGCTGATTACGGTCACGAGATCCAGTTCGGGACGTTCCTGACGCCCAGCGCACAGGACCCGGATCACGTGGTGCGGCTCGCCGAGCTGACCGAGGCGGCCGGCCTGGACCTGACCACCTTCCAGGACCACCCGTACAACTCCGACTACCTCGACACCTGGACCCTGCTGAGCTGGGTCGCCGCCCGTACCGAACGGTTGCGGATCTCGGGAAACGTCCTCAGCCTCCCGCTGCGCCCGCCGGCCGTTCTGGCCAGGGCTGCGGCGAGCCTGGACCGGCTGTCCCACGGCCGGTTCGAGCTGGGCCTCGGTGCTGGCGCGTTCTGGGACGGTGTCGAGGGCATGGGTGCCCGCCGGCTGACGGCCGGGCAGGGCGTCGAGGCGCTGCGCGAAGCGATCGACGTCCTGCGCGGGGTGTGGGACGAGACCGCACCCGGCCCGCTGCGCCACGACGGGACCTACTACCCGGTCCCCGGCATGCGGCGCGGTCCCGCGCCGGCACACGACATCGACATCTGGCTCGGCGCCTACCAGCCGAAGATGCTGGCATTGACAGGTCAGCAGGCGAATGGCTGGTTGCCGACGCTCGAGTACCTGCGCTCCCCGGACCGGGTGACGGCCAACCGGCTGATCGACGAGGCGGCGGTCGCGGCAGGACGCGACCCACGGCAGATCCGCCGGCTGCTCAACCTGTTCACCGTCGACGTCTCGTCGCGCAGTCGTGGCTTCCTGCAGGGCCCACCGCGACAGTGGGTCGAGCAACTCCTCCCGCTTGTCGTGGAGGAGGGGTTCAGCACCTTCCTGGTCGGCCGTGACGACCCGCGACTGATCCAGACCCTCGGGCAGGAGATCGCCCCGGCGCTGCGGGAGGCGGTGGCCAAGGAGCGCGCGACGAGCGGCTCGGACACCGGACCGACCGGTGCGCTCGCCGCCCGGCCCGACGCTCGCCCCGGTCCGGACCGTGCGGCGCTGCCGGCATCGCTCGCCGCCCGGGCCGTCCAACCCGGCGACCGGGAGTACGAGGATGTGCGGCACAGCTACAGCTGGCCGGGGGCGCCGGCCCTGGTGATCCGCCCGCAGACCGCCGCCGAGGTGGCCGCTGCCGTGTCGTACGCGCGGACCCAGGACGTCCCCCTGTCCGTGCGCAGTGGCGGGCACGGCATCAGCGGCCGGTCGACGAACGACGGCGGAATCGTCATCGACATGTCGAGGATGAACAGGGTCGAGGTGCTCGACCGGGCGACCCGCCGGATCCGGTTGGAGCCGGGCGCCCGGTGGGGGCAGGTGGCCCAGGCCCTCGCCCCGTACGGCCTCGCGATGAGCGCGGGCGACTACGGTGATGTGGGCGTCGGTGGCCTCGCCACCACCGCCGGCATCGGGTATCTGGCGCGCAAGCACGGCCTGACCATCGACCACGTCGTCGCCGTCGAGATCGTGACCGCCGATGGCCGCCTGCTCCGCGTCGACGCCGAGCACCATCCCGACCTGTTCTGGGCCGTTCGTGGCGCCGGCGGCAACTTCGGCGTCGTCACCGCTATCGAGTTGGACGCGTACGAGGTCGACAAGGTGGTCTACGCCCACCTCGTCGTGGACGCGACAGACACCGCGCCCCTGCTGCACCGCTGGGGCCAACTCGTCGAGGACGCACCGCGGGATCTGACCAGCTTCCTGTCCCTCTTCCCGGGTCGACGGGGTAACCCGCCGGTGGCCCAGGTCACCCTGGTGTACGCCGGTGACGACGTCGAGGCGGCCCAGTCCGCCCTGAGCCCGTTCCTGGAGATCGGCCCGATTCTCGACACGCAGGCGCAGTTGGTGCCCTATCCGGCGATCGTCGCACCGTCCGGAAACAAGCATCGGGGTCAGGGCCTCAACGACACCCGCAGCGGACTCTTGCACCACATCACGCCGCAGGCGGCGGATCTCGCGGCGACGATGATGGCGTCCGGTCAGGTGATGATCATGCAGTTCCGATCCGTCGGCGCGGCCGTCAACGACGTCGCCGCCGACGCGACCGCCTACCCGCACCGGACGCAGAACTTCTCCGTGATCGCCGCTACCGTGCCGGAGCGCAGAGCCCAGCTCGACGAGCTGTGGGCCGAGCTGTATCCGCAGCTGGACGGTCTGTACCTCAGCTTCGAGAGCGACACCGATCCGGCGCGACTGTCGGACGCCTGGCCCGAGCCCACCCTCAGCCGGCTGCGCGCCATCAAGGCCACCTACGACCCGACAAACGTCTTCAACCGAAACTTCCCCATCCCGCCGGCGAGCGACACCGACGACGAGGGAGCGGATTCCCGCGACGACGACGCGGGGTGAGCGCGTCACCTTCGACGGTGGTCCTCCGATCGTCGCTGGTTCGGCGCGTAGCCCACCGGACCCGTGCTGATAGCGAGATTGCCCGGTCGGATGACCACCTCGCCGGTGGGACCCGCAGTGATCTGACCCAACCCTGCCTGGAGGTCGGCTTCGAAGCCGGGCAGCTTCAGACGGATGAGCGACGGCAGGAGCACGGCGACGGCGACGAGCCCGACCAGGACGGGCGTGATGGTGGTGATCATGACGGTGGTGACGCGGTCCGACACGAAGAACGCGGTCCACATCACCGCCAGCAGGCCCAACGCCACTGTCGCGATGGTGGCCGTGCCGAGCGCCGCGGTGCGGGCGGCTCCTCTCTCGCGTTCGAGCAACTGCACCAGCCGTTGCGCATCCACATGTTCGCGCTCGACGCTCAGACAGCGACGTAGGTGTCGCAGTGCGACGCGACGGGCGGGAGCATCGCCCAGGGCACCCACCGTCGCTGTTCCACCCAGCCGTACCTGACACACCGCGGCAACGTAGTAGGGGTCGGCCTCGCCGGCAGGAGCGGCTGCGATCGCCTCAACCGCTTCGGCGTACGCCTCGGCGAAGACATCGTCGTTCTGCGTCGCGTCGGCCTGATGGAACAGCAGCCGGGCCAGGGCCAGGTGCAGCCGCCACGGTACGGCGGCCGTCCGTAGCCCTTCTCGCAACACGTCCTCCGCCTCACGCGATCGGCCCAGTGCGGTAAACGCCTCGGCCAATCCGAGTGCCGCTACCTGCACCGACGGGTCCACTCGCAGAACGCCCCGAAACAGGCGGACGGCCTCCTGCGGCTGATCCGTGAGCAGCCGCAGGTGCCCCAGCTCGACCTGTGCGGAAGTGGCGTACGGATCCTGCGTGATCGCGACGTTCAGGTGTGCCTCGGCCTCCTCGTACCGGCCCAACTGTGTGTACAGCGACGCGAGGTCGGTATGGCTGCCCTTGTAGGGGTCGACCTTCAGCGCCTTTCCCAGGTGATATTCCGCAGCCGGCAACCGGCCGAGCCGATAGTCGATCACGCCCAGGCACACAAGGACTGCCGCATCCTGATGCTCGGCGAGCGCCGCGAGGCAGAGCTGCTCGGCCTCCTCCCACTGGCGACGTTCGTCCTGCCGGACCAGCGCCCAGGCTCGGGCCAGCCGATACTCGCGGTCATGCGGCATCAGCTCGACCGATCGACGGAAGTGGTCTTCGGCTGACACGTAGTCGCCGCAGGTGAAGTCGACCCAGCCGAGTCCCGCGACCGACGCGGCCCGTTCTCCGTCCGACAGTGCCGCGCGCTCCAGCCGGGTGAAGGTCGCCCGCGCCTCAGCGAGCCGTTCCGAGTCGTGCTGGATCCACGCCAGCTCCTCCGTCAGAGCGCGTAGGTGCGGCTTCTCACGCGCCAGCGGCGAAATCAGTCCGTCCGCCTCTGCGTAGCTGTGCAAGGTGCGCAGAGCCGCTGACCTGCCCACCAGACTACGAGGGTTGTGCGGGTTGCACCGCGCGGCGGCCTCATAACAGGCGAGGGCCTCCCGCGCCTGCAGCCGCTCCTCGAAGATCTGTCCCAGGCAGATGTGCAACGACTCGGATTCTGGGCGCAGTGCCACCGCGGCCCGAGCGCACCGCTCGGCGTCGACGTGTCGCTGGAGCCGCTGGAGCGTCGCCACCCGACGCTCGACGACCTGAACATGGCCGGGATCGATAGCGAACGCGCTGTCGAATGCGGCAAGAGCCCGCTGGTCGTCGTACTTGTCAGCATGTGCGTTTCCCAGCTCGATGAGCACCTCGACGCTGTCCGGACGTGCCACCGCCGACCTTTGGGCTGCCGTCACCGCACCCGCGAGATCACGCGACAGCCGCAACACGCGGATCCACGCCGCCTGTGCCGAGTCGTCCCGCGGGTCGAGGTCGAGAGCGGTCTGTACGGCCGCACGCGCAGCTTCGAGGTCACCACGGTCCTCGGCGACCCTCGCCAACTCCAGACGTAGGACCACCGAGTCGGGTCGCGCGTCGATCGCCAGGCGTGCTGCCTCCTCCGCCTGGTCGAGGCGCCGTAGCTGGCGTAGTTGGACGATGCGCTGGGCCAGGGCCCATTCATGCAGTGGGTCGATGGTGAGGGCCTGCTCGACAGCGACGAGGGCTTGTTCACTGTCGTGCCGGTCGTCGTGCAGGTAGGCCAGTTGAAGGTGCGGGTCGGGTGAGTCGGGCCGCGTCTCGATCGCCTGCCGGGCGGCGTCTTCGGCTTCGTCAAGGCGTCGTAGTCGCCGTAGTTCGACGATGCGCCAGGTGAGTGCCTGTTCGCGGTCGGGGTCGATGGAGCGGGCCCGTTCGAACGCCTCGAGCGCTCGTCGGTGGTCGTGCCGCTCGTCGTGCAGGTAGCCGAGTTCGAGGTACGGCCGGGATGAGCCGGGAATTGTCTCAATCATCTGCCGTACGGCCTGCTCGGCCTCGTCGAAGCGCCGGAGCTGGCGCAGTTCGGTGATGCGCCAGGCGAGGGCCGCTTCGTGGTGTGGGTCGATGGTGAGGGCCCGCTCGACAGCCGTCAGGGCCTGCTCATAGTCGTAGCGACTGTCATGCAGGAGGCCCCGCTGGAGGTACAGGTCAGGTGAGTCGGGTCTTTTCTCGATTGCCAGTCGGATGGCATCTTCGGCTTCGTCCAGGCGTCGTAGTCGCCGTAGTCCGACGATGTGCCAGATGCGCGCCCATTCGTGGTCTGGGTTGATGGTGAGGGCCTGTTCGATCGCCTCGAGCGCTCGTTGGTGGTCGTAACGGTCGTCGTGCAGGTGGGCGAGTTCGAGGTACGGCTGGGGTGAATCCGGCCGTGCCTCCATTGCCTGTCGGGCGGCCCGTTCCGCGTCGTCGAAGCGGCGTAGTTGGCGCAGTTCGGTGATGCGCCAGGCGAGTGCCCATTCGTGGTGTGGGTCGATGGTGAGGGCCTGCTCGACAGCCGTCAGGGCCTGCTCATAGTCGTGCTTGTCGTCGTGGACGTAGGCCAGTTGGAGGCGCAGGTCGGGTGAGTCGGCCCGGTTCTCGATCGCCTGTCGGGCGGCCTGTTCCGCGTCGTCGAAGCGGCGTAGTCGGCGCAGTTCGGTGATGCGCTGGGCGAGTGCCCATTCGTGGTGTGGGTTGATGGTGAGGGCCTGCTCGACAGCGGTGAGGGCTTGTTCGTGGTCGTGCTTGTCGTCGTGGACGTAGGCCAGTTGGAGGCGCAGGTCGGGTGAGTCGGGCCGTGCCTCGATCGCCTGTCGGGCGGCCTGTTCCGCGTCGTCGAAGCGTCGTAGTTGGCGCAGTTCGGTGATGCGCTGGGCGAGTGCCCATTCGTGGTGTGGGTCGATGGTGAGGGCCTGCTCGACAGCGGTGAAGGCTTGTTCGTGGTCGTGCTTGTCGTCGTGGACGTAGGCCAGTTGGAGGCGCAGGTCGGGTGAGTCGGGCCGTGCCTCGATCGCCTGTCGGGCGGC
>NZ_JBEZFA010000001.1:0-129247 GCF_040649215.1 Micromonospora sp. NPDC049044 | reverse complement strand
GGCCTGTTCCGCGTCGTCGAAGCGGCGTAGTCGGCGCAGTTGGATGTTGCGCTGGGCGAGTGCCCATTCGTGGTGTGGGTCGATGGTGAGGGCCTGCTCGAATGCCTCGAGCGCTCGTTGGTGGTCGTGCCGGTCGTCGTGCACGTAGCCGAGTTCGAGGTACGGCTGGGGTGAGTCCGGCCGTGCCTCCATTGCCTGTCGGGCGGCCCGTTCCGCCTCGTCGAAGCGGCGTAGTTGGCGCAGTTCGGTGATGCGCTGGGCGAGTGCCCATTCGTGGTGTGGGTCGATGGTGAGGGCCTGCTCGAATGCCTCGAGCGCTCGTTGGTGGTCGTGCCGGCCGTCGTGCAGGTAGCCGAGTTCGAGGTATGGCTGGGCCAGGTCGGGGCGCTTTTCGGTGGCCTGTCGGATGGCCGCCTCGGCTTCGTCGAAACGTCGTCGATGCCGCAGTTTTCTGATGCGCCAGGCGAGCGCCAATCCGTCCGCCGGATCGATCACGAGGGCTTGGTCGACAGCCGCCAGAGAGCTTTCATGATCGTGCTGATCGTCGTGCACATAGGCCAGTTGACAGTAGAGGTCAGGTGAGTCGGGGCGTCGCTCGATCGCCTGACGCGCGGCCTCCTCGGCTTCATCGATACGGTGTAACCGCCGTAGGAGGCTCACGTGCGAGGAAAGTGCCCACTCGTGCCCGGGATCGATATCGAGTGCCCGACCGAACGCCGCCTGGGCGCGTACGAGGTCGTGCTGGTCTTCGTACACGAAACCCAGTTCAACCTGCATCTGCGGCAGTAGAGGCGCTCGGGTGACCGCCTCCAGGGCGCTCCGCTCGGCCTCGGCCCACCGCCGGAGATTTCGCAGTTCGGTGGTACGCCACTCAAGCGCGTCGGTGTTGAACGGGTCGATCGTGAGGGCCTGTTCGAAGCCGGCCAGGGACTCCTCGAACTTGTAGCTCTCGTCGAGGACGTGCGCCAGCCCTACCCAGAGGCGTGGGTCCGCGGGATTGCGGGCAAGCGCGGCCTCCGCGAGCCCCTGTGCCTCCTCGGCCCTGCCCAGAGCGGACAGCGCCTCGAGCCGCAACGGCAGGGCGGGCGGCTCCTCGTCAGTCGCTGTGCCGAGTTGTGCGATCACCGCCTCGAACTGGTAGCGATCGAGAAGGCTCCGGGCGTATTCGACCCGTACGGCGTCGGCGATCATCCCGGCTGTGGCGACCAGCGTGTCGATGTCGTCGAACCTGCGTACACAGCGCAGACCGTGCAGCAGCCACCTGAACGCCCGCGGGTCGTCCCGATCGAACGCGTGGGCTTCGCGGAAGTACGGTAACGACTCCTCGAACCGGTACTGATCGACGAGCAGCCGTCCGGACGCGACGCGCACCAGTGGGCTCGCCGGAAACGCCGCAGCGGCCTCGGTCGCCACCGTCGCGGCGTCATCGTGGTGCCGGCCACGGCTCAGACTGGCGACCAGCCAGGCAGACAGCTCGGCTGAAGCGCCATGCCGCTCGTGGGCCTGACGGAGCACCTCGGCCGCATCGTCGGGTCGGTGCACGGCGAGTAGTACCCGCGCGCGGGCGATCGCCAGCGCGGCGGGTTCCGCGTCCCCGGTCGGCGCGGCTTCGAGCATTCGCAGCGCTTCGCTCGTCCGCCCGGAACGCCGGAGCTCGTCGACGCGCCGCGGTAGGTCGTCGTCGCGCCACAGCGGGCTGTCGGTCGAGCCTGGTGCCTGCGCCGCCGCGTCGACGGGGCGTGGCTGGCGGGGCACAGCCCGGTCGAGCGGCTTCTCGGACATCAAGCAACTCCTCCGCCTGTCCCGTGCGAGGCAACGGCTAATGATTCATGCCGCCTGATCGCAGTGCTGTCGGTTACGCGACCCATCGCGGCCGGTCGCCACCGGCCACCTGCGGTCGAGGAACTACATGCGGAGCAGCGGGGTGGTTAGCTACCTGGGTGACTACCCCTGTTTCCCTCGGCACGTGGCCGACACCGGTGGAGGCCGCGCCCCGCCTCGCCGCCCGGCTGGGGCTGGCCGAACTCTGGTTCAAGCGCGACGACCTCAACGGCCTCGGCGGCGGTGGCAACAAGATCCGCAAACTGGAGTACACCTGCGCCGAGGCTCTCGCTGCCGGTGCCAGCACTGTCATCACCTCGGGTGCGCCGCAGAGCAACCACGCCCGGCTCACCGCTGCCGCCGCCGCCCGGCTCGGTCTCGGCTGCGTACTGGTGCTCGCCGGCCCGCCCGCCGAGCAGCGGCGGGGCAACCTGCTTCTCGACGGGCTCGCCGGCGCGGAGGTCGTCTGGGGTGGGGATCGCCCGCTCGCCGAGGTGGTGGCGGCCGAGGCGGAGCGGCGGTCGGCGTGGGTGATCCCGTTCGGCGGCACCGCACCCGGGTCGGTCGCTGGTTACGTGAATTGCGGCCGGGAGTTGCGGGCCCAGGTGCCGGAGATCGACGGGACCGACGTCGTGGTGGCGCTCGGCTCGGGCGGCATGATGGCCGGGTTGGTACGCGAGTTGGGGGCCGCGCGAGTGGTCGGCGTGGATGTCGGTGCCCTGCCGGACGCGCGGGCGACAGTCGCCAAGTTGCTCGACGGCGAGGTCGAGCCGGACGCGCTGCGGATCGACGGCTCCCAGGTGGGCGCCGGCTACCGCACTCTCACCGACGGCGCTCGGGCCGCGATGGAGACGACCGCACGCGAGGAGGGCGTCTTCCTGGACCCGACGTACACCGGCCGGGCGATGGCGGGGCTGCTGGCCGGCAGCTTCCCGCACGGCGACCGGGTGGTCTTCCTGCACAGCGGGGGACTGCCGGGGCTCTTCGGGCACCCCGAGGTCTAGCCGAGTAGTTCCCCATCCTGGTCCGGGCCGTGGCCGGCGCTGACTGTCGGTCACCTCGGTCGGGGACGGATGCGGTAACGGGTGGTATGACCCAGAGTCATATTCATGCCGCTGAGGTATACCGCCCGGCTACCCGCGTCAGGCGTTGGTCAGGTGCTCGCGGTGGTCGTGGACGAACTCGGCGAAGGTCCGCGGCTGCCGACCGACGATCCGGGCGACGTGGTCGTTAGTGAAATCGCCCCACCCGGAACCGTAGGCAACCCGGTATTCGGCGAGAACCTCGGCCGACCACTCATCGAGACCCGCCTGGAGCAGGCCGTCGCGTGTCTGTTCCGGGCTCTGCGGTACGTACGTGACCGGCTGTCCGAGCGTCCGGGTGATGTCCTCGGCGGCCTGGCCCAGGGTGATGCTCTCCGGCCCGGTCGGCGTGTAGATGGTGCCCTCGTGCCGCTCGGGGTTCCTGAGGATCGCCGCCCCGGCCGCGGCGATGTCCCGGACGTCGATCAGACCGACCCGGGCATCGCCGAAGACCCCGTAGAGGTGCTCTCCGGCCTTGGAGAAGAGCTGGTTCTGCTCGGCGCCGAGCTGTACCGCACCTTCCGCAGCGCACTGGGCCGGAGCGTGGCGAGCCTGCCGGCCACCGGTCACGACACCGAGGGCTGAGCCGGAGTCGCCCCCCGCGCCCGCATGTGACGGCGCAGAGCGGGTACCCGGCCGTCGCGCACCAGGAGATCTCCGGTTTCACAGTCGTCACCGCAGCCGAGGAGCACCGACATGCCGACCGCCGGGAGGCCCCGACTCTCGCCGAGCGTCTCCCTGCTGCTGTTGGCGTCGATCCTGGTGTCGTTCCTGGCCGCGTCGGCCGCGCCGACCCCGCTCTACGGCACCTACCAGGAACGCTGGCACTTCTCAGCGGTCACGACCACTGTGGTGTTCGCCGTCTACGCGCTCGCCGTGCTGGCGTCGCTGCTCACGTTCGGCAAGTTGTCGGACCATGTGGGTCGTCGACCGGTCCTGGCGGTGGCGATCGCGGTGCAGATGCTCTCGCTCGTCGTCTTCATCTTCGCCAACGGCGTACCCGCGCTGCTTGTCGCCCGGCTGCTCCAGGGCCTGGCCGCCGGTGCCGCCACCGGCGCCGTCGGGGCCGGGATGCTCGACATCGACCGGGCGCGCGGCACGCTCGCGAACTCCATCGCCCCCGGCCTCGGCACCGGGAGCGGCGCCCTGCTCTCGGCGCTGCTCATCGACTTCCTGCCCGCGCCGACGCGGCTGGTGTACGTCGTCCTCCTGGTGATCCTCCTGGTCCAACTCGTCGGGGTCGCGCTGATGCCGGAGACGGTCACGCCGATGGCGGGAGCGCGCCGAAGCCTGCGCCCGGAGATCACCCTGCCGCGCGCCGTACGCGGACCGTTGCTCGCCGTCGTTCCGGTGCTGTTCGCGGTCTGGGCGCTGGCCGGCTTCTTCGGGGCGCTCGGACCGGCCCTGGTGCGCAGCCTCATGAACACGTCGATAGTGGTCGGCGGGCTGGTCCTCTTCGTCTTCGCGGTCTTCGGGTCGATCGCCGTCGTGCTGCTGCGCAACGCCGCCGCCCGGACGGTGATCGTGACCGGGATCGTCGCCCTCGTGCTTGGCATGATCGTCACGTTGGTGTCGGTGATGGCGGAGTCCGTTCCGGGATTCTTCGTCGGTCTCGCGCTCGGCGGCGTCGGCTTCGGTGGCGGATTCCAGGGCAGCCTCAAGACGATCACGCCGCTGGTGGAGGCGCACGAGCGCTCCAGCGTGCTGTCGCTGCTCTACGTCGTCTGCTACGTCGGATTCGGCCTCCCGACGGTGATCGCCGGCTTCCTGGTGGTCTACGCGGGCGGCCTGCCGCAGACCGCCGATGAGTACTCAGTGGCCGTCATCCTCCTCGCCGTGGTCGCCCTGTTCGGGGTGCGCAGGGCCAGGAGGGCCGGCTGACCGCAGCTCCAGCGATCGGGAGGGGAACGCGATGAGCCCGAAAAGCGCCATGGGCGACACGAGCATCGAGAACGTCGACGTCAAACTTGAGGTGATCGTCATCCCGGTGGCGGATGTCGACCGCGCGAAGGCGTTCTACAGGCGCCTCGGGTGGCGGCTCGACCAGACCCCGCCCGGCATCGTCCAGTTGACGCCGCACGGCTCCGGATGTTCTGTCCAGTTCGGCGCGGGGCTCACTCCGGCGGCGCCCGGGTCGGCCATGGCGTACCTGGTCGTCGCCGACCTTGCGGCGGCCCGTGACGCCCTGGTCGCCGCCGGCGTCGAGGTGGGTGGGCTCTACCACGTCGGCCCGGACGGACCTGTCGACGGGCTCGATCCGGAGCGGCGCAGCTACGTCTCGCGGGCCACGTTCCGCGACCCGGACGGCAACACCTGGCTCATGCAGGAGATCACCACCAGGCTGCCGGGGCGCATCGAGGGCGGGCTGACGTCGTTCGGTTCCGTCAGCGACCTGGCGAGCGCGCTGCGCCGCGCGGCTGCCGCCCACGGCGAGCACGAGGAGCGCACCGGTAAGCGGGACGACAACTGGCCCGACTGGTACGCGACGTATCTGGTCAGCGAGCAGTCCGGGGCCAAACCGCCCGAGTGAGCCCGGAACCGGACGTCGTGTCACCCGCGTCCCCGCGACCGCCGATTCGTCAGCGCAGTCCGCGGATCAGGTTGTCGACAAGGGTGCGGGCGAAGTCCTCGGTAAGCGGCAGGTCGGGGACCAGGAGCCGGTGGTAGCAGGCACCCCAGAGTTGGTCGACGACGGATTCCCTGTCGATGTCGGCGCGCAACTGCCCCCGGGACACGGCTCTGCCGAGGGTTTCCACGGCGAGTGCGCGGCGGGGGCCGGAGTAGCGCTCCCGGTAGGCGGCGGCCAGGTCCGGGTCGGTCTGCGCCTGGCCGATGAGCTGGCTGATGACCCGCCCGGCGGAGGTGTCCCGGACGAGGCCGACGAAGGCGACGAGTTGGTCGGTCAGGTCGGCGACGATGTCGCCGGTGTCGGGGAAGGCCAGGGTGGGTGCGACGACTGTGAAGTAGCCGTCCAGGGCGAGCGCTCCCCGCGAGGGCCACCACTTGTAGATCGTCATCCGGCTGGCCCCCGCCTGGGCCGCGACCTTCTCGATGGTGAAGCCGGCCATGCCCTCGGCCAGCAGGAGGGCGCCGGCTGCCGTGAGGATCTCCGCGCGTACCTGGTCGGCGGGGCGACGGCCACGACCACGGCGCGGTGGGGTGTGGGCGTCCGGCGTGAGTTGGGCCACTGGTCCTCCGCAATAAATGGACGGTGTGTCCACAGGATGGTTATATGGACACAGCGTACACAGCGGTGCTCGACCTCAGGGACGCGCCGCGACGGCGACCGAAGGAGACGAGAAACATGACGGCTCTACCACGGCGACGGCTGGGTGCCTCCGGGCCGGAGGTGTCGATCATCGGGCTGGGCGCGATGGGCATGTCCGACCTGTACGGGCCCGCCGACGAGGCCGAGAGCGTGGCGACGCTGCACGCCGCCATCGACGCCGGCGTGAACCTGGTCGACACCGGGGACTTCTACGGCTCGGGCCACAACGAGATGCTGATCGGCCGGGTGCTGCGCGAGCGGCGTCGGGACGAGGTGGTGCTCAGCGTGAAGTTCGGCGCACGCCGGACACCGGACGGCGGGTTCCAGGCCGCACCGTACGACGTGTCGGCGGCGGCGGTGAAGGACCGGCTGGCGTACTCACTGCGCCGGTTGGGCACCGACCACATCGACATCTACCGCCCGTCCCGGCTGAACCCGCAGGTGCCGATCGAGGAGACCGTCGGCGCGCTGCTGGAGATGCAGCAGGCCGGCTACATCCGGCACATCGGGCTCTCCGAGGTGGGCGCGGACACCATCCGCAGGGCGGCGGCCGTCGCGCCGATCAGCGACCTCCAGATCGAGTACTCGCTGCTGTCCCGGGGCCCCGAAGCCACGATCCTGCCGACGCTGCGGGAGCTGGGCATCGGGCTGACCGCCTACGGGGTGCTGTCCCGAGGGCTGCTGAGCGGGCACTGGTCGGCCCAGCGTGAGCTGCCCGGCACTGACTTCCGGGCGAACAGCCCCCGGTTCCAGGGCGAGCACCTGGCCGCGAACCTGCGCCTGGTGGAGGCGCTGGGCCGGGTCGCGCAGCGGCTGGGGGCGACCACCAGCCAGGTGGCGATCGCCTGGGTGGCCGCGCAGGGCGGACAGATCGTGCCGCTCGTCGGCGCGCGGCGACGCGACCGGCTGACCGAGTCGCTGGCCGCGGCCGATCTGGTGCTGGACCGGGAGGCACTCGACGAGATCGAGCGGGCCGTGCCGGCCGGTGCCGCCTCCGGCGAGCGGTACGCGGCACAGATGATGGGCATGCTCGACAGCGAGAAGTGACGGGAAGGTCAGCCGATTCTCGCCCTGTACCGGTCCCAGGCGCGCACCAACTGCATCCGGTTGTGGATGCCCAGCTTGTGATAGATGGAGCGGAGCTGCGTGTCCACGGTGTGGAAGGAGACGAAGAGGGTGTCGGCCGCCTCCTTCTTCGTGGCGCCGGCCGCCAGCACCTCGGCCACCCGTTCCTCGGCCGGGGTGAGCGTGCCGAAACCGGTCCGCTGCGGCTCGTCGGTCGACGGCCGGTGCCGTGGGGTGGCGGCGAGTGCCACGCACCGCCGGTCGGCTGTCGCCTGGTCGCCCGGTGCACCGATGCGGGCGTAGAGCGCGGCTGCCTCGTGCGCGGCATCCCACGCCTCGGTCCGGCGCAGCCGAGGACTGTTCGCCAGGTCGAGCAGCGCGTCGGCGAGCGCCGGCCGGGCGCTGGTCGTGCGCAGCCCGTCGACCGCCGAGCGCAGCGCGTCCGGGTCACGATCGAGCAGGCCCCTGGTCTGCGCGGCCAGCGCGCGCCAGAGCGGGACCGGCGTACGGGTGGCCACCAGCTCGACCAACTCGGTGACCCGGCGGGCCGCCCGAGTGTCGCCGACGGCCATCGCCGCGCGCACCAGTCGAGGGCCGAACTGCGGCACGGGCAGCAACTGTCGCACCGACCGGTGCAGGTCAGCGACGACTCGGTCGAGCAGTCGCGCCGGCGCACTGAAAGCGGGGTCGCGGACCGCGACACAACACGCCACCGTCCACGTCGTACTGTCCGGCCACCGTCTCGGCCCGAGGCACGGGCGCAGGACGGCGCGGGCGGCGTCGTGGTCGCCACCGCGGTAGCGCACCTCGGCGATCACCGCGACCAGCAGGGCACGCACCTCCGGGCTGAGGTCCGTCGAGTCCGACCCGAGCGCCGTGACAGCCAGCGCACCCGCTTCGGGCAACTCTCCCACCGCGACCATCCGTAGGCAGTCCAGCGCGGTCAGGCTGCCGCTCGCCTGGGTGCCGGGCCACGTCGTCTCGTCCGACGACGTCGCGCTCCGCGCGTCCTGGTGTCGGCCCAGGCCCAGGTGCACAAGGATCCGCTCTGCCCGGATGGCGATGGCGTCGCGCCGTGCCACCCGGGCATCCGGGTCCAGAGCCGCGAGCACGGCGTCGGCCCCCGGGAGGTCGCCGTACGACAGCGACCGAGCCGCCCGACCGAGCGCGAGGTGGCGACCGGATGAGCTGTCACCCGATGCCGCGTGCGCGGTGCCCGCGTCGCGGAGCAGGGCATCGGCGTCCGGATGGCCGATACGCGAAGCCACCGTGGCGATCATGGCCAGCAGAGAGCACCGGCTCCGGTGGTCCAGGCCCTGGTCGAGCGTCTCCCGCAGGCCAGCGAGGGCAACCGACGGTTGCTCCCGGGCGGCGACCTGCGCCAGTCGCCCGAGCACCTCGGCCCGGTGGTGGTCGCCGTGCCGGTGCTCGGCGATCTCCGCCGCCAGGACGCGCAGCGCCGCAGTCCCGCCCCCGGCGAGCCGGAGTTGGTCCGCCGTGGCGAACAGCGAACGCCGGCGTTGCTCGGCGTTGGCGAGATCGTCAGCCGGGAACGTGCCGGCGTCGAGGGATGATTCGGACAATGGCGTTCTCCCGGTGGTGACCCGGCGCGTCGACATGCGGTCCTGCGACCGAGCCTAACCACGGCGTCCGGAGCGGGCGAGCAGATCGACGAACCGGCCCGATTGCGCTGGATGGCCCGTGCCGTCCTCTATCTGACCTGCGGTGATGGCGCGATCACGGGATGCGACGACGGCGGTCGGGACCCGATCATCGAGGGTATGACCCCATCGACCCAGCTTCCCGGCCGGCACCGACTCCGGGTCGTACTGCTGGCCATCGTCCTCTTCGCCAGCACCGGGGCGGGTGGTCACGCTCCGCCGTGGACCCGCCTGGTGCTGGGGGCGACCGCGGTAGCGATTCCGCTCGCGATAGGAGTCCAGTACGGCTGGATCGGGGTGCGTGCCCTGCTGGGGCTCTCGTCCCGGTTCCGGCCGCGCGGCGGATCCGTTCCCGCGCCCGGTCCGATCCAACCCGAGTGAGGAGTCAGCGATCATGGCGAACCCCGATCCCCAGCCGCGGCGCGGCGATCAGGGCGGGCCGCCCTTCGCGGGCCGCAATGTCGAACTCGAACGGCAGAACCCCGATCTGTTGGTGCCACCGACCACCGACAGCCGGCTGGTGCCCAATCTGAAGTTCTCGTTCTCCCAGGCGCACACCCGGGTCGAGAAGGGCGGCTGGACCCGTGAGGTCACCAACCGCGACCTGCCCATCGCCACCCAGTTGGCAGGTGTCCAGTTCGGCCTGGAGCCGGGCGCGTACCGGGAGATCCACTGGCATCAACAGTCGGAATGGGCGTACGTGCTCAGCGGTAGTTGCCGGATCAGCGCGGTCGATCATGAGGGACGCAACTTCATCGAGGACGTCAAGGCCGGTGATCTGTGGTTCTTTCCGCAGGGCGTGCCCCACAACATCCAGGCGCTCGCCGACGGCTGCCAGTTCCTGCTGGTCTTCGACGACGGCGCCTTCTCGGAGAACAACACGTTCCTGCTCAGCGACTTCTTCGCCCACACGCCTCGGCACGTCCTGGCGAAGAACTTCGGTTGGACGCTTGAGCAGTTGGAGAACCTGCCCGAGCGGGAGAAGTACATCTTCCAGGGCGACGTTCCACCGCCCCTGCAACAGGACCGCGTGGTCAGCCCCACCGGCGACATCCCGCGCAGTTTCAAACACCGGATGACCGCCCAGACACCGCAGCGTTTCCGGGGCGGAACGGTCCGGATCACCGACTCGACCAACTTCGCGGCGTCCGTGACCACCGCCGCAGCCCTGGTGGAGGTCGAGCCCGGTGGGATGCGTGAGTTGCACTGGCATCCCACCACCGACGAGTGGCAGTACTACATCTCCGGGACCGGTCGGATGGGTGTCTTCGCGTCGCAGGCCGCCGCCCGGACGTTCGACTTCCAGGCCGGCGACGTGGGCTACGTGCCATTCGCGTACGGCCACTACATCGAGAACACAGGTGACGAACCGCTGGTGTTCCTGGAGATGTTCCGGCATCCGCGCTTCGAGGACATCTCGGTGATGCAGTGGATGGCAAACACGCCCCACGAGATCATCGCGGACACGATAAACGTGCAGAAGTCGCTCGTCGACGGGTTGCCCACCACCAAACAGGTGGTGATCTGACCCGGTGCTGATCGTGAACTCGGCGGTGTGCACGCCGACCGGTGCGGCGGTCGACAGGCGGCGAGCCGGAACGTCCCAACCGCCGACGAAGCCGCCCCGCCGTCGAGCCGGTCGGATAGCGTCCACGTCAAGCCCTGATCGCGGAGAGTGAGGGATAGCTATGCGCGCCGCGGTGCTGCGGGAGTTCGACAGTCCGCTGACGGTCGAGGAGATCGACAAGCCCACCGTCGAGCGCGGGCAGGTGCTCGTCCAGATCGTCGCCAGCGGGGTCAATCCGCTCGACACGAAGATCCAGGCAGGAAAGGCCGCGCACGCGCGCCTCAAGCTCCCCGCGGTGCTCGGCCTGGACCTGGCCGGCGTCGTCGCGGCGGTCGGCGCGGAGGTGACCGACTTCGCGCCGGGCGACGAGGTGTACGGACTGTGCGGTGGCGTCGGCGACCTGCCGGGTTCACTCGCCGAGTACGCCGCCGTGGACGCCCGACTCCTGGCCCGCAAGCCGAGGACACTCTCGATGCGGGAGGCCGCCGCGTTGCCGCTGGCGGCGATCACCTCCTGGGAGGGCCTTGTCGACCGGGCCGGGGTCCGCGCCGGGCAGAAGGTGCTTGTGCACGGTGGCGCCGGCGGCGTCGGTTACGTGGGCGTCCAACTCGCCAAGGCGCGCGGCGCCGAGGCGTACGCCACGGGTGGGCCGGCGAGCATGCACCTGATCGAAAGCCTGGGCGCGGTGCCGATCGACTACACCTCGACAAGTGTCGAGGAGTACGTGCAGAAATATACCGAGGGCGAGGGGTTCGACGTCATCGCCGACAACGTGGGCGGGGCGACCCTCGACGCGTCGTTCGCGGCGGTGCGTACCTACCACGGGCACGTGGTCAGCGCGCTGGGCTGGGGGTCACACTCGCTCGCCCCGCTGTCGTTCCGGGGAGCGACCTACTCCGGGGTGTTCACCCTGCTGCCGATGTTGACCGGGCGCGGCCGCGACCACCAGGGCGACATCCTGCGGGAGATCACGGTACTGGCCGAGGCCGGCGCCCTACGCCCGCGGCTGGACCCACGACCGTTCACACTCGACACGGTCATGGACGCCCACCGACTGGTCGCCAGCGGCACCACCAACGGGAAAGTGGTGGTGGACGTCGCCGGCTGAACAAAGCCGTTCCTTCACACCGAAGAGGTCACTGGTTCGATACCGTCATCGCTCACGTAGGTCAAAGTCCACTTCCCGGGTTCGGGAGGTGGCCTTTCTGCTTGCGAACAGCAGCTAAGTGCAGCAGTTTCTTTCAGCCGGCGAGTGAGTCGCCGAGGCGTTTGAGTGTGTCCCTGGTCGCCTTCGCCGATACCTGCGTGTAGATCTCCATCGTCACGGAGAAGGGGGCGTGCCTCAGCCTCAGCACCTGCATGGCGACTCTGGGGTGGACGCCGAGGTCGGCGAGCTGCGTGGCGCAGGTGTGGCGGGCGTCGTGGACGGTGATCGGCGTGACGTTGGTCTTCTCGCACCTCCGCCGCCACGGTCGTTGGACGTTGCGTGGCTCGATGGTGTGCCGCTACGAGTCTGGTCTCGTGCCGCGCCTTTCCGGCAACTGCTTCAGCCTCACCGCGTTGCTGTTGTCTGAGCTTGAGAGCGGTCAGGCAGATGCCGGGCAGGGGCAACATGGCGCACCGGGTACCGACACGTCAACGTGCCGTGAAACTGCTGTCGAGCCAATCAGGTCCGGCGGTGCCTACAGAGCGATGCGGTTGACGACCGGTCGCTGGATCGGACCGGTGTACGCGGTGAGGCTGAAGCGGCGATGCCCATCCGTGGGATTAACGGTCACGGCCACAACGCTCTCGTCTTCGAATCGCAGCGTGAAGACGGGGTCGAGTTCGCACAGAAACGCAAAAGCCTCTTGGTCTTCGTCGCTCTCGCTGACCAGGCGACCGTCGGCCTCCCAGCCGCCGGTGACGGCGGCAATTACGATGGCCACCTCGACGCTGCCGAGCAGGGTGGAGGAGTTCGCCCACCAGTCCAGCCAGCACCGGCCCTCGAAGCGGTCCATGCCGTCATCTTTGCAGGGGCGAGGCCAGGCCGGTCTCCGGCCGAGTGGGAGACATTCCTTACATCGATCAAGGTGGCTCGCAACGGGCCGCACGCGACGCCGCCTGGGCGCGCGTCCGTCGCTCCGCTAGCGCTCCGACTCCGGTCACGCAACGCGCCCGGCGGCTGGCGCGGAGCGCGGGAAGCCCGGAGCCACCGCAGCACGACAGTAGCGTTGACCGGGTTGTGGTGGGCCGGCAGCCGGCTGGGCCTCGCGGCCACGAGCCCGCGGCATAGGGAGCGGACGCCGGGCGGGTCGGCGAGCCGACGACGGTCACGGGTTCGCGGTTGCTGCTGCCTCCGGCGGGGGCGCAACGACTCCAGGAGAGCCGGGCTTGCGCCGGTCGAGTCACGGTCAGGGGGCGGTTGCGGTAGGACATCCCGCCAGCCAGTGATCCGGGCAAGCCGAGCAGAGCAGCACCTGACCCCGCCAGCATCCGTACGAGCCGTCAAGCTTCACTTGACGTGGTCGGCCGGACGGTGGCCCGCTCCCCATTGCGCGGGTCGAGGAAGACGGGATGGCACGTGAGCTGGTTGCCGGGGTGACGTGTGCCTTGCCGATATCGGTTGCTTGGGAGGCAAGAGAACACGGCGTTCACATCTACAGGAGCATGCTTCGGCTAATTGCATGCGAACCGCTCTATTCATCAAGAAGGCGTCGCTTCGGCGGGAGTGAGTCCTGCAATGCGGCTAAGAGGATATTCCTGCTCGCCATCCTCATGCGCATCAGTCGGTTCCAGCGAAATTCGTGGTTTTCGCTCTTGCGCCACAATGCGTCCGACCTTGGCCGCCCCTGCCGCGGCCTTGCGGGTTAGGGGTTCAAGCCCCAGCCTGCTCGACCCGTTGAAGCTGTCCATCGCACCTGTGGAGCGGATGCAACCTTGACGCGTTAGCGCGGACCGACCTGCACGGCGCGACCAGAACTTATAAGCGAGGTCCAAGGACCTTCGTGCCAGGGCGGAAGGCGGCGCGCGGCGTGTGAGGGGTTATGAGGCGGCAGGCAGGCCGGTAGCGTTGGTGGCACGGCGGCTTGGGCGCCGATGGTGCATCCCGCGCTACGAGGAGGTTCGGGATGGATTCCTTGCCGGAGCTGACTTTCGGGCAGCGGTTGAAGGTCTACCGGGAACGGTCTGGAAAGACTCGTGCGGTGCTCGGTGGGTTGGTGGGTCGCAGCGCCGAGTGGGTTAAGGCAGTGGAGACCGATCGGATCCTGCCGCCGCGTATCCACATGTTGGATCGGATCGCGCGTGCCCTCAAGGTCGAGGTGGCTGCCTTGGCGGGGGAGTTGGGCGATCGGTCTGCGGTGATCAACGGGCCGGAGCATCCTGCGCTGGCATCGGTGCGGGACGGCGTGAACCGCTTCGTGCTCTCCGATGAGGGTTCTGCGGAGTCGTTGACGAGCCTGAGGGAGCGGCTGACGGTGGCATGGCGGGCACGCCATCAGGCCTCAGATCACCGTACGGTGTTGGGCGCGTTGTTGCCGGGGCTGCTTCGCGATGTGCAGCGTGCCGCGTTGACGTACGAGGGTGACGAGCGTCGGCAGGCGCAGGCCCTGTTGGCCGAGACGCTCGGGCTGGCGCAGATGTTCCTTGCCTACCAGCCGGCCGCCGAACTGCTGTGGCGGGTTGCTGATCGGGCGATGGTGGCGGCGCAGGAGTCCGGTGACCCGGAGGCGGTGGCGTGTGCGGGATGGTTTCTGTGTCAGGTGCATCGGGATGCCGGTGACTGGGACACCGCGATGGCGGTGACTCTGGACGTCTTGTCGGCCCTGGAGTCGCGTGCGGCCGAGGGGAACGCGAACCTGCTGGCGCTCTGGGGTGCGCTGAACTTCGAGGCCGCCTACACCGCCGCTCGTGCTGGGGAGGAAGGCCGGGCCTGGCGATACTGGGATCGTGCAGATCGGGTGGCGCAGCGCCTACCGCAGGACTTCTATCAGCCGCAGACCTCGTTCTCGCGGGTCATCATGGGCGCTCACGCGGTGACCGTGGCGGTGGAGTTGCAGAAGTCCGGTGAGGCGGTACGGCAGGCACGCCGACATGATTCGGCGGCGATTCCGTCGAGGCCGCGTCGGGCACGTCATCTCATTGAGGTCGCCCGGGCGCACTACGGCAAGGACGACACGGAAACGGCCGTGAAAACCCTTCGGCAGGCGTACGAGTCGGCGCCGGAGACGATCCGCTTCAACGGGTACGCCCGCCAGATCACCTTGGACCTGCTCCATGGCCCGCGTTCCACCCGGGACGACGCCCGTGACCTTGCCGTGAAGGTCGGGCTCCTTTCCTGATTTAGGGGTAGGAACCGTACCCGTTCCGCTCGGCGACCCACCGTAGCTTCTTGCTCACGGGATGCGGCGGGCGGTGCGGGTATTGCCTGGTCGCCGTGTCTCTCTCAGCTGCGAGGGCAGGGCCGCTCTCGGGACCGACGAGGGAGGGCATGTGCGGCGCGTCTCGTATGACGACTACCTCTCGGCCACCGCGCTGACTCTCGCGCGCAGGCATCGGCCGGTGTGGTCATGGCGACTCTGGCGGCGTACCTGCCGCTGTGGAGCAGAGCTACCCTGCCGCGCCCGGCACCGGATCCCGATCAATCGGGGCCACTGGCCGCAGGAGGGTGAGCAGTGAACCACGGGCCGGAGCAGGCGATCCTGGCGGTGCACGTGCGAGGGCTCGACGGCATGTGCGTCGGCTGACGCATGGTGGTCACGCCTGGCTCCGTACCCGTGCTGGCAGGTGGACTGGGCGACCAGCCGGTAGGCCCGGGCGATCACCGCCCGGTTCCTGGAGGGTGCGCGGTGACCACCCACGGCCCGGTCATGCCGATCTGGAGCTGCGGAGGCTGCGACCTGCCCTGGCCCTGTCCGACCCGCAAGCGGGAGCTACGCGTCGAGTACGCCGGCGCCCCGGTGTCGCTCGTCCTCTACCTCGGCAGCTATCTCGTCCAGGCCACCGAAGACCTGCCCTGGACGTCGGCCGGCGTGCTGCACCGCCGCTTCCTCGGCTGGACCAGGGAAACCGGCCAGCCCATGCCAGCAGTACAGCAGCGAAGTACAGCAGCCTTGTCAGCCGAACCCGGCCGAGAGGCGCGCCAGCAGGGCGTCTGACCTGCATCAAACCCGATCCGACCGGCTCGTCGAGAGTGCGGGCCGAAGAGGTAGGACCGAGCACGCCTGGTTGAGGCGGGTGGTGTCAGCTCTAGTGTTCGTCCGCTTCGGGGGGCGTGACGTTTTGGCTGGTGCCGGACATAAGCACGTGGGGGGTGTGATGGACGCTGCGAAGCTGTACGGAGTGGCGCGTCTGGTGTTGGCCAACGAGGCCAGAGGCCGTCGGCGGTGGCAGGAGTTGACGCTGCGGGTGGCGGCGGAGCCTGATCAGACGGTGCAGGTGGATCACGCGGACGGTGTTGTCAGCCAGCGTGACGTCGCGGTGGCGTTTGAGCGGTTGTCTGCCGGTGATCAGGAGATTCTGCGGCTGGTGGCCTGGGAGCGGTTGGCGCCGACCGAGGCGGCGGCCGTACTGGGTCAGTCGCGGGCAACGTTCGCGATGCGGTTGATGCGAGCTCGTCGTCGGCTACGAAGACAACTCGGCGTGAGCGGGGATGCGGCGGGGCGGATGTCGAGTGCAGCGCCGTCGATGTCGAATTGGGGTGGATGACATGAATGCCGTGGATGAGGTGCGCCAGGTGTTGGGCGGCTTGGACCCCGCCCGTGCCGCCCCGCCATGTGATGACAGCCGTCGCGGGCGGGTTCTGGCGCTTGTCCTTTCCGACGATCGCAGCGCAGACACCGCCAGGCGAGCAGTGCCGCGACGTCGGCTCGTGCTGGCCGCGGTCGGTGCGGTGGTCGTGGCGGCGGCCGGTGGTGGGGTAGCGGTATCGCTGTACCGCCAGCCGGAGCCGGCCTATGCGGCGACCCCGGTGATGCTCACCTACGGGCCGCCGATGACAGCGGAGCCGGCTGGTACCCGGCTTCGGTGGCTGGCCGCCGTGGCGGCGCAGCAGCCGAAGCCACCGCGTCCAGCCGGGACGGTGGAGCACCTGGAGTCGACGAATTGGTTTCTGAACTCCTCCATCTCCGGCGGCAGGACCGTATCCGCTGTGGTGCCACAGCAGTGGCGGTCCTGGCGGACCGATGACGACGCTGGTCGAATGGTCAAGAAGGATCTGCCGCCAATCTTCCGTTCAGAAGCTGACCGCGGGCAGTGGACGAAGTGGGGTGGTCGTGTCGAGTCGTCGGAGGAAGTGCAGGACTACGCCGCCGGCGAGTTCTACAGCGGCTTCCGCGGTGCGGTGTCGACGGACGTCGCCGCACTGCGCGGCTGGCTGAGGGCAGACACGTCCGCACCTCAGGCGCCGGTGCAGTACCTGGAGGACATCGCTCAATTGGCCGGGGTACGGCTGCTGAACCCGGCCCAGCGCGCGGCGGTGCTCACGTTTCTTGCCGACCTCCCGGGCATCACTGTCACCGGCACCGTCACCGACCGCGCCGGACGCACCGGCGAAGCCTTCTCCATCGCCACTGACGCTCACGGGCTGCCCGCCCAACACACCGTGATCGTCGATTCCCGCTCCGGCGCGCTGTTGGGATATGAGGAGGTGCTGACGACCACGGCGGGGAAGCTGAACGTGACTCTCCCTGCGGTAATCACGTATCGCTCGTACCTGATAGCCGAGTACACCGCCGCACCACGTTGACACCACCCCTTGACCAAGCAGCCGACGCCGCTACACCGCAGCTAAGGAGTCTTGGAAGGTCCGGTCATCGTCACCATCCTCAGTCTTGCCGAACACGCCGTCAGTCATGGCAGCCACCTCGTCAGAGAGGGCATCGATGGCGTACGACGTCGCTCAGCTTCTGCTGCCGCTCCGTGCCACGGGCGGAGACGTACTACCATGATCGGCGTGGTGGCGCCCAAAATTTTGGCTGAGGTGCGGTTGGGGCCGCAGCATCGGCCTACCGGGTTCACCCGTCACTACTACGGCTACGCCGACGGACACCGTGTCGAGGTGCCGCGCCCAGTGATCTTGCGCATCGCGCAGTACGACGGCGATGAACCACGGGCCTACCTGTTCTACTGCGACGACAGCGGCGAGGAGATGACCGACACCTTGCACGACTCCGTTGCTGAGGCCATGGAGCAGGCCACGGCGGAGTTCGGTGTCCAGCGATACGACTGGGACCTCGGGCAATAGGAATAGGCCGGGCGCTTCCCACTGCCGCATCGTCGTCGACAGCAACGGCGACAGAACCGGCCCGGACGAAGGCAGCCACCGACAGTCGAGCGCGCACGGTCGACCGAGGCCGCAGACCTGAACGGACACCGCCGGACGAGGTGCCCAGAACTCATAAGCGAGGGGGCAGGAGCCCGAGGGGCCCCAAGATCATGCCGTTTCCAGGCTGTCAGAGGTGACGCTTCCTCGGCTGGCTTCGGTGAGCATCCTGCGGCCGGGTGACGAGAAGTTCCACTACAGCGACGGTTCCCACAAATGGATCGCACCGAACCCCGACTACGATCAGGAGGTCTGGTACGACTGGAAACTCCCAGGTCGGGGAGCTGCGGGCGCGGTGGGCCGGTTTGAGGCTATGTGCCAGCAGGCGTCGCGTGCATCGGTCAGCTGTTCGGGGGTGATGCCCTCAAGGGTTCTGGAGAGTTGGCCGGCTCGTTGGCGCATCGCTTGGAGGCGCTGGGCCGGGTCGCGCAGCGGCTGGGGGCGACCACCAGCCAGGTGGCGACCGCCTGGGTCGCCGCGCAGGGCGGACAGATCGTGCCGCTCGTCGGCGCGCGGCGACGCGACCGGCTGACCGAGTCGCTGGCCGCGGCCGATCTGGTGCTGGACCGGGAGGCACTCGACGAGATCGAGCGGGCCGTGCCGGCCGGTGCCGCCTCCGGCGAGCGGTACGCGGCGCCGATGATGGGCATGCTCGACAGCGAGAAGTAACGGGAAGGTCAGGGAGTCCCCGCCAGACGCGGTTGCGGGTCGTTCGGCTTGGCCTTGGCGAATCCGAGGCTTCAGCGCTGGCCGACCCACACCATTACGCCGTTGTGCTCGAAGACTGGCTTCGTTTCGGGGTCGACCGCGAAGTAGGTGAGCGTGAGATCGGCAGGATCGATGACGCGCTGCCGTTCACGAGCCTTGTACAACCGCAGTCTCATCACGCCTCTAGTCTGCGGGCCCTTCGCCAGAGACGAGCCGGGTCTCGTGCCACGCCCTTCCGGCGGCTGCTTCAGCCTCATCGCGCTGCTGTGGCTGAGCTTGAGAGCGGTCGGTCGGTTCAGGCTCTGCCTCGTATCGGCATGAGCAGGTCGATCCGGTCGTGACGGCGGTAGTGCTCGATGTTGGGGCGGGCGTCGTCTGGGTCTCCGGAGCGCCGCAGCTGTTCGAAGGTCGGGGTCAGCAGGGCGTAGGCGGCAGGTTGGGGACCACGCACGGTCGCGGTCAGGTATTGACCTCCTGGCACGACGCCTGATTGCAGGCCGAGTCGGTCACTGTCGTCGCCAGCTCGGATCTGGACGCAGCAGCGGTAGATGCCGGAGTTGTCGAACACGCCGAGGAATGTGCGCCCGCGCAGCGACCCGAGCAGGGTCTCCAAGTGGTCCCAGGCTGGCCCGATCTCGTCTGATCCGTCTTTGACAGCCACGAACATGACCGGCGTCGCGATTCGCTCGACTCGCCTGAGCGGTAGTTCCATCTGCGGCCTTCCTCCGGCGTGTGGTCCGTGTTGCGTAGAAGCTACTCACCGCCTCTGACATCGCGGGTCCCGTGAGTCAGGTTCCTGTGGGCCGCCTCAAAATCTTGATACCTTCCGCAGTCGGATCCCGAGATCTACCGTTCGGTGAATGTCGCCATCGACATGCTCGCCGAGATCGGGCCAGGTCTGAAACGCCCGCTGGTCGACACGGTGCAGGGTTCGAGAGGCCCGATCTACGCTCCGGCCGTCAGTCCGAGGTCCGGATCTGCTCCAGGCGCGTCAGAGGTTCCCGGAGGTACTCCATGAGCTCCCGCAGCGCGTCCTTCTCCGCCGTGGTGATCACGACGTCCTCCTCCGACAGGGCACCGACGAGCGTCGTGATCGCGTGGTCCCAGGCGCCGGCGCCTCTGGCCATCAGGACCATCGACCGGTACTTCGGGCTGATCTTGGGTGCGACCTGGTCGATGATCCGAGGGCTGAGCCATACGTAATCGTTGACTTCCATGGGTCTTCCGTGGGTTCGGTGGCTAGGCCGGTGGGTTGGTCTTCGTGGTGCCGGACGGGAAGAGCTTCTTGCCGGCCAGGGTGGACGAAGGCTTGTGGTTGCCATTGCCCAGGCCGTCGCCGTCCCAGGGGTTGGTCTTCTTGGGCGCCTCGGGCTCGGATGTGTCGGCGCCCTTCGGGCGGCCCTCCTCGGCGCGCTTGATGCCGTGCTGCTGGGCTGGTCCCACGCGTCCCGGCGAGCGGTCAGACAGGCGTGGAACTCACGCCGGAACGCCGCCAGCCGGCCGACCCCACCGTTCGTCCCGGCATCGTGCACTCTGATCACCAGACAGCCCTTGGTTTGCGACTTCTTCCCTGGACAAGAGGAATGATCGAAGAAGGGCTGTCTCCATGATCAGTTGGGGTCGATGCCACCGCCCCGCAGGTTAAAGATCAAGCTAGGCTCTCCACGTGCAGGCGCGCCAGGAGTGCCGCCGCCTCGACCGGATCCCTGGTCTGCAAGAGGCACTCGCTGTCCGGGGTGCGACGGCTGAAAACGGCGTACCAGCCGTCGGACCCGACCGCCACGGTCGGCCGCCGCCCCTCCGCCGGAATGTCCAATATGTGTGGGCCAGGCCCCGGCACCAGTGTGTTCAGGGGTGTCCGAGGGTACGCCGACCGCAGCACCGGTTCGGCGTACGCGGCTTGAAGCAGAGGCCAGAAGGCGGAGGAAAGCCAGCTTCGCGCTTCGTCGTGTGGTGGCGCATGTTCGTCGAGCAGCATCTGCCACACGGTTTCGGGCGGTAGCTCCTGGGCGGCATCTTCAACCGGCTCCGTCACGAGGGAGTAATGCCCAGTGTCGGACAAACTTACGCTCGGTCCGAAGCGCGCTCGATGAATGCAGCAAGGAGACAGCGAAGGTTCTGCTGCACCAGCAGGTGACAGGTGTAGTCACGCGGCCTGACTGGCCGGTGGGTGCATGATGGTCTCGAGTTCAACAGGGGCCAATCGGTAAGCAGCGGCTGACCGGTCGCCAACTGACGGAGGAACCGCCGGCCGGTGCGGGCTCATGCCGGCCGGGGCTTCGCGTGCGGCGGCCCGGTCCGTTGACGGCCGGCGAGCAGCGGAACGAGTGCGAGCAGTTGAACGCCGGCGACGACGAAGACGATCTGCCGTGCCGTGAGGTGGGCGGCGAGTAGCCCGGTGGCGGCGGCGCCCAGTGCGTAACCGCCGGTTTTGATACTGGCGCCGGTGGCGACGATCTGGGCGTAGCGGTGGGCAGGTGTGCACTGTTGCCGGATCGCCATGGTGGCCGCGAGGACGGGACCACTCGCGAGTCCGGCGAGTGCGGCGAAGGGCAACGCGAACCACAGGGTGGGTGCGGCAGCGATGGCGGCCACGCCCGAGCCGTGGCAGACCAGCGCCCCGATCAATGCCGTGCGGGGTTGGACGCGGATGAGCAGGCGCGCGGACGCCAACGAGCCGATCAGGGCGCCGAAGCTGATCGCGGTGAGTATCCAGCCACCGTGCTCGGCCGGGTGGCCGAGTTGGAGTGCGAGCAGGGGCAGCGTCACCGGCAGCAGCCCTTGCACGGTGTGGCTGAGAGTTGTCGTCATTGTCGTCGCGCGCAGCAGTGGTTCTCGCATGACGAGCCGGACACCGTCGCGCAGGGCGGCCGGCAGAGATTCCCTGCCGTCGCCTTCGGCGGCTGCCGTGCTGGGGTTCGGCATCGGTGCGCTGAGGATGAGTGCCACGCCGATGGCGGCGATGGCGGCGACGCTGGCGAGCGCTGCCCCAGCGCCAGCGGTGCTGGCGATGGCGGAAGCCAACGCCGGTCCGCCGAGACCGGCGATGTTGTAGCTTGCGGCGTCCGCTGCGTTGCCGCGCGGCAGTCGGGCCGGTGGGAGGACCTGCGGCAGGATGCTGCTGTAGCCGCCTGTCAACACGGGTGCGGTAAGTCCGGCGAGGAGACCCAGCGCGATGAGCAGGATGTTCGGCGACCGACCTGCCAGGACCAGCACCCCGGTGAGCGTCGCGGCAAGGATGAGCTGATTGGCGATGAACAGGGGCCGCTTTGTCCGCAGTCTGTCGAGCAGCGCGCCGAGGACCGGACCGGTGAGCAGAGTCGGCAGTGCGAAGGCGGCAACCACCAGCCCTGCGAGTCGAACGTCATCGGTGCGGGCGATCACGACAAGTGTCACAGCGATTCCCGCCGCCGAGTCAGCGAGGCGGGACAGGGTGGCTGCGGCCAGCAGGCGTGTGGCCGCGCCACCCAGACGACCGTCGGCGACAACGTCGGTAACGGTTTGCATGGTTGGTACCGTAACAAGGTGAGCGCAGAGACGCGATTCGAATCCACTCGCTGGGCTCGCCTGGCGGTTGCGTTGGTGAACACCGCTCCTGGTGAGCGGCACGGTGACTTCCTCACGACGCCGACGCAGCTCCGGGACCTGCTGGTGGCCTTCGGCGAACCCGAGCCGGTCACGGTCCGCGACGCGGACCTGGTCGACGCCCGGGCTGCCCGATCCGATCTGGCCCGGGTCTTCGCCGTCGCCGGTGACGAGCAACAGATCGTGGAGCGGCTGAACGAGCTGCTCGCCCGCACCGCACGCCCGCGGCTCGTCGGCCACAACGAGCTGCCGCTGCACCTGCGCGTCGACGCACCCGGATCAACATGGGGTGGATGGTTGGTTGCCTCCGGAGCGATGGGGCTGAGCATCATGGTCGCCGAACACGGAGTTGACGTGCTGGCGGAATGCGCGGCCTCCCGGTGCGCGCACGCGGTTCTGCGCTACGGCCCCGGACCGGCCCGCCGTTACTGCGATGCCTCCTGCGCGAACCGCTCGCGCGTGGCCGCCCACCGCGCCGCCCGCGCCACCTCGACAGCAGGCGACGGCGGGCAGAAGGATGGTCCGCGAAGCGCGCCTTCTGCCCCTACTGCGGGTCCCGGTGTAACGTGACCTGACCAGGCCGGTCAGCCCGCACTACGAGTCGTCTCGGCCCTGCCAGGTCGTCACACACGCCTCGTTGCCCTCGATATCCGCGAGCACCCAGAACGCGGGAGCACCAGACGCGGACACGAGTAGGCCGCCTGCCGTCAGCGCCGCTTCGATCCGCCGTGGCGCCTCGTCGTGCGGAACACAGATGTCGAGGTGGATGCGGTTGCGGTCCGGGCGAGGGTGATCCATCTGCTGGAACCACAGCGCCGGACCCTGCCCGACCGGGTCGACGATCGGATCCTCGGGACCGTCGGCTCCCGCCTCGTCCGTGTAGCCGAGCACGGCCTTCCAGAACGGCCGGACCGCTGCGATGTCGAGCGCGTCGAGAGCGATCTCCACGAGCTGGACCGACCGCGGCGCTGCCGTACCAATCTCAGGCTCTGTCCGTAGTCCGACGTCCCGCACGGCGTCGGAAAGCCGATGAGCGAGGTCGATATCGCAAGCGGTAACCGCCGCCTGATCCAACGACTGCAGGGTCAAGACCATCCGGTCTGACCGGATATCAGCGCGTAGGTGGCCATCGGCGTCGCTGCCGCACGCCGCCACCACGCGCGCCGCCACCTCGGCGGCCTGAGCCAATGAGCCGACCGGGACCGACGTGCGCAACGCGCCGAGCAGATATCGCCATCCCTTGTCGCCGACCGCGTCCGAGGCCGCCTGCCGACTCAGTGGCTGTTCCATGCCGGCATCCTCACATGCGCCACCGACGAGTTCGCCGCCGCGGTGCTGGTGACTGCCTGACGTGGATCCTCGCACCAGGACTCCAGCCAGTCGGGATCCACGCGTCAACTCCGGGATTGCGCCACATCAGGGCCCTGACAGCTCGGCAATCGCGTTGGCTGCGGCGTGTCGTACGGCAACTCGTGGTGATCGAACGCCTCGGCGACGGCGTGCAGCGCGGACTCCTGGACGACCGGGTCCGGGTCGTTGACCGCCAAGGCGACAAGCGCGGTCACGGCGGTTTCGGCGTCGGCGGCGTCAAGTGCGCTGGTGCGCAGAAGGTCGCCGAAGGTTTCGGCAGTCGCGCTGCCGTGCGTCGTGGTGGGTGAGTCCCGCGTCAGCGTCCCCGGCGATCGGCATCGACAAGCACCACCTCCAGCCGGCGTGGGCCGTGCACACCCTCGACCCGGTTCAACTCGATGTCGCTGGTCGCCGACGGGCCCGAGATCCAGGTCTGGGGCGCGCGCAGGTCGAGCCGGGTAAGCGCCTCCGGCAGCAGGCCCACCACCTGATCGGCGCGGACGACGCAGATGTGCCGGTCGGGCACCAGGGTGAGCGCTCGCCGTCCCTGCGTCGGGCCGGCGTCGAGGATGATCGTGCCGGTGTCGGCTACCGCCACGGCGCAGCCGGTGAGGACCGCGTCGATGGTGTCAAGCTCGGCCGGTGTCAGCGGGGGAGCGTCGCGGTGCACCCGCCCGGCGTGGCCGACCAACCAGTCGGCGGGGACGTCGGTGGGCACGGCGAGCCGGCCGACCTCGGCCAGCAGACTGGCCAGGGCGGCAAACCCACTGTGGACTGTCGCCCGGTAGTCCACCAACCGGTCGACGAGGACCTCGACCAGGTCGTGGCGGTCGTCGGCCCGCCGGTATCGGCGGGGCACCGGCAGCGGCGGTGGGTTGTCGGCCAGGGCCGTGCGCAGCCGCGCCAGGATCTCGTCACGCGCGCTCACTGCTGCTCCCACCACTCGCGGAAGGTCTGCGGCGCGGGCAGCGGCAGGTCCCGCGACCGGGTCCACGCCGACGCGGGCCAGGGCAGCCGGCGCAGCGTCCGGGCGCCGGTGCGCTTTTCGCGGTACGCGCCGAGCGGTCCCGCGCCGGTGCGGGCCAGCCGCAGGGCGGCGGCCCAGCGTCGGGGGCTGCGCATCACCCAGGACAGGACGCGCATGGCTGTCCGTTCCGCCACCGGGTGCGGGGCCTGCTGGCGGAGGTGGACCAGGATCTCCGGAATGTTGATCTTTACCGGGCAGGCGTCGTAGCAGGCGCCGCAGAGCGTCGACGCGTACGGCAGGGAGGCGTTGTCGGCCACGCCGGTCAGCTGCGGCGACAGGATCGCCCCGATCGGCCCCGGATACACCGAGCCGTACGCGTGCCCGCCGGCCCGCTCGTACACCGGGCAGACGTTGAGGCACGCGGAGCAGCGGATGCAGGACAGCGCCGGCCGCCCCACCGGGTCGGCGAGCACCGCGGACCGGCCATTGTCGACGAGCACCACGTGCACGTCCTGCGGGCCGTCCCCGGGGGTGACGCCAGTCCACATCGAGGTGTACGGGTTCATCCGCTCGCCGGTCGAGGAGCGCGGCAGCAGTTGCAGGAAGACCTCCAGGTCGGTGAAGGTCGGCAGCAGCTTCTCGACGCCCACCACGCTGATCAGCGTCTCCGGCAGCGTGAGGCACATCCGCCCGTTGCCCTCGGACTCCACCACCACCAGCGTGCCGGTGTCGGCGATGGCGAAGTTGGCACCGGACACGGCGACCCGGGCCGAGAGGAAACGCCGGCGCAGGTGCGCGCGGGCCGCCTCGGCCAGGGCGGCCGGCTCGTCGCTGAGGTCGGCCGGCGCGTCCGGCATGCGCCGCTTGAAGATCTCCTGGATCTGGGTCCGGTTGTAGTGGATCGCCGGCACCAGGATGTGCGAGGGGCTGTCGTCGCCGAGCTGCACGATCAGCTCGGCCAGGTCGGTCTCGTACGCGGCGATCCCGGCCGCCGCCAGGGCCTCGTTGAGCTCGATCTCCTGGGTGGCCATCGACTTGACCTTGACCACCTCGTCGGCCCCGGTGGCCCGGGTCAACTCGACGACGATCCGGCAGGCCTCGGCCGCGTCCCGGGCCCAGTGCACTGTGGCGCCGGCAGCGGTGGCGGATGCCTCGAACTGCTCCAGCAGCTCCGGCAACCGGCGTTGGACGTCCGCCTTGATCGCGGAGCCGGCGTCGCGCAGGGCCTCCCAGTCGGGCACCTCGTCGACCACCCGGGCGCGTTTGCCGCGGATGGTGCGGGTGGCCCGGTGCAGGTTGGCCCGCAGTTGCTGGTCGGCGACTGCCGGCTTCGCCATGGTGGGGAAGGGCAGTGGCGTGCGGATCCGTCCGCCTCCGGTGGCCGGTGCGACCTGGCTGTTCACGAGGGGGCCCCGGTCGCGGCGAGGATCTCGGCGTAGTGCAGGGCCCGTACGCCCGAGCGGTGGCGGTCGAGGCCACCTCCGATGTGGGCCAGGCAGGAGTTGTCGGCGGCGGCGAGCACGCGAGCGCCGCTCTCGCGGACCCGGGCGCACTTGTCGGTGAGCATCGCTGTGGAGACGTCCGGGTTCTTCAGAGCGAACGTGCCGCCGAAGCCGCAGCACTCCTCGGCGTCGCCCAGCTCGACCAGGTCGATCCCGCGCACCTGGCGCAGCAGTGTCAGCGGCCGGTCGCCCAACCGCAGCAACCGCAGGCCGTGGCAGGTGGGGTGGTAGGTCACCGGCTCCGGAAACTCGGCGCCCACGTCGGTGACGCCGAGGACGTCGATGAGCAGCTCGGACAGCTCGTAGGTGCGGGCGGCCACCGACGTGGCGGGTGGGTGCATCCGGGGGTACTGGTCGCGGATCATCGCGGTGCACGACCCGGACGGCACGACGACGGCGTCGTACCCGTCGAAGACGTCGACGTAGTTGCGCACCATCGGCATCGCCTCGGCCCGGTAGCCGGTGTTGGCGTGCATCTGCCCGCAACAGGTCTGGCCGGTCGGGAAGTCGACGGTGTGGCCGAGCCGGCGCAGGATGCGGGTGACAGCGATGCCGGTGGCCGGGTACGCGATGTCGTTGACGCAGGTGATGAAGAGGGCTATCCGCACGGCGGCTCCTCGGACGGGTCGGGGCGGGTCACACCGGGTCGTGCGGTGCGCCGGGGGCGGGAAGCTGGTCGAAGGCGGGCAGGTGGCGCTCCCGGGCGGCGGTCAGGTGCGCCCGCATCGCCTCGGCGGCGGCGTCGGAGTCGCCCTCGGCGATGGCGGCGGCGATGCGTTGGTGCTCGGTGTTGGTGTCCGGAGCGCCGGTGACCGGGAAGTACAGCCGGTGCAGGTGCAGGTGCGGGTGCAACCGGGTGATGCTGTCCCGCAGCAGTGGGCTGCCGGCGACCTCGGCGATCAGGTCGTGGAAGGTGGCGTCCAGCGCGGTGAAGGCGGCGTGCCGGCGATATCCGTCGCCGGCCTCCACGTCGATCGTCGTCGCCGCCTCGGCGCTGATCCGTTGCCGCTGCTCGGCGGAGGCGTGTGCGGCGGCCCGGCCGGCGGTGGCGCCCTCCAACAGCAGGCGAACCTCGAAGAGGTCGTCGAACTCGGCGCGGGTCAGCAGGGGTGTGGTGGAGTAGCCGGACAGCGGGCGTTTGCGGACCAGGCCGTCGGCCTCCAACCGGGCGAGCGCCTCGCGCACCGGGGTGGGGGAGACGTCCAGCTCCCGGGCGAGAGCGTCGATGTTCACCCGCTCGCCGGGAGTCAGGATGTGGTCCATGACCAGGGTCTTTATCGACTCGTACACGTCCTCGGCGAGGGTGAGCCGACGGGCGGGACGGAGTCGGCCCTCGCGAGCTTCCTGCTGGGCCATCTCGTCTCCTCAACAACCCCTTGACTGTGTTCGTGTGAGCGAGTACACACTAGCAAAGCAACATCCTATAGGAAATAGGCTCGCCCGCCGCCGTCTCACCCCACCACCCGCGAGGAGACGAACATGTCGCGCACGATGTTGTCCCGGATCGGCTCCGGCCTCACCGTTCTGGCTCTCGCCAGCACCACTGTGGCCTGCACGAAGAAGAGCGACACCACCGACACCGAAGCCGGGGGTCGGGAGCCAGGGCAGGTCAAGGTCGCGCTCGTCCCCGGCGGCTCACACCCGTACTTCCAGCCCTGGAAGGACGCCGGGGCCACCGCCAAGTCGGAGCTCGCGCTCGGCGACGTTACCTTCAACGAGACGGCCGGCTGGGACCAGACCAAGCAGAACGACGTGCTCAAGTCCCTGGCCGCGCAGGGCTACAACGCCTTCGGGGTCTTCGGCGTCTCGCCGGACAACATCAACTCGACCTTCGAGGACCTCAAGCGGCAGGGCTTCCCGGTCGCCTCGCTGGCCTCCTGCCCCGCCGGGGCCAACAAGGCCGACTTCTGCCTCTCCACCGACGTCGAGGTCGCCGCGTACAAGGGCGCCAAGGCCGCCATCGACGCGATGGGCGGCCAGGGCAACCTGGTGCACCTGACCGGCAACAAGGTGGACTCCAACACCCAGCGCCGGATCAAGGGCGTGGAGAAGGCGGTCGGCGAGACCGGCGGCAAGGTGGTGCTCGTGCAGAGCGTCACCGACATCGACAAGGACCTGCAGAGCGCCCAGAAGGCGGTTGCCGACCTGCTCGCCGCCAAGGGTCGACAGATCCAGGCCATCGTGAACACCGCCTACAACCCGGCGGTCGCCTCCGCCGAGGGGGTCCGCCAGTCGAAGCTCCCCATCAAGGTCGTCGCCATCGACGACGACCCGATCGTCATCGACGGGATCCGTGGCGGGTCGGTCGCCGCCACCGTCCTGCAGAACCCGGTCGGTCAGGCCCGCGTCGGCTCGTACGCGCTGATGAAGCTCAGCGGCGGCTGCACCATCTCCGAGCCCGGGGTGACCATCGACTCCGGCTCGTTCGTGGTGACCAAGGACAACCTGGACGGCTACGAGAGCGACCGCACCGCGACCACCGAGGAGCTGAAGAAGAAGTTCGACGGCAACCTCCTCACGTGCAACTGATGTCGACGATCACCACAGCCGAGGCGTACCTCGTCGACATACCCGTCGAGACCGTCCGCACCGACGCGGTGCAGGCTTTCCTCAAGCAGGAGACGGTCTTCGTCGAGCTGCGCACCGCCGACGGCGGGCACGGCACCGGTTACTCGTACACGATCGGGACCGGCGGCACCGCGGTGCTCGCGCTGCTGCGCGACTACCTGTTGCCACACCTGGTCGGCCGGGACGCGACCCGGGTGGAGGCGATCTGGCGTGACCTGCACGCCGCCACCCGGGCCACCGCCGTCGGCGCCATCACCTCGTTGGCGCTGGCAGCCGTCGACACCGCGCTGTGGGATCTGCGCGCCCGCGCCGCCGGCCTGCCCCTGTGGGTGCTGGCCGGCGGCGCCAAGGAGCGGATCCCGCTGTACGACACGGAGGGTGGCTGGCTGCACCTCACCGAGGACGAGCTGGTCGCCGGCGCGAAGGCGTCCCAGGCGGCCGGCTGGCCCGGCGTCAAGCTCAAGGTCGGCAAGCCCGACCCGGCCGAGGACGCCGCCCGCATCGGCGCGGTCCGGGCGGCCCTCGGCGACGGCTTCGACGTGATGGTCGACGCCAACCAGTCACTGACCGCCGCCGAAGCGATCAGCCGAGCCCGGCTGCTCGAACCGCACCGGCTCGCCTGGTTCGAGGAGCCGTTGCCGGCCGACGACGTCGCCGGGCACGAGCTGCTCGCCCGCGCGACAAGCATCCCGGTCGCGGTGGGCGAGTCGATGTACTCGATCGGCCAGTTCGCCGAGTACCTGCGTCGCCAGGCCGCCGGCATCGTCCAGGTCGACGTCGCACGGATCGGTGGCATCACCCCGTGGCTCAAGGTCGCGCACCTGGCCGAGGCCTGCAACGTGGTGGTCTGCCCGCACTTCCTGATGGAGCTGCACGTGAGCCTCTGCGCGGCGGTCCCGAACAGCCGCTATGTCGAGCACATCCCGCAACTGCGCGCGATCACCCGGACCGAGATCGCGATCGTCGACGGCCACGCGCTCGCCCCCGGCGAGCCGGGCCTCGGCATCGACTGGGACCGCGACGCGATCGAGGACAGGAGGGTGGCGTGAAGACGCAAACCGCGCCGGAGGCCCCGTCGGCCCCTCCGGCCGCCGAACCCAGGCCGCCGACCCGGGCCCTGCCGGTCTGGGCGAACCCCCGGCTCGGTCTGGTCATCGTCATCGCCGTGCTTGTCGTCCTCTTCTCGTCGCTCACCCCCGCGTTCCTCAACCCCAAGCTCACCCTGGCGCCGCTGCAGGCCGACATCAGCGTGTACGCGGTGGTCGGCCTCGCCCAGCTCGCGGTGCTGTCGCTCGGGCACATGAACATGGCGGTCGGTCGGATGGCCGCGCTGTCCACCTTCGCGATGGGCCTGGCGTACGACCGGCTCGGCGTACCCCTGCTGGTCGGGCTGCTCGTGGGCCTCGTCGTCGGTGCGGGCATCGGCGCGCTCGCCGGCCTGCTGATCGCCAAGACCGGTGTCAACTCGTTCGTGGTGACCCTCGCGCTCGACTTCGGGCTGCTGGGTCTGGTCACCATCCTCTACACCTGGGCGACCGGCGGGGTGTCGTTCGCTGTGCAGCCGAGCGGGCTGTCCGCCCTGCGCTTCGACACCTTCGCCGACTACTGCATGGGCGAGGTCTGCGGCCCTCGGATCCCCCTTGTCGTGCCGATCGCGGTGGTGGCGGCGCTCGGCGTCGGGTTGCTGTTCCGGCGCGCCCGGCTGGGCCGGGAGATCCTGATGACCGGCTCCAACACCGTCGCCGCCGAGTTGTCGGGCATTCCCACGCACCGTCGGGTCGTCGCCGCCCACGCGTTGAGCGGGCTGCTCGCCGCGCTGGCCGGCTTCCTGCTCGCCGCCAACAACGGTGCGTTCTCCGCGAACATCGGGGAGTCGTTCCTGCTGCCGTCGTTCCTGGCACCGGTGCTCGGTGGCACGCTGCTCGCCGGTGGCGCGGTGAGCGTCCTCGGCACCGCGCTCGGCGCGACCCTCACCCAGGTCATCTACAAGGGCCTCAACCTGCTCCAGTTCTCCCTGGAGGAGCTGAAGCTCTACATCGGACTGGTCCTGCTCGCGGCGCTGTCGCTGGACCGGCTCCGAGCGGTGATCGCCGAGCGAAGGGCGGTGTCGAGCTCATGAGGAGCCTGGTCCGGACCAACGAGTTCACCCTCGCGGTGATCGCCGCCGTCGGGTTCGCCGCGCTCGCGGTAGCCACCGACTTCAACCTGCTCACCGCCGGCACCCTGGACGCGTTCCTGCGCTTCCTCGCCCTGCCGATCGTGATCGGCCTGGCCCAGCTGGTGGTGCTCGCCGTCGGCCAGATGAACCTCTCGGTGGGCGTACTCACCGGGTTCTGCGCGATGGCCTCCGGCTGGCTGATGATCGACGCGGGCCTGCCCGCCCCGGTCGCGGTGCTCGCCGCGTTGGCCCTCGGTGCGGCCGTCGGGCTGGTCAACGGCCTGTTGGTGATCTTCACCCGGATCAACGGGTTCATCGTCACCCTCGCCACCATGACGATCCTGGAGGGCCTGCGGTACGGGGTGAACGGCACCGGCACCTACCAGGGCTACTCGCCCGGGCTGCGGGAGTTCGGGCAGGCATCGGTGGCCGGGGTGCCAGTGGTGTTCCTGCTGGCAGTCGTCGTCGCCGTCGCGGTCGCGCTCTTCTTCCGGCGTACCGTGCCCGGGCGGCACCTGCTCGCCTCCGGCGGCAACCCGTTCGCGGCCCGGCTGTCGGGCATCTCCAACGACCGCGCGCTGGTGCTGGCCCACACCCTGTCCGGGCTGCTGGCCGGGTTCGCCGCGGTGATCGTGGTGGCCGCCTTCGGCTCGGTGAACGCCTCCATCGGCGACGACCTGCTGCTGCCCAGCTTCGCCGCGCCGATCATCGGCGGGGTGGCCCTGGCCGGCGGGATGATCAGTGTGACCGGCACGGTCCTGGCGGCCTTCCTGGTCCGCCTGGTCGACGTCAGCCAGTCGCAGTTCGACATCAACAGGCGGTGGGTGGACCTCATCATCGGCGCTGTCGTCCTCGGCGCGGTGCTGCTCGGACAGTTCCGCGACAAGCTCTCCGGAGGTCGGCGATGAGCGTCGTGTTGTCCGCCGAGAACCTGGTCAAGACGTTCCCCGGGGTGCGTGCCCTGGATGAGGCGACGCTGGCGGTGACCGCCGGCAGCGTGCACGCGCTGCTCGGCGAGAACGGTGCCGGCAAGAGCACCCTGATCAAGATCCTGACCGGGGTGTACCGGCCGGACGGCGGGCGACTGCGGCTGCCCGGGCCGGACGGGGACCTGCGTACGGTGCAGCTCGGCAATCCGCAGGACGCGCAGCGGGCCGGCATCGGCGTGGTGCACCAGGAGCGGAACCTGATCCCCGCGTTCAGCGTCGCGGAGAACATCTGCCTGCAACACCTGCCCCGCCGCGCCGGTCTGCTCGACCGGGAGGCGCTGCGCGTCGAGGCACGTAGGTGCCTGGACCTGCTGGACCTGGACCTGGACCCCGACCTGCCGGTGTCCCGGCTGTCGGTGGCCCAGATGCAGTTGGTGGAGATCGCCAAGGCGTTGTCGGCCGACTCGACGGTGCTGCTGCTCGACGAGCCGACCGCGTCGCTGACCAACGACGAGGCCGACCGCCTCTACGGGATCGTGCGTCGGCTGTCCGAGCGGGGTCACGCGACGGTGCTGGTCAGCCACAAACTGGAGGAGGTCTTCGCCGTCGCCGACACGGTGACGGTGCTGCGCGACGGGCGCAGCGTCGCCGAGGCCGAGCCCCTCGCCGACCACACCCGCGAGCAGATCGTCGACCTGATGGTCGGCCGGGCGTACCAGCAGGTGCACCTTCCCGACCGCACAGTCGACGCGGACGCCGAACCGGCGCTGGCGCTCGACCACGTCGCCACCACCGCCGGCCACCACGACGTCACACTCGCCGTCCGCCCCGGTGAGATCCTCGGCCTGTACGGGCTTGTCGGCGCGGGCCGCAGCGAGCTGGCCAAGGCGCTGCTCGGCCTCGATCGGATCACCGCCGGCGAGGTGCGGGTGCACGGACGGCCGGCGCGGATCCGGGACGTGGGCGACGCCCTGCACCGGCACCGGATCGGCTACGTCACCGAGAACCGCAAGGAGGAGGGCCTCTTCCTCGACCAGACCGTCGCCCGCAACACGGCCGTCACGGTGTGGCGCCGACTGGCCCGGCTCGGGCTGGTCCGGGACCGGGGTGAGCGGGCGCTTGTCGACGAGTACGCCGACCGGCTCGGCATCCGACTCGCCTCGCCCGGTCAGCTCGCCGGTCAGCTCTCCGGCGGCAACCAGCAGAAGGTCAGCCTGGCCAAGTGGTTGGCTGCCGAATGCGACGTGCTCATCATCGACGAACCCACAGTCGGCATCGACGTCCGCACCAAGGCGGCCTTCCACGAGTTGATCGCCGGCCTCGCCGCGCGGGGCATGGCCATCCTGCTGATCTCGTCGGACCTGCCGGAGATGGTCACCCTCGCCGACCGGATCGCTGTGATGCGGGAGTTCGCCATTGTCGGGGAACTGGACAACGATCACGACTACGACCGGATGAGCCAGTCGGTGATCAGGTTCATCCACGACGGACAGGGGGTGGTCGCGTGAGGGCCACCGAACGGGTGACGGTGGGGCGTACCGACGTGGTGGTGACCCGGCTCGGGCTCGGCCTCGCCCCGATCGGTGGGATGTTCGACGCCGTCGGTGACGACGTCGCCCACGCGACGGTCGCGGCGGCCTGGGACCTCGGGCTGCGCTCTTTCGACACCGCCCCGCTCTACGGCTGCGGGCTCTCCGAACGGCGGGCAGGGGCGGTCCTCGCCGAGAAGCCACGCGACGCGTTCACCCTCTCCACCAAGGTCGGTCGGTTGCTCGTCCCCGGTGGTGACGACGGGCAGGAGTTCTGGGCCGAGCCGACCGACCTGACCCCACGGTTCGACTTCTCCGCCGCCGGGGTGCGCCGCTCGCTCACCGAGAGCCTGGCCCGGTTGGGGCTGGACCGGATCGACATCGCGCACCTCCACGACCCGGACGACCACCTCGCCGAGGCGATCACCGAGGCGTACCCGGTGCTCGCGCGGCTGCGGGAGGCCGGCGAGATCGGCGCGGTCGGCGCGGGGATGAACCAGGCCCCGGCGCTCGTCGAGCTGGCCCGGGCCGGGGACTTCGACTGCTTCATGCTCGCCGGCCGGTACACGCTGCTGGACCAGTCCGGCCTCGACGAGCTGCTGCCGCTGTGCCAGGAGAGGGGCATCTCGGTCCTCGCCGCCGGTGTCTACAACTCGGGGCTGCTGGCCGACCCGAGGCCGGGCGCACCCTACGACTACGCCCCGGCCGACCAGGCGTTGCTCGACCGGGCCACCGCGATCCGGTCGGTGTGCGAGCGGCACGGCGTGCCGCTGCGGGCGGCGGCGATCCAGTTCCCGTTCGGCCACCCGGCGGTCGCCAGCGTGGTGGTCGGTGCCCGGAACCCGGAGCAGGTCGCCGACAACGTGGCGATGGTCGAGTGGGAGGTGCCCGGCGCGTTGTGGGCGGACCTGAAGGCCGAGGGTCTGCTGCCGAGGGAGGTGCCCACGCCGTGATCATCGACGCGCACCACCACCTGTGGACCGCCGACTACCAGTGGCTCACCGAGCCGGGCCTGGAGTCGATCCGCCGCGACTACACAGTCGCCGACCTCGTACCCCGGCTGGACGAGTCGAACGTGACGGCGACCGTGCTGGTCGAGGCGGGCCGTTGCGACGCCGAGGAGACCGCCGGGTTCCTGGCCCACGCCACCCCGGGCACCACATTCGTCCTCGACCACCTGGGCAAACCGCGGATCGAGGCGGACGACCTCGCCGGGTGGCGTGCCGCCGTGCGCGACCTGGCGGCCTGCGACAACGTCGTCGCGAAACTGTCCGGACTGCTCACCGAGGCCGGCGCCGGGTGGCGGGTGGCCGACATCAGGCCGTACGTCGACACCGCGCTGGACCTGTTCGGCCCACAACGGCTGATGGCCGGCTCCGACTGGCCCGTCTGCGAGCTCGTCGCCACGTACGACGAGGCGTGGACGGCGCTGCACGCCTGCCTGGGTGAGCTGTCGCCGGACGAGCGGACCGCCGTACTGGCGGACACCGCGATTCGTACCTATGCACTGGAGGTTGGTTCGTGAAGTTCATGCGCGTCGGGCCCGTGGGGCGGGAACGCCCCGTGCTGTTCACCGACGGAAGGCACGTCGACCTCTCGTCGCTCACCGCCGACATCGACGGGGACTTCCTCGCCGGGGACGGTGTCCAACGGGTCCGCGAGGCCACCGACCTGCCCGAGATCGACATCACCGGCCAGCGGGTCGGCGCGCCGATCGCCCGCCCCGGGGTGGTGCTCTGCGTCGGGCAGAACTACGCCGCGCACGCCGCCGAGTCGGGCGCCGAGCCACCGACCGCGCCGATCATCTTCTACAAGGCGCCCAACACCGTCGTCGGCCCGTACGACGACGTGCTGATCCCGCGCGGCTCCACGAAGACCGACTGGGAGGTGGAGTTGGCGGTGGTGATCGGCAGTCGGGCCCGCTACCTCGCCTCCCCGGCCGACGCCCTCGCGCACGTCGCCGGTTACACCCTCTCCAACGACGTCTCCGAGCGCGACTTCCAACTCGCCGTCTCCGGCGGCCAGTGGTCGAAGGGCAAGTCCTGCGAGACGTTCCAACCGCTCGGTCCGTGGCTGGTCACCCCCGACGAGATCGACGACCCGCAGGCGTTGCGGCTGCGCTCCTGGGTCAACGGCGAGCCCCGACAGGACAGCAGCACCAAGGACATGGTCTTCGATGTGGCGTACCTGGTCTGGCACCTGTCCCAGTACACGGTGCTGGACCCGGGCGACGTCATCAACACCGGCACGCCACAGGGGGTGGCGCTCTCCGGCCGGTTCCCGTACCTGGCCGCGGGCGACGTGATGGAGGTCGAGATCGACGGCCTCGGCCGGCAGCGCAGCACCCTCGGCAGCGCCTGATGGCGGTGATCACCTCCGTCGACACGTACGACATCCGGTTCCCGACCTCCCGTGACCTCGACGGATCCGACGCGATGAACCCCGACCCGGACTACTCGGCCGCGTACCTCGTGCTGCGCACCGACGACGGCCCGGACGGGCACGGGTTCACCTTCACCATCGGGCGGGGCAACGACGTCTGCCGGGCGGCGATCGAGGCGCTGGTGCCGTACGTGGTCGGCATCGACCCGGACACCGTCGACCTCGGCGCGTTCGCGCGCTCGCTCACCCAGGACTCCCAGCTGCGCTGGCTCGGCCCGGAGAAGGGTGTGATGCACCTGGCCGCCGCAGCGGTGATCAATGCGATGTGGGACCTGGTCGCCAAGCGGGCCGGCAAACCGGTCTGGCGCTACCTCGCCGACCTGACCCCCGAGCAGATCGTCGACCTGGTCGACTGGCGCTACCTCACCGACGCCCTCGCCCCCGACGAGGCGTTGGAGATCCTGCGCGCCGCCCAGCCGGGTCGGGCCGAACGGGCCGCCGTGCTCGCCGAGCGGGGCTACCCCGCGTACACCACGTCGCCCGGCTGGCTCGGCTACCCGGACGACAAGGTGATCCGGCTGGCCAAGCAGGCGGTGGCCGACGGGTTCACCCAGATCAAGCTGAAGGTGGGCGCGGACGCCGCCGACGACGTACGCCGCCTGAGGATCGCCCGCTCGGCGGTCGGCCCGGACATCCGGATCGCCGTCGACGCCAACCAACGCTGGGACGTCGCCGAGGCGGTCGCCCGGATGCGGGAACTCGCGCCGTACGACCCGTGGTGGATCGAGGAGCCGACCAGCCCCGACGACGTGCTCGCGCACGCGGCGATCCGTTCCGCACTGTCGACGAGCGCGCCGGACGGCGGGCCGATCCGGGTCGCCACCGGCGAACACGTGGCGAACCGGGTGGTGTTCAAGCAGTTGTTGCAGGCCGGAGCCGTGGACGTCGTGCAGATCGACGCGTGTCGGGTGGGCGGCGTGAACGAGAACGTCGCGATCCTCCTGCTGGCCGCGAAGTACGGCGTACCGGTGTGCCCGCACGCCGGGGGAGTGGGCCTCTGCGAGCTGGTGCAGCACCTGTCGATGTTCGACTTCGTGGCTGTGTCCGGCTCGACCCGTGACCGGGTCGTCGAGTACGTCGACCACCTGCACGAGCACTTCGTCGACCCGGTGGTGATCAAGAACGGGCACTACGTCGTGCCCACCGCCCCCGGCTTCTCCGCCACGATGCGCCCGGAGAGCCTCGCCACGTACGCGTACCCCGACGGACCGGCCTGGGTCTGACGGGCTCGACCGCACGGCCGTCCTGACGGCGGTGCGTCACCTACTCGGAATGGGAGAGAAGCATGCGGTGTGACGGCCTCGTAGCAGTGGTGACCGGCGGTGCCTCGGGAATCGGAGCCGCCTGCGTGCGGGCGTTCCTGGACGCCGGCGCCCGGGTGGGCGTGCTGGACCTGGACGTCTCGGGCCTGCCCGAGGACCCCCGCGTCCACGGTGTCCGGGCCGACGTGGCCGACCGGTCGTCGCTGGCCGCTGCCGTCGCCTCGGTCGCCGAGGCGTTCGGCGGCGTCGACATCCTGGTGAACAACGCCGCTGTCTCAGCGGTCGGCACCGTGGAGGAGGACGACGACGAGCAGTGGAGCAGGGTGCTCGACGTCAACGTCTCCGGCGTCGCCCGCACCAGCGCCGTCGCCCTGCCGTACCTGCGCCGGTCGTCGTCCGCCGCGATCGTCAACATCTCCTCGATCGCGGCGACGGTCGGACTGCCCCGCCGCGCCCTGTACTCGGCGTCGAAGGGCGCCGTGCACGCCCTCACCCTCGCCATGGCCGCCGACCTGGTGACCGAGGGGGTCCGGGTCAACTGTGTCGCCCCGGGCACCGTCGACACCCCGTGGGTGGCCCGGCTGCTCGCCGGGGCGGCCGACCCGACGGCGGAGAAGCGGCAGCTCGCCGCCCGCCAGCCGACCGGGCGCCTGGTGACCGCCGACGAGGTGGCCGCCGCCGTCGTCTACCTCGCGTCGCCCGCGACCGGGTCGGTGACCGGCACCTCGCTGGCGGTGGACGGCGGTATGTCCGGCCTGCGGCTACCCGCGCCCGCCAAGGGCAAATCGGGCGCGTGACATGATTGCGCGATGGGGAAACAGCAGGACGTCGGCGCAGCCGACCAACACGGCGACACCGGCACCACCGCCCACCGTCCGATCGGTGGCGACGCTGACGCTCGGCTGGCGCTCGCTCAGGACCCCAGCACGCCACAGATGACACTGATCGACCTGGCCTCCGACCCGTCGGCAGTGGTCCGCAAGACCGTCGCCGGTCGGCCCGACGCACCCGCGCAGGCCCTGCGGCCGCTGACCAGGGACCAGGATCGTCAGGTCCGGGAGGCGGTGGCGAGAAACCCCGCCACCTCGATCGCCAACCTGATGCGCCTGGTCAAGGACGCCGACCGCTGGATCCGCTGGGCGGTCGCCAGCAACCCGTCCTGCGACGAGTCGATCCGCCGGGCCATGTCCGAGGCATCGGACAAGGAGCTGCGCGGCCTGCTCGCCGAGCGGCGGGACCTGGAGCCGGAGTTGGCCGCCAAGCTGACCGGGGACGTCTCACCCGAGGTACGGGAACGACTCGCCACCCACACCCACCACCCCGACGTGATCACCACCCTGCTGGCCGATCGCACCGCCCGCGTACGCAAGGGGGTCGCCCGCAACCCGCGGACCACCGCCGCACAGCGCAGCGCACTCGCCGCGGACCCGGTGGTCGACGTCCGCGCCGCGCTGGTCCGTTCGCTTGAGCTGGACGAGGCGGACCTGGACCGCCTTGTCGACGACCGCTCGGTGCAGGTCCGACTGGCGATGGCGACCTCCGAGGTCGTCCCGCAGCACATTCGGCAGAAGCTCACGAGCGACCCCGACGAGATGGTGGCCGCTGCCGCCCGGGACTTCCGGCCGGGCTCCGGCACCGCCTCAGCGGTGCGGGCCCCCCGCATCGGTCACCGGCCCTCCGCCACCGGCCCGGGCCGCCGGGGCAACACCGGCCGCTAGGGCCGAGGCTGCCCCTCACCGCCGCTTGTCATGATCAAGTGATGGAAAGTAGGTCAGGAAGAGTCCTGCGACCTACTTTTCATCACCTGATCATCGTCCACATGTCCCGACGCGTCCGGTTTCCGCCCGAGCGTTGGAATTCCTCCGCGTGACCGGGGCCGAGCTGGGCCCGGGCCGGTGAGCATCGGCGAGCCCTTGCGCGCCGGGTGCTGGGCAGCGTCCCGACCGCCACCCTGGACGTGCTGGACGCGTTGCGCGGCGACGGGCATCCGCTGGCCCTCATCAGTAACGCCACCTCGGACACTGCCGAAGCATGGTCGCAGGGCCCGCTCGCCCAACGGTTCGACGTCACGGTCTTCTCCTGCGAAGTCGGGCTGGCCAAGCCCGACCCGGCGATCTATCGCCTTGCCGCCGAGCGCCTGGGTGTCAGTCCGGCGGAGTGCGTCTTCGTCGGGGACGGCGCGGACGCTGAGCTGGCCGGCGCGGCGGCGGTCGCTATGACCGTCTACCGGACCACGGAGCACAACGACACCGACCCGCGTTGGGGCGGACCGGCTTTCGCCACCCTGGGCGACCTGCCCGCCCTACTCCAAGCACCCTTCACGGTCAGGGAGCCGTCCGGCGCGCACACGTCGGCATGAACCCTCGGCCACCAGCGACCTGAACCCGGACCCCCGGCCGCTGGCCACGAGGTCGGCGCAGGTCATCGCTCCCGTTCCAGCTCGGCCAGGAGGGCGCCGACCCGGGCCCGGATGTCGTCGCGGACCTGCCGGACGACGTCGATGGGTTGTCCGGCCGGGTCGGTGAGTTGCCAGTCCTCGTAGCGCTTGCCCGGAAAGACGGGGCAGGTGTCGCCGCAGCCCATGGTGACGATGACGTCGCTGGCTTCCGCGGCGTCCCAGGTGAGACGGACCGGAGTCTGGTCGGTGATGTCGACGCCGACCTCGCGCATGGCCGCGACGGCGATGGGGTTGAGGTGGTCGGCGGGTTCGCTGCCGGCGGAGCGGACCTCGACTGTGTCACCGGCGAGGTGGCGTAGCCAGCCGGCGGCCATCTGCGAGCGGCCGGCGTTGTGGACGCAGACGAACAGGACGGAGGGCTTGTCACGCATCGCGGGTGGTCTCCTGCGGTAGTCGGGGCATGAGCACGGCGTCGGCAGCGCGCCCGGCACCGGGATACCAGGCGGCCAGCGCGGCGACGGCGAGCAGCCCGCCGACGAGCTGGGCGATCACGAAGCCGGGCACCGAGGTGGGGGCGATGCCGGCGAAGGTGTCGCTGACGGTCCGGCCGATGGTGACGGCGGGGTTGGCGAACGAGGTGGACGAGGTGAACCAGTACGCCGCGCCGATGTAGGCGCCCACGGCAGCGGGTGCGACCGAGGTGCGTCCGGTGCGGGCGAGGGCGAAGACCAGTACGACGAGGCCGGCGGTGGCGACGACCTCGGCCAACCACAGGTTCGCGCCCGTGTGGTCGGTCTCCGACCAGGCGACGGCCGGCAGGTCGAACATGAGGTTCGCCAGGATGGCACCGCAGATCGCGCCGGTGGCCTGTGCGGCGGCGTAGGCGGCGAGGTCCGGGCCGGCCAAACCCGTTCCGGTACGTCGGCCGAGCCACCAGTCGACGGCGGACACCACGGGGTTGAGGTGTGCGCCGGAGACCGGCCCGAGCATCAGGATCAGCGCGCCCAGGGCGAAGGCGGTGGCGATCGCGTTCTCCAGGAGCTGAAGCCCGACGTCGCCGGGCGACATCCGCGCTGCGGCGATGCCGGAGCCGACCACGGCGGTGACCAGCAGTGCCGTGCCGGCGAACTCGGCCGAGGCACGCCGGGCGAGGGTGAGCCTCACCCGTCGACAGCAGCGGTCGTGACGGGCAGGTCGAGGAGCGCGCCGAGCTGACGGAACGCCTCGGGCCTGACCCGGTACCAGACCCAGGTGCCGCGACGCTCGGAGTCGACCAGGCCGGCTTCCCGCAGCACCTTGAGATGGTGGGAGATGGTCGGCCCGGACAGGTCGAACGCCGGGGTCAGGTCGCACACGCACATCTCCGGCACCGAGGCGATCATCGACATCAGCCGCAGCCGGACCGGGTCGCCCAGGGCCTTGAACATCGGCGCGACCACCGCCGCCTGCTCGGCCTCAAGGGGGCGGACCGCCAACGGGGGGCAGCAGGCGACCGCTTGGAGGTCCACTACCAGCATTGTCTGCTTCGACATTTCTCTACCTTGACAGACGTCAAAACAGGGTGCAACAGTGGGGTTGATTCGAAGTTCATCTAGACAGCAGTGCGGTGTCCACCAGCAGGAGGCATTCCATGTCCCGTGTCCAACTCGCCCTTCGCGTCTCCGACCTCGAAGGATCGATCGTCTTCTACTCGAACCTGTTCGGCGTCGAGCCGGCCAAGCGCCGCCCGGGCTACGCCAACTTCGCAGTGGAGAACCCGCCCCTGAAGCTCGTACTCATCGAAGGTGAGGCCGACCAGCCCACGGTCATGGACCACCTGGGGGTGGAGGTGCCCTCCACCGCCGACGTCAACGCGGCCACCAGGCGTCTCACCGATTCCGGGCTCATCACGCTCGAGGAGAACGACACCGAATGCTGCTACGCCCTCCAGGACAAGGTGTGGGTGCACGGCCCCGGCAACGAGCCCTGGGAGGTCTACACCGTCAAGGCCGATGCCGACACCCTCGCCAAGGCGGGTGCCGAGGAGTGCCGCTGTGGCGAGTCGGCCGGCGGTGAAGCCGCCCCGCGCTGCTGCTGAGCGGCGCAGGTAGGACTTCTTCGCGTCAGGCCCCGCCGCGTGGGCGATGAACGCGCCGTTGCTCCTACGGGCGCCGGGTCACGCCGGATCCGGTAGTCGGATGGTGCAGAGCGTGCCCCGACCCGGCTCGCTCGCCACCTCGATCGTGCCGCCGTGCGCCTCGGTCAGGTGGCGGGCGATCGCCAGGCCGAGCCCGCTGCCGCCGGTCACCCGACTGCGCGACTCGTCGGCCCGCCAGAACCGGTCGAAGATCCGCGGTAGGTCGGCCGCAGCGATGCCGCTGCCGGTGTCCCGTACGGAAATGGTAGTGCCGTTCGCGCCGACAGTCACCGAACCGCCGGGCGGGGTGTGCTGGATGGCGTTCGAGATCAGGTTGCCGACCACCTGTCGCAGGCGTACCTGATCGGCGTGCACCACCGGATCGCCCACGACGGTGAGTTCCAGGCGCACCCCGGCCGCGAGCGCGCCGCCCCGGTGGCTGTCGACCACGTGCGTGAGCACGTCCCGCAGGTGGGTCGGCTCCGGGTTGATCCGCAGCGTGCCCGCGTCGGCGGCCGCGAGGTCGCCGAGATCGTCGATGATGTGCTGCAGCAGCAGCGCCTCCTCGTGCAGCAGCGCCAGCAGTTGGGCGTCGGTCGGGGCCAGGTCGTCCTGGGCCGCCTCCAACCAGGTACGGATGTTGCTCAGTGGGGTACGCAGCTCGTGCGCCACATCGTTGACCATGGTTCGGCGTTGTGCCTCGGCCCGTTCCCGGCGTTGCGCGGAGTCGTTCAGGGCGCGCGCCAACCGGCCGATCTCGTCGCGACCGGACACCGGGGCGGGCGTGCGCAGGTCGGCCGCGACGGCGAGGTCGCGCAGCGGTCGCACCAGGCGCCGCCCGACCAGGACGGTCGCCGCGACGGTGGCGAGCAGGATTGCGCCGGTGACCGCCACGATCCGTCCGATGCTGCCGTCGGACAGGCTCAGCGTGGTGCGGCCGGTGCCGGGTGCCGTGACGAACAGCAGTGCGCGGGGCGCCACGTACGGCCGGAGTTGGGTTCGGCGCCCGGATTCGATGCAGCCCTGCACGACGCCGGCCGGCCCGGCCGGCTTGAGCAACGACGGCGGCTTCACCTCGATGTCCTCGTGCGCGGTCCGGACGACCGCTGAATCGCCGAGATATGCGGCGAAGGTCGGCGTGATGCGCAACTGGTTGGCGCGGTCGCCGAGGCTGAGACAGCGGGCGGTCAGGGTGGTGAGCGTCTGGAGCGCCTTCCTCTCGGCGGGACTGACCAGGCTGTCGAGCTCGAACCCACAGCCCTCGGTGACGGACCGGGTCAGTGGCCGCTCGGCCTCGGCGCGCACGGTGGTGAGGACGACGCTCGGGCGGCCGGTCTTCGCGGTCTCGATGACGCCGTCGTAACCCATCTTGTTGAAGCAGGTCAGGGTGTTCTTGGCCACCTCGCTGAGCACGTACCGGTCTTCGGCCGGCACGACGTACGGTCCGACGGCCCGCTCGTCGATGTGCTCGGTGCCGCCGGTCAGGCCCAGGTCGACCTGGAGTGGATCGACCACTGCCGAAGGCCGGATGGTCCGCAGCGCCGACCCGGCCTGCGAGTCGAGGATGATCTTGTGGTCGTCGGTGGTCAGCGTGATGCGCCGGCCCAGCTCCGCGGCGCGCGCGTGCACCAGGTCGGCGGCCCCGGACCAGTCGTGGTGGGTGGCCGCGTACCCGACAAGCGCCTGGTAGACGGCCCTTTCGTCGGCGACAGCGCCGCCCTGCTCGTAGTTGATCGCGCGGGTGGTGGTCGTCGCCGCCAGCCAGGCGGTAGCCGAGATCGCGGCCAGCGCGATCACCACGGAGGCGACGAGCAGCCGGGTCACCAGGCTGTGCCGCAGCGGCACCCGGTCCCTGCTCACGGCGTCGGGCCCGCAGTGAGCTTGTAACCCACACCGTGCACGGTGAGCAACTGCTGGGGACGTTTCGGGTCGTCCTCTATCTTGCGGCGCAGGTTCAGCACGTGGACGTCGATTGTGCGTTCGGTCGAGCTGCGGTCGATGCCACGGGTGTGGTGCAGCAGTTGCGCCCTGGTGAAGACCCGGTCCGGCTGCTCGGACATGGCGGCCAGGATGGCGAACTCGCCACGGGTGCACTCGATCCGCTCGCCGTCGACGGTCACGTGGTGCCCGACCGGATCGACGCTGAGCCGACCGGCCCGCCGGATGCCCCGGGCGGGGCGCTCGGACGCGCCCCGGGACGCGCGGCGCAGCAGGGTGCGGGTGCGGGCCACCAGCTCCCGAGGGCTGAATGGTTTGGTCAGGTAGTCGTCGGCGCCGAGTTCCAGGCCGAGCAGCAGGTCACTCTCGGTGCTGCGCGCGGTGAGCATGAGCACCAGGACGTCCGACTCCTGCCGCAGCGTGCGGCACACCTGCAAGCCGTCCAGTTCCGGCATCATCACGTCCAGGATCAGCAGGTCGGGCCGGTCCCGGCGGGCGGCGTCCAGCGCCGCCCGTCCGTTGTGCACCACGATCGTCTCGTGACCGGCGGCCACCAGGTAGCGGCGGATTCCCTCCGCGTGCCGCGGATCGTCGTCAGCGACCAGGACCATCGCACACATGCCGGCGATGATAGGTCGCCGGTGCGGCACCGCACCGATTCCCGGCCCGACCTGACAGATTCCTAACGACAGCTCAGACGCTGGACAGCGACTCGGTGGGGTCGAGCGCCGCCGCCCGCATCGCCGGATAGACCCCGGCCAACACCCCGATGACCAGCGCACCGCCCAGCCCGGCGGCGACCGCCGCCGGTGGGATGGTCACCGGCCAGTGCTGGAGGGCGGCGTAGCCCGCGACGGCCACCGCGCCGGCCAACACCCCGGCTGTTCCGCCGAGCGCCGACAGCACTATCGACTCGGTGACGAACTGGATGCGCACCTGGCCCCGGTTCGCGCCCAGAGCCCGGCGAAGGCCGATTTCGCGGCGCCGCTCCAGCACCGAGATGTACATCGTGTTGGCCACCCCGATGCCGCCGACGAGTAACGCGATCCCGGCCAGCCCGAGCAGCAGTGAGCTGAAGGTCTGCCGTACCGCCTGCTTGGCGGCGAGCCCGTCCGAGGGGCGACTGACAAACACGTCGCTCGGGTGCTCCGGGTTCGCCGTCGCGGCCAGGACCGAGCGCACCGCCACCACCTGGGCGTCGGTGGTCTGCACATAGATCCGGGTCGGATGCCCGTCGAAGCGCAGCCAACGGGTGGCCGCCGTCCAGCCGATCATCGCCGATCGGTCGATCTCCGGCGCGAGTGGCACCGGGTCGAGGATGCCGATCACGCTGAACCGCTGCCCGCCGAGGTGGACCTGAACCGGCTGGGAGAGGTTGACGGTGGTGAAACCGAGCCGCTGGGCGGCGACCGAGCCGAGGACGACCGTCGGCAGGCGTTCCATCGCGGCATCCAGGAAACGGCCGGAGCGGACCCGGCCGTCGATCGCCGCCAGCAGGTTCGTCCTGGTGGCGACAACCGCTATCGCGTTGTAGTCGCCAGGGCCGGTCCGGTCGGAACGGGCGACGTTCAGCCCGAAGTCGGCGGTCGCGCTCGCCACCGTCACCGGCGCGATCCGGGACACCATGTCCACCGACTCGACGGGCAGTGTGACAGGTGGCTCGCGGTTGGGCGCCGGAGTGACCTGTAGTCGGTTGGTGCCCAGGGCGGCCAGCTTCTCCTCGAGCGCCCGCTGACTCGACGCGGGGATCCCGGTGACCAGGACCAGTGTGGCGATGCCGATGGCGATGCCGAGCGCCGACAGCGCGGCGCGCGCCGTGCGCGTGCGGATGCCGAGCAGGCCCAGAGCGACCAGGTCGGCCGGGGCCAGCCGGACCGGTGCGGCGTCCCGGTCCACTCTCGCCGCGTGACGGGTACGCCTCATGCTGACGCACCGCTCACCGCGGAGTCGGACACCAGGCGGCCGTCCAGGATGCGGAGCTGTCGGGGCACCCGGGCGGCGACCTGGTGATCGTGGGTGATCAGCGCGATTGTGGTCCCGCCCCGGTTCAGCTCGGTCAGCAGGTCGAGCACTGCCGAACCGGTGGCCACGTCGAGCGCCCCGGTCGGCTCGTCGGCCAACACCAGCGCGGGCTGGTTGACAAGCGCCCGGGCGATCGCCACCCGTTGGCGTTCGCCGCCGGAGAGCGCCTGCGGGTGGTGGTCGGCGCGGTGGGCCAGGCCGACCCGATCCAGTGCCGCCAGGGCCCGCGCCCGACGGTGCCGGCGGTGTACGCCGGCGTAGAGCAGGCCGGTCGCGACGTTCTCGGTAGCGGTGAGCCCATCGGTGAGATGGAACTGTTGGAACACGAAACCCAGCCAGCGGCCGCGCAGGCTGGACAGCTGCCGGTCGGACATGGTGGTGACGTCCCGCCCGCCGAGCAGCACCCGGCCCTCGGTGGGCCGGTCCAGCGTGCCCATGATGTTGAGCAGGGTGGACTTGCCCGACCCGGATGGCCCCAGGATGGCCACGAACTCCCCAGCGTCGATCCGTAACGAGACGTCGCGCAGCGCCGTCACGTCCGCACCGTAGCGCCGGGTGGCGTTGTCGATCTCCAGCACCGGGGTCACGACGTCGTCACCACCCGGGTACCGACGGTGATGCCGGTACCGGTGATCTGCACCATGCCGTCGGCGAACAGGCCGACCTCCACAGCGGTCAGGGCGCCGTCGGAGATCTGGACGCCGTAACCGCCGCCGCTGAGCGCGAGCAGCGCACCGACCGGAACGGCGAGTACGTTGTGCTCGGTGGTGCCGGTGAACCGGACCTCGACGGTGCCCGAGCTGATGTTCTCCAGCGCCGCGGCGTTGTCCACCGCGACGACGACCTGCACCTTCGGGCCCTCCGGGCCCGGATCGCCGCCGTCCGACGAGCCGGCCTGGACGTTGCTGCTCACCGAGCTGATGGTGCCGCCTGTGTGCGAGCTGTCCGGGAGCGTGATCTGCACCTGCTGCCCGGCCCGGAGGTCGTCGGCCCGGCTCGCGTCGATCTCGACGGAAACCACCTTGGTCTGGTCGCTTATCGCCATCAGGTTGCCGGTGGCGTCGTCGCCGAGCTGCGCCGACGCCACGCCCACCCGCACCGCACCGGGCAGCACCAGTATGTCGCCGAGTGTCACGGTGCCGGTGGCCGGACGGATCCCCCTGGCCGCCTGCCAGCGTTTCACGGCGTCCTTGAGCGATCGGGTGAAGACGGCGTCCTGGCTGGTCACGACGGTCTGGTACGCCCCCGCACCGGAGGCTGTCGGCGTCGAGTCCGGCCTGTCGGCCTCCCCGTGAGCGTCCTGGTCGTTCGTGGCCGGTGGCGGCCCGCCCTGGACGGTCACCCGGCTTCCCGGTGCGGGTTGGGACCCGATCCGATAGTCGAGCGCCCGGAGGTTGTCGGCAAGCACCTTGACGTCGCGGCCGACCATGCCGACCACGTCGATGTCGCGGAACATCGGCGACGACCCGTAGAAGAGGGTCACCGGCCGGTCGCCGGATCGGTACAGCGTGTCGCCCCGGGCGATGGTCGTGCCCGGCTGGGGCAGCCAGGTCAGCACCCCGGGCGCGACACCACGCAGGGCGCGCTGCCTGCGGTAGCCGACAGTGCCACTCTCGGTCCAGTAGTCGGAGAGGTCGGTGCGGACCACCTCGGCCGTGGCCACCGTGGACGTGGCCGGCGGGGCGGCCCGGGAGTCACTGCCGCCGCTGGCGTGCACGGCGTAGACCACGCCGCCCAGCGCGAGCGCGCCGAAAATCATGCTGATGAGAGTTCTCGTCCGCACTGTCTGTCACTTCGCCGTGAAGGCCGAGATCTCGCACTGACGCTGGATCTCCATCCCCGCGTCGCTGTTCGCCTTCTCGAGGTTGGCCTTCGTCTCCGGCGCGACCCAGATACCGGCGTTGTCGGTGCCCGGTTGCCGGATCTCCATCGACAGGCCGTGGTTCCGGACGCACTGCAACTGCTCGCGGAGGTCGTCGGCGAAGTTCGGGTTCTGGTGCGGGTCGAGTTCCGGAGCGGCAAGTGGCTCCTTGTCGGCGCAGGCGTCCACGGCCGGCTGATACTTCTTCGTGTCCTTCTTGTAACTGAGCAGCGGGCCGCCGTTTCCGTTCGCCGCCGGTGCCGAGGGCACACCGTGCTGCGTCCAGCAGGCGTAATAGGCGCCGTAGAGGCGGTCGACCTCCTGTTTGGTAGCGCCGAGAGGGAGTTGGCGGTCGGCGCCGCTGTTCGAACCGGCCGGGCCGGCACTCGCCGACGTGGTCGCGCCCGGGATCGCGGCCACCTGCGGCCCCGACCCCGCCTCGTCGCCGCCGCAGGCCGCGAGCGACAGCAGCAGGACCGCCACGCCGGTCATCTTCACCTTCGCGTTTCGCATGCCGGTCAGCCTGGTCGCCAGATGTCAGCTATTCGTTAGCCGCGCAGGCGGTTCTTCGACGTGGCTGGCGGGCCCCTCGCGTCCGCAGCCGTGGCCCCGGCCCCGGCCGCGGTACGGCGGCGGTGTCGGCCGATCGGGGAGTCCCGGGAACTTTCCCGGGCCGGAGGCCGACCACCAGAGTGCGCGGCTCAGCGGCGCGAACCGACGACGGCATCTCGGCATGGAGGAGCGCCCGTGGCACCAAGGACGGTGGTCTGTGCGCAACGGCGCCGCTGACGACGACCAGGTGACCCGCTGGGCGCAGCAGGCCGGCCGGGGCGACCGGCAGGCCGCCACGGAGTTCGTCCGGGCCCTGCAGGACCAGGTCTGGCGGTTCGTGTCGCACCTGGCCGGGCCGGGTGAGGCCGATGACCTGACCCAGGAGACGTTCCTGCGGGCATTCCGCAACCTGCCCGGCTTCGCCGGGCGCTCGTCGGCGCGTACCTGGGTGTTCACCATCGCGCGGCGCGTCGCCGTGGATCACGTCCGGACGGTGGTCGCCCGGCCACGGTTGGCGTCGGTGCCGGACTGGCAGGCGGCGGCCGAGGCCGCCGGTGCGATCACCGCCAGCGCCGACGAGCGGGTCAGCCTCCAGCAGGTGGTCGCCGGTCTGAGCCGGGAGCGGCGGGAGGCGTTCGTCGCCACCCAGGTCCTCGGCCTGTCCTACGCCGAGGCGGCGGACGTCTGCCAGTGCCCCGTCGGCACCATCCGTTCCCGGGTCGCCCGGGCGCGGGAGGATCTCGTCGCCGCCTGGCAGGCCGACACCGACCCGAGCCACGAGCGACGAACCGGCTGAGGCCGCCTACTCGACGGGCAAGCGTCGCCATCCCGGTCGCGGTCGTCGAGCAGGCGCCGCGCGGAGATCCGCGCGGCGCCCTCTCTGGTCCGGTCCGGTCCCGCCGCCCTTACCCCAGCCGGGCCTCGATGGCCTCGATGATGCGCGGACGCAGCTCGGCGGCGCGGATGACGGCGTCCACCGAGCCGACCTCCACGGCGCGCTGGATGTTGTGCACCCTGTCGAACTCCGTGGCCACCTCGCCGAGCTTTTCCGCGCGTACCGACGCGCGTAGTTCGTCGAGTTCCGCGGTCAGCGCGGCGCGTTCGGCGCCAGCCACGGCGGCGGCGCGCGCCTCCAGGTCCCGCACCCGGGGGTCGGCCGCCGTACGGGCGTTGACGTCGGCGGAGAACACCACAGCGGCGGCGGGTGCGCCACCGAGCACCGACGCGAACGAACCCTCCAGGGCGAGCACCGTCATGTTCGGGTTCAACGCCTTCGAGAACACCACGAACGCACCGCCGTGGTAGCGCGAGATCACACAGAAGACGATCGGCCCGTCGAAGTTGACGATCGCCCGACCGATCTCGGCGCCGTACTCCAGTTGCAGCTTGCGCATCGACTCCGGTGAGCCGTCGAAGCCGGACAGGTTCGCCAGCACCACCAGGGGCCGGTTGCCGCTGGCCGCGTTGATCGCCCGCGCCGCCTTCTTCGACGAGCGGGGGAACAGCGTGCCCGCCGTGTAGGTGTCCGGGCCGTCGGTGGGCGGGAAGCCGTGCCGCGGCACCGACCGGGACTCGATGCCGAGCAGGCACACCGGGATGCCACCGAGGTGGATGTCCTGCACGACAGCGGTGTCCGCGTCGGCCATGCCCGCCCAACGCTCCAGCACCGGGTGGTCCTGGTCGGAGAGGGCCCGCATCACCGTACGGATGTCGAACGGCTTCTTGCGGTCCGGGTTGTGCGCGACGGAGAAGATCTCCCCGACGGTACGGAAGGCGCTGCCCGCCACGTCGTGCGGGAAGTCGGAGATGTCGCGGTCGGTGGGGTCGGTGGTGACCGCCCGCCGGGGTGCGTCCTCACCGGGCGCGACGTACGTGTGGTCGTAGTGCGACATCACCACGTCCCGCGCGGCCGTCAGGTTCGGCGCCCAGTACTGCGCCTGCCCGTTCGGCCCCATCACCCGGTCGTAGCCGCCGATGCCGAAGTTGTCCTCGGCGGACACGCCACCGGAGAAGTCGAGCGACTGCTTGCCGGTGAGCACCATCGCCGAGTCCGGCGTCATCACCAGGATGCCCTTGGTGTGCATGAGCATCGTCGCCTCGGCGTTCCAGTACGGCTGCGCGCCGACGTTGATGCCCGCGACCACGATGTTGATCTCACCGCCGGCCTGGGTGAACTCGACGATCCGCTTCAGCGCCGCGGCCACCCAGTCCATGTTCTCCGTACCGGTGGTCATCGAGATGCGTGCCCCGGCGGAGAGCGCCCACCACTCCAGCGGCACGTTCATCCGCTCGGCGAGGTCCAGTGCGGCGATCACGCGCCGGCACTCCGGCTCCGACAGGGCGCCCAACGCCTTGGTCGGGTCGCCGAGCAGCACCACCCGGGTGACGCCCTGCGGGTGCCGCTCGGTGCGCGTGGTGACCACCCCGGCCACGATGGCGGCGCTGTTGCGCCCCTTCGGCCGCTGCACCGGCACCAGCACGTGCTCGTCGTCGAGGTCGTGCTCGACGAAGTCGCCGAGCCGGCCGGTCAGCTCGTACGGGTACACGGTGTTGCGGCTGCTGGCCCGCAGCACCTTGAGCCGGTACTCGTCGAGCGGCTCGATCGGCTCGACCGGCGGCTCGCCGACGGCCAGCTCCGCGCCGCCCGCGGCGTCGAACGAGATCCGTACGGCGATCTTGGTCAGCTCGCCGGTGCGGCGGTCGCGCTGCCGCGCGATGAACAGGATCTCCTCCAGGCCGGCCCCCGCTGTCGTCGGGCGCACCCGCCCGGCGATCATCTCCATCTCCTCGCGGGTCAGCTCGCTCGGCGGCCACACGTAGACCACGATCCGGTTGGTGTTGAAGCGGGTCTTCGACGGCCGCAGCGACTGGGCGCGGCGGATCGAGTCGAGGCAGGCGGCGATGGCGTCCTCGGTGGTCGGCAGGGCGACCAGGCGGCCGTCCTGCTCGCGCAGTTCGGTCAGGTCACGCACCTGCGCGAACGCGACGAGCCGCTCGTCCGACCGGTTCTCGCGCGCCACGCACTGGAAGAGGTAGACCTCCTCGTCCGACGACGGCAGCCGGGTCAGGTCGAACTTGTGCAGCCGCTCCAGCTGCATCCGCTGCGCGATGTACGGGTGCAGGCCACGGATCAGCCGGTCCTCGGTCATCGCGTCGCCGGAGGGGCGGAAGGTGAAGTGGTGGTGCATGACCGCCCCGCCGCGACCGGCGACGGTGGTGGTGACCCGCCGGACCTGCGGCGGCAACGGGTGCGCGGCGACGACCTCGGCCAACGCCGCCGCCATCGCGTCGAAGTCCTCCGGCTGGTTCTCCCAGCCGAGGTAGATGTCGGCGTCGACGGCGTCCTCGCCGGTGGCCAGCTCGGCCAGGCCGCGCAGCGCGCCGCCAAGCGCGTCGAAGCGCACCGCGGCGGAGACCACACTGGAATCGGTGCGCCCGGCCACCACGAACGTGCAGCCCGCGACCTTCTGGGTACGCACGCTGGTGAGCGCCTTGTTGCCGTAGTAACGCCGGGTCAGCACCTCAAGCATCACCGCGTTGTCGAGGTGGTCGCGGACGAGCCGCTGGCCGAGCAGCCGGACCAGTGGTTCGGTGCTGCGGACCATCTCGGCGACGCGCTCGGCGCGGTCGGTCGCCTCCGGGTGGGCGTCCAGGTGCCGCAGGTGCCCACGGACCCCGGCGTACACGCGGGCGCGGTTGCGGCGCAGCAGCGGCTGGGCGAACCAGGCGAACACCACGCCGCGGGCGAGGTCGGCGAGCGCGGGGAAGCGGACCTGCGTGGCGGCGATCAGCCGTTCCAGCGCGAGGCCGGCGGGTTCGCGGAGTGCCTCGTCCGGCGGGGTCTCCCGCAGCCAGGTGCGCAGCAGCGTCGCGACGACAGTGGCGTCGGCGGAGGCCCGTTGCTGGGCGAGGAAGATCCGGAAGACGGCGGCTTCGAGGGCCGGGGAACGCTCCAGGTCGGTGACACCGTAGTGGCCGAGCGCCTTGGCGAGCTTCGCCTGGAAGGCGTCCGGCAGCCCGGCCCGCTCGACGTCGAGGCTCTGCAGGTAGGTGTGGAAGTACTCCCTGGCGCTGTGCACGTGCGCGGCGCCGCCGTCCTCGCCGGTGGGCCGGTTGCGGCTCAACTCGGCGAGGTCGGCGAACACCTCGATCAGATCGAGTTCCGCGGCCAGCGGCCGGGGGCCCGCCTCGGTGGCGGCCCGACGGGCCGTGAGGTAGCCGTCGAGCACCCGACGGTCGTCGTGCGGGTCGACGTCGAAGCCGAGCAGCAGGCCGCGCAGGTTCTCCTGGCCGCGCCTGCTGCGCTCGCCTGCCGGCATGTCCTCGGCGGCGGTGGGCAGGTCCAGTTCGACGGCCTCGCCTGTCGGTCCGGCAGTGGTCTCGGCGGCCTCGTCCGCGAGCGGCTCCAGGCGCAGCAGCGGCGCACCCGCCTCCACCTGGCTGCCCACCGAGACGGCGCACTCCTTCAGGCGCGCCTTGAACGGCGCCCGCAGCACCGTCTCCATCTTCATCGCTTCCAGCACCAGCACCGGTGCGCCCGCCTCGACCTCGGCACCGATCTCCAGTGGCGTGGCGACGACAAGCGCGGGCATCGGGGAGCGCAGCACGCCGCCCTCGTCGCGGCTGACCCGGTGCGTGACGCCGTCCACCTCGACCAGGTGGGTCGGCCCGTGGGTGCCGGTGAGCAGGCGGTACCGGATGCCGTTGACGACGATCTGACCGGTGTGCCTGTCGAAGCGGTCCAGCTCGACGTCCGCGGTGCGCACGGCGGCGCCCGCCTCGATGCCGACCCGGAAGCGGTGCGCGCCGACCCGCGCCACGCGGGTGCGGTAGCCGACGCCGCGCAGCTTGAGGTCCAACGGTCGGCCGCTGGCGTGCTGCACCTGCGGGCGTCCCCCGGACGCCGTCGAGAGCAGCCGCTGGCGCTCGATGCGCTCGTCCTCCTCGTACGCCTCGATGGCGGCGGCGGCGAGCGCGACAGCGGAGTGTCGGTGCGTGACGAGTCGGCCCTCGCCGCGGACGCGGTCGATCCAGCCGGTGTCCGCGCTGGCGTCGATGACCTCGGGCTGGTCGAGCAGGTCGAGCACGAAGCTCTTGTTCGTCGCGCCGCCCTCGATGATCACCGTGGTGTTCGCCATCGCCCGCCGGAGCTTGCCGAGCGCCTCGTCGCGGTCGCGGCCGTACGCGATGATCTTCGCGATCATCGAGTCGAAGTCGGCCGGGATGGTGTCGCCCTCGCTGACGCCGGTGTCCACCCGGATGCCCGGGCCGCTGGGCAGGTCCAGCCGCGCGATGCGGCCCGGCGACGGCGCGAAGTCGCGGTCGGGGTCCTCGGCGTTCAGCCGCGCCTCGATGGCGTGCCCGCGCTCGGCCGGCGGCGCACCGTCGAGGCGTCCGCCGGAGGCGACGTGCAGCTGCGCCTTGACCAGGTCGAAACCGGTGGTCAACTCGGTGATCGGGTGCTCGACCTGCAGGCGGGTGTTGACCTCGAGGAATGCGAACAGTCGGTCGCCGGGGTGGTAGAGGAACTCGACGGTCGCCGCCCCCCGGTAGCCGACAGCGATGGCCAGGCGCTCGGCCGACGTCTTGAGTTCGGCGGCCTGGGCCGGATCGAGCACCGGCGACGCCGACTCCTCGATGACCTTCTGGTTGCGTCGCTGCACCGAGCAGTCCCGGACGCCGAGCGCCCACGCGGTGCCCTGCCCGTCGGCGATGACCTGGACCTCGACGTGCCGGGCGCCGGTGACCAGGCGCTCCAGGAACACGATGCCGCTGCCGAAGGCCCGCGCCGCCTCCTGGCTGGTGCGCTCGTAGGCGTCCACCAGCTCGGCCTCGTCGCGGATCACGCGGATGCCGCGTCCGCCGCCGCCTGCGGTCGCCTTCAGCATCAGCGGGTAGCCGACCTCCGCCGCCGAGGCACGGGCGGCGTCCAGGGTCTCCACGGCGCCACGGCTCCACGGTGCGACCGGCACGCCGACCTTCTCCGCGATCAGCTTCGAGCCGATCTTGTCGCCGAGTTGGCGCATGGCGTCCGCGCTCGGTCCGACGAAGGTGACGCCGATCTTCTCGCACAGCTCGGCGAAGGCCGGATCCTCGGCGACGAACCCCCAGCCGACCCATGCGGCGTCGGCCCCGGTCTCGATGAGCGCCCGCTCAAGCAGGGCGTGGTTGAGGTACGGGCGGGCGGAGGCCGGACCGAGGTCGTAGGCGATGTCCGCTTCGCGGACGAAGGTGGCGGTGCGGTCGACGTCGGTGTAGAGAGCGACGGTTTCGAGCCTTCTGCCGGTTTCCGCAGCCAGCTCGCGGACCGCGTGGATGAGCCGCATGGCGGCTTCACCTCGGTTGACGATGGCGACACGGTTGAACACCCGACTGACCCCTTAGCTAGACCTCAGAACTGCGTGCCGCGAGACGACGGCTCCCAGCAGTGATCACCCTTCCGGCTGGCGGCGGCCAGCGCTATGGCGCAACCACCGAACCCACCGTCGCTCAGTTGTAGGAAGTGCACAAAAGTTTTTGGCACCCGGCGCAGCCCATGCCTCGGCGGCAACCGTATCCGGACCGGGCACACCGTCACCTCCACCGAGCAGCCACTGACCGGTCCGTCCGGCACGAATTCGCCTCGCCCCGGTGTCGCCGGTGCGGGGCGGATTCGCGCACTGCCCGCCGCGGCCGGCCCGACGCCATCTCCTTGTATCGATGTTGGTCGAGTGCGATGCTGTGCTTCGGTAGTGCCTGGGAGCCAGCGCGCACCACAACTTCTCCGGCCCGCGGGGCGCACGAGGTGGCGTGGCCACCCGTGCCGGGCAGCCCTCGTCGGCAGCCGGACACCCGAGCGCGGCACCGGCCACCACCTCGGTCACCGGTGCCCGGCGAACCACGGAGGCACCGATGCTTCGCACCTTCCTCGCTGTCACGACAATGGCACTGGCCGGCTGGGCCGGGACCGCCGTCACCGAGTCGGCACCGGCGCCGGCGGCCATGTCCACACCCAGTCCCGTGCCCACGCCGGCGCCCACCTGCCCGCCGGCGATACCGATCACCGTCGGCGTGGCCGGGGTCACCACCACGAGCGTGACCATCTCGTATTCGATCTTCTTCCGGCCGCCCTGCGGCTACGACCCGCCGATGACCGTCAGCCTCTTCGCCAGCCGCGAGGACGCCCAGCAGTGGCGGGCGCCGGTGGCGTCGGCCGTCTCCGGGCCGGAGCGCACCGGCACTGTGACGATCGACCGGCTGACGCCCGACACCGAGTACTGGTACCGGTTCACCGACGTCGATGGCCGGCGGGATCCGTTCGTGATCGCGTCGACCAGGACCGCTCCGCTGACGTCGTGCCGGGCCACCGCCACGATCGACGCCCACTGGGGCAGTGGCTTCGTCGTCACGGCAACCATCCAGAACATCGGGAGCCAGCCGCTGGACCGGTGGCGCGTCTCGTGGCGGTGGTCCGGAGACGAGCGGATCGAGACGATCTGGGGTGGCGTGCCGGAGACGGTGGGTGCCGACGTCACGGTCCGCAACGCCACGTACAACGGAACGCTGGCTCCGAACGGTGTGGCGAGGCTCGGCCTGGTCGTGTCGACAAGCGTGGTGCCCGACGGGTTGACGCTCACCTGTATCGGGTGACCGACGGCCGCCCCGCTGTCGCCCCCGCCGCGACAGCGGGGCGGACCTGGGCCACCTGAACCGACACGGACCCTCAGCGGTGGACCACCCCGTTCTGGTACGCCCACACGACGGTCTGCAACCGGTCCCGTGCGCCGATCTTGCCCATCGCCCGCCCGAGGTGCGACTTGACAGTGCTGGTCTCGATGAAGAGCCGATCGGCGATCTCGACATTGGACAACCCCTGGGCGAGCAGCTCCACGATCTCGGTTTCCCGTGCGGTGAGCTGGTGGGCCGCCGCGGCGTCCGAGCGGGGCGCCGGGGTGCGCCTGGCGAACTCCGAGATCACCCGGCGGGTGACGGCCTGGTCGACGAGGCCGTACCCGCCGGCGAGCTTACGCACCGCCTCGATGAGGTCGTCGGGCTCGCAGTCCTTGAGGATGAATCCGCTGGCACCGGCCTCCAGCGCGCCGAAGACGTACTCGTCGAGGTCGAACGTCGTCACCACCAGCACCGCCGGTGGCGGTGCGGTGGCGGTTGCGACGATCTGTCGGGTCGCGGTGAGCCCGTCACCGTGCGGCATCCGGACGTCCATGCAGATCACGTCGGGTTGCAGCCGACGGGCCAACTCGACGGCGGCCGTACCGCTCGACGCCTCCGCCACGACCTCGATGTCCCCGGCCTCTTCGAGGATGACGCGGAAGCCGGCGCGCACGACCGCCTGGTCGTCGACGAGCATCACTCTGATCATGCCGGGGCCTCTCCGTTGGGCTGCGACGCGACGGGATCGTTTGTCGGTAGCGTCACGGTGACCGACCAACCACCGGTCGCGGTCGGGCCGGCCGCGAACGTCGCTCCGATCAGCTGCGCGCGCTCGCGCATGCCGACCAGGCCGACACCGCCGGTCCGCGCCGCCGGCACGGTACGCCGGGCGGTGGGTTCGTTCACCACCTCCAGCGCCACCGAGCGGGGCAGGAAGCGGAGCACCACCCGCGCCACCGCACCCGGGGCGTGCTGGCGGACGTTGCTGAGCGACTCCTGCGCGATCCGGTAGAGCGCGACGTCGGCGATCGGCGAGACATCGCGTTGCCGCCCCTCGCGGACGAACTCGACCGGACCGGCGAGGGCGCCGACGGTGCGGACCAGATCGTCGAGCATGGCCAGGCCCGGCACCGGTGCGGCACCGTCGCCGCCCTCGGCTCCCGGGCGGCCACGCAGCACACCGACGACAAGTCGCAGGTTGTCCAGGGTCTCCTTGCCCTGGCTCCGGATCCAGGCCACCCCGGCCTTCGCGGCTGCCGGGTCCCGCTCGATCAATCGTTCGACAGCCGCCGCCTGCACGACCATGCCGGACAGGTGGTGGGCGGCCACGTCGTGCAGCTCCCGGGCCATCCGGGTGCGCTCCGCGCCGATCGCCCCCTGGATCTTCGTCTGCTGTTCCCGGATCGCCTCCTGGGCCCGTAGCTGGACCAACTCGACGTAGCGCCGGGACGTGGCCACGTACCTGCCGACGAATGTCGCGCTGAGGTAGGTCAGAGCGCTCGCGGAGAGGTACGTGACGGCTGTCAGCAGATCGGGGGTCACCATGAGGGCCGCCCCGACCGACTCGACAAGCACTGCCGCGCCGACGGCCAGCAGCGCGCGCCGCAACGGCAGCACCGACCCGATGGTGTACGCCACGACGAACGGTGCGATGCCCCGGACGGTCGCCTCGGGCAGTGAGACGCCGATGACTGGCAGTTGGAGGCCGACGACGAGCGCGAGGCAGAGCAGTGGGCGGACCCGACGCAGGCACAGCAGCATCGCCTGGACGCAGCAGACGGCGACGAGCAGCCACGCCCGCGTCGGGTCGAAGGACACCCCGTCCTGCGGTGCCACGAACCAGACAAGCACTGTCAGAAGGACGAATGTCGTTACGGTGAGCGCCACCGCGAGCAGACAGTCCCGGGGGAACACCCCCGCCACGCCGAGTCGGGTGAGCCGCCCGTCGAGCCACCTCATCAGTCGCGGCGGGCCGGGTTCGGTGCCCGTGTGGTCACTCATGCGGTACGCATCCTTGCTCCGGATCGTCCCGGGTCGGGCGGGTCAGTAGGAAATGCTAGGCGCGAGCAGCCGAAACTCCACGGCGAACCAGCCCGCACCGGCGAGAGCGAGCAGGAGCAGCGCGCTGCCGGCGATCTTCTGCCAGCCGACGTGGCGTCGGACGTCGTCGACCAGCCGGACGGCGGCGGGCAGCACGCCGAGCAGGCCGACCAGTTGCAGCACCTGCACGATGCGCAGGACCGTGCCGGGAACGTCCCGCAGGCCCATGATGCTGCTGACGGCCAGCACCCAGCCGGCGAAGGCGAGGAGCGTACCGGCGACGGCGACGCGGCTCAGGATCCGCGCGGTGCGCCCGGCCCGCTCGCGGGGGGCGCGACCGAGCCGGCGGCGGACGAGCGCGCCGATCGGCCAGGACAGGACGGTGAGCAGCAGCACGACTGTCGACCCGGCGAGCACCGGGACGGCCAGTGCGGAGCCGCGCGCGGGTGCGACAGGCAGCAGCGCGAACGCGGAGTCGAAACCGATCGCCTCGACCCGGTCGTCGGTCGCCCGCATGGCGATAGTGCGTTGGCCACCGACCTCGCGCCAGACCCAGGGCGACACCTCCTCGTAACGGGCCGGCGAGTCGGACAGCGGACCCGGCTCGAACAGCAACCGGTCGTCGTCGACGACGCTCACAGTCGTACGACCGACAAGGCCGATGGTGGTCAGGAAGTTGCTGCGCACGGCGCGTGAGGACTCGTACGTGCCAGCCGCCAGCGCGGCGTGCTCGGCACTGGTCGCCGGGTCGACGGCGGTGCTCGGCGGCCCGTCGTGGGCGGGGAAGTAGCGGTCGGCGAAGCCGTTCACCACCGACTGGCGAAGGTCGTGACTGGCGAGGGCACCGGAGCCGTTGCTGTTGAGGGAGAGGAAGATGCCGGCCCGGTCGTCGGGGTAGATCTGCAGGTGGGTGTGGAAGTACGTGGTGTCACCGCCGTGGCCGAGGATCCGGTGGCCGTTGCGGCTCTCGTCGAAGAAACCGAGCGTCATCCGGGGTCCGTCGGCCAGGGTGCCGAGCGATGTCGCGTCCAGTGCCGGGCGTTGCATCAACTCGCGGGTCGGCTGGTCCAGCAACGGTTCGAAACCGACAGTCTCACCGAGTTGGGCCAGCATGAACCGCGCCATGTCCGTCGCCGGGGCGCTCAGGGCGCCGGGCGGGGGAGTGCCGATGATCTCGAAGGGCGCGGCGGGTCCGTCGGAGGTGTCGTACCCCTTTGACATCCGGTCGCGCAGCGACGCCGGCAGGGGCTGCTCGAAGCTCGACGACGGCATGCCCGCCCGGTCCAGGATGTTGCGCTGCACGTACTCCTCGAAGCGCGTCCCGCTGACGCGTTCCACTATGTAACCGGCGAGCGCGTTGCTGTAGTTGGAGTACGCCGGGACCGTGCCCGGATCGTAGATCTGCTCCGGCGGGTCGGTCACCAGCGCCCGGCGCAGGTTGACGGCGTTGTCGTCGGTGCCGATGAGGCCGGCGATCCGCTCCTCGAAACCGGCGGTGTGCGTCAGCAGGTGCCGCAGGGTGACGGCTCGTTCGTAGCTTCGCGGCAGGCGGAAATCGAGGTACGTCTCGACGTCGGCGTCGAGGTCGAGTTTGCCGCTCTGCACGAGTTGCAGGACGGCCGTGGCGGTGACGAGCTTCGACACCGACCCCATCCGGAAGAGATGCCGGTCCGGGTCGACCGGCACGGCTCCCGCGCCGCCGTCACCGGTGTCGGCGTAGCCGTACCCCCGGGTTGTGATGATCTTGCCGTCGGCCACGACGGCGACAGTCGCGCCGGCGATGCCGGTGCGGTCCAACGCGGCCGGCAGCAGGCCGTCGAGCCAGGCGTTGGCGTCGGTGTCGGTCAGGGCCGGGCCGGTGCCACCCGGGCCGGCGGGAGCGGCCGGAGTGTCGACGGGCGGGGCGGGACTGTCGGGCGACGCGCCGCAGCCCGCGGTGCTCACCGCGACGAGGGCCGTGGCCGCCAGCATCGCGCCGAGTCGGACGATAGTTGCCGTGGGTCGGGGCGAGTGCTGTCGAAGAACTGTGCGAAAGCGCATGTCTGCCGGTGCCTTCCCCGGCGACCGGGTGTCCGGAGCGGGTCCGGACGGCGTCACCCGATGCCGTGACACCAGCCTGTTCGACCGGACGCGCCGAACCATCTGGCGCGGGACGGCAATGCCTCTACGACCTGAGGAGGAGGGCCGGGTGCACCGACGGTCAAAAGATCCACGCTCGATCCGTGAACCAGCGCCGGCCCCGGGGTATCGAATCCGGTGACAGACCCCGCAGAGGAAAGGACCGCCCATGCGCGGAAAACTGCTTGTCGGTACGGCGCTCACCGTGACGTTCGTGGCCGGCTGCACGACGTCGGTCGACCGGGTCGGCGGCGACGCGGCGCCCGCCGGCTCGCCCTCCGGCAGCGCGAGCCCGTCGGTGTCCACCGCACCGACGACCGCCAGCTCGGGCGCGCCGACCACCGGCAGCCCGACCCCGGACGCGCCGGGCACCAGCACCTCCGGGCCGGCCGCCCAGGTGAGCGAGATCAGGCGGACCGACTGGCCCAACGCGGTGATCCGAAAGCTTGACTTCTGTGGCGAGTCCGACGACTCCGTGGCGTTCCGCAACGGGTCCAACGGGTTCGACGTGCCGTGCCGGATCCTGCCGGCCGGCGCGCGGCCGGTGTACGGCGAGTTCATCGTCGAGGAGCCGGCGAACGCGCCGTCGACCGAGGACGCGCTCGTCCTCGTCGAACTGGGCAACCCGAACGCCGCGCGACGCCAGGCGCTCGTGCCCGTGCAGCTCTCGGACAACGGCCGGGGACGGTACGCGTGGCCGGTCATCAAGGGAGACGCGCCCGGTTCCTCCGGCGCCCAGGTCATGACGTTCGTCTCGTACCGGCTGGTGGGCCAGAACGTGGAGGCCACCGTCCGCCGACTCGACGGTGGCACCGAGACCCGCCGGTGGCGCAAGGCCGACGGCAGCGGGAACTGGGAACGGTACTAACCCTGGGTGGCCGTCGCGCCGTCCACCAGTAGCGTGTCCAGGATCTCGTCGGTGCGATCGGCGCCACCGGTCTGTCTGACCTGGACGTAGACGCCGACAGTGGCCCCGGCCGCGATCAGGGTGACCTCACTGAAGGACGTCGCGGTGTCGGCGCACCGCGTCCAGCGCCGGGCGCTCCCGCGGAGGCTGCCGACCGTGATCGTGCGGTCGGCAGCACGCGTGCAACCGGGGTGGTCGGGCAGTGTGGGCTGGACGGCCGTGCCGGTGAGTGCCGGGCTCACCCCGACGAACACCCCGGAGGTAGGACTGTCCACGTCCGCCCAGACCGCGAGGTCCGGCCCGACGAGCAGGCCGGGGGCGTGGCCGCCGGGCAGACCGACCACCGCCGGCCTCCAGCCGCCGTCGCGCAGCTGCCGGGCCCAGTCGTCGGGTACGGCGACGGCGACGGTGCCTGTCACGTCGCGTACCCGGGTCCAGCCCGGTGGGGTGGCGGCGGCGGTGGACGAACCGGCAAGGACCAGCGTCGTGGCCGCCGCGCCGACGGTGCCGAGGGCCCGGCGGGTGCGTCGCAGCGCCGGCCGGCCCGGACGCGTCCGGACGGCGAGCAGGCCCTCCAGCGCTGTGGCGTACGCGGCAGCGGTGGGCCAGCGGCGGTCCGGATCGCGATGCAGGGCCCGACGGACCACCCGCTCGACAGTGGACGGCACGTGCGACGCCGCCTCCATCGGCTGCCCCGGTGGCAGGCCGGTCATCATGTGCTGGGTCAGGGCACCGATCGCGTACACGTCGGCGCGGGCGTCCAGCGGGCCGCCCGCGACGAGCTGTTCCGGTGCCATGTAACCGGGCGTGCCGGCGACAAGCGTGAACCCGGAGGCGTGCGCGAGCGCCTTCGCCAGCCCCAGGTCGGCGACCAGCACCCGGCCTCCGGCGGCGGTCGTGTCGAAGAGGACGTTCGAGGGTTTGAGGTCGCGGTGCAGCACCCCGTTGTCGTGCAGGACGGCCACCGCCCTGGCGATGTCGGCGGCGGTCCGCAGCGCCTCGCGTACCGGCATCGGGCCGTCGGCCAGCCGATCGGCCAGCGTGCCGCCGCCGGCGTACGTCATCACGAGGTATGGCCGGCCGTCGGGCAGCTCGCCGATGTCCAACACGCGGACCAGGTGGTCGGAGTCGACCTGCCGCATGAACCGCGCCTCCTGGCGGAAACGGGCCCGGATGTCGGCCCGCTGCGACCAGTTCTCGGCGAGCACCTTCACGGCCACGGGGGCCTGCAACTCGTCGTCGTACGCCAGCCACACTGTGGCGAACGCACCGGCGCCGACCGGGCGGGCGACGCGGTACCTGCCGATCTGCGGCGGGATGGACACGGCCGTATTATCCGGCAACCGGAGCTGCGGTGTCGCACGAGCGGGGGAGCGCGGTGGTGGAGGCGTCGTCGATCGAGGAGTTGGCCCGCCGGGCGGCGACCGGCGACAGCGCGGCCCTCGACGCGTTGCTGGCCGCGATCGGTCCGCGGGTCCTTGACCAGTGTGGTCGGTTCCTACCCTGCCGGCAGGACGCCGAGGAGGCGGCACAGGACGCGTTGCTGCAGGTGGCCAGGCACATCGGGCGATTCGAGGGTCGGTCGCTCTTCTCGACCTGGCTGCACACCGTGGTCGCGAACTGTGCCCGGCAGACCTATCGGTCACTGCGGCGACGGGCGGCCGAGCGCCCCGGCGCGCTGCTGCCCGTCGAGGTGGTCGACCCGCGCACGACGAGCGTCATCGCCGGGTCGCGTCTCGACCTGCTCGACGCGTTGGACCGGCTGGAGGCACACCGGCCGGAGTTGGTGACGGCACTCGTGCTGCGGGACCTGTGCCAGCTGGACTACCAGGAGATCGCCGGGCAACTGGGCATTCCGGTCGGCACACTGAAGTCCCGGATCCATCACGCCCGCCGGCATGTCCGCGAGTCGTTGCGGGGCGGGGAGTAGGCGCGTCCGCCCGCCATGGAGGTGACCCGTCGCACGCCCTCAGGATCCGGTCAGGATGACGAGTCGCTGGGTCGCCCGGGTCATCGCGACGTAGCGGTCCACCGCACCCTCGACGCCCGTGCCGAACGCGTCCGGGTCGACCAGGACGACCAGGTCGAATTCGAGGCCCTTTGCCTGCTCGGGGCTCAGCGATCGGACGCGCGGCGTGGGCCGGAACGCCGGGTCGCCGATCACGCAGGCGGTCCCCTCGGGGTGCTCGGTGAGCCAGGCGTCGAGGATCGCGCCCAGCTCGGCCGTCGAGCCGTGCCGGACGGGGAGCCCGTTGCCCCGGATGGAGGTCGGCACGTTGGCGTCCGGGAGCACGGCCCGGATGACCGGCTCGGCCTCCGCCATGACCTCCCGCGGGGTCCGGTAGTTGATGCTCAGCGAGGCCAGGCTGATCCGGTCGAGCCCGATCCGCTCAAGGCGTTCCTGCCACGACTCGGTGAACCCGTGTCGGGCCTGCGCGCGGTCACCGACGATCGTGAAACTGCGCGACGGGCACCGGGCCAGCAGCATCTGCCACTGCGCGTCGGTCAGCTCCTGGGCCTCGTCCACGACGATGTGCGCGAACGGGCCGGCCAGCAGGTCCGGGTCGGCGGCGGGTGCCACCGACTCGTCGGCCAGGGCGTCGCGCAGGTCGGGCTGGCGCAGCATCGTCAGCAGGCCCTCGCCGTCGTCGTAGGCGTCGGCCGCGAGCAACTCGTCGAGCACCCGGGCCCGGTGCTCGCGTTCCACAGCGGCGACGCGGTCGTGGCGCTGCGGGCGTCCCGACGCGTCGCCGAGGCGCCGCCGGGCCGCGTCCAGCAGCGGCAGGTCGGACACGGTCCAGGCCCGGGGGTCGTCGCGCCGCAGCTTGCGGACCTCCGCCGGGCTGAGCCAGGGCGCGCAGGTGCGCAGGTACGCGGGCACCGACCACAGGTCCCCGACCAGGTCGGCCGCGTCGAGCACCGGCCAGGCGCTGTTGAACGCGGTGCGCAGCTCCCGGTTGCGGGACAGCGACCTGAGCAGCACGTCGTCCGGCTCGTCGCCGTCGTACCTGCCGACGAGGATGGTGAGCAACTCCGCCCAGATCTCGTCGCGTGCCTCGTTGTGCGGGGTGCCCGGCCCCGGCGCCTGGAACGCGTCGGCCCAGTCGTCGGCGTCCAGCCGGATGTCGGCCTCGTCGGTGCTGACCGTCATCGGTGTGACAGGCGGGTCCTCGTAGAACCGGACCGCCGCGTCGATCGCCCCGACCAGCTCCGCCGAGGACTTCAGTCGAGCCACCTCCGGGTCGGCTTCGACGATCGCCGCGTCGCCCTCCTCGACGAGGTCGCGCAGGGTGCAGGTCTGCACGTCCTCCTCGCCGAGGTTGGGTAGCACGTCGGCGACATAGGCCAGGTAGGGCTGGTGCGGCCCGACGAAGAGCACCCCACCCCGGCGTTGACCCAGGCGGGGGTCGGCGTAGCGCAGGTAGGCGGTGCGGTGCAGTGCGACGACTGTCTTCCCGGTGCCCGGACCGCCGTCCACGACAAGCGCGCCGGCCGATCCCGCCCGGATGATGGCGTCCTGGTCGGCCTGGATGGTGCTGAGCACGTCCCGCATCCGGGCGGATCGGGCGCCGCCCAGGCTGGCGATGAAGGCGGACTGGTCGTCGAGCGCGACGGCGTGCCCCACGAACCCGTCCGGGGTGAAGACCTCGTCCCAGTAGTCGCTGATCCGGCCGCGGGTCCACCGGTATCGGCGTCGGCTGGCCAGGCCCATCGGGTTGGCGTGGGTCGCGCCGAAGAACGGTTCGGCGGCGGGGGAGCGCCAGTCGAGCAGCAGCCGCCGACCCGTGCTGTCGGTGAGGCCACGTCGCCCGACGTACACCGGCTCGGGGTCGTCCGCGGCGACCATGTGGCCGAGACACAGGTCCAGGCCGTAGCGACTCAGCGCACGCAGGTGACCGGTCAGGCGGCGGATCTCCTCGTCCCGGTCCATCGCCTGCCGGCCCTTGCCGCCGGGCGCCCTGCGCTCGGCGGCAAGGCGCTCGGACAGCTCGGCGTTGAGCTGGTCAAGGCGCTGCGCCATGGTGGCGAAATGCCGCTCGTCGCGGGCGACAAGCGTCGGGTCGGCTTTGCGGGAGAGGTGCCCGGGGAGGTCGAACACGGAGGTAGGCGAGGAATTCAAATGATGACTTCCATTTCGGCAGATTCTGGCCTCGGCCGACGATTTTGCGGCACGACCCGGGCCTTGCCGCAAGCCCCCCAGTGCGCTATACGTTAGAAGTGGCAGAGGTCAGGTGACCTCGAATTTCGTGCTCAGGGCGCGTCGACGACCTCGCGGCCGAGCGGCCAGAACGCCGCCGGCACCAGCTTGAAGTTCGCGATGCCGAACGGGATCCCGATGATCGACACGCAGAGGGCGATGCCCGCGACGATGTGGGACAGCGCGAGCCACCAGCCTGCCAGCACCACCCAGAGGATGTTCGCCAACCCGGATGCCACGCCCGCGCCGGGCTTCGGCACCAGGGTGCGGCCGAAGGGCCACAGCGAGTAGACGGCGAGGCGGAGCGACGCCACCCCGAACGGGATGGTGACCACCAGGAGGAAGCAGACGAGCGCGGCCACGCCGTACCCGACCGCCAGCACGATGCCACCGCCGAAGATGAGCCACAGCACATTCAGTACGAATCGAATCACCACCCCAGCATGAGCGATGCCCGCCACCCGGTCGCGCGAGCGGTGATGTGGGGCCACCGCGAAGGTGAGCGCTTGTCAGGCCCCGTCATTATGATCATGGGTCGGTGGCGCGGCGGGCTGACGGCGACGGAGGCTGGCGGCAACTACAAGGAGAAGCGAAGACAATGGATGTGAAGACGTACGCGACGGCCGCCGACGTGTGCCGGCGACTCGTGGGTCGGCTCCCCGACGATGTCCTCGGCTCCGTGGGGGACTTCTACGCCGCGGGTGAGTCCTACCTGGCCGACGCCACCCTCCTGCTCGGCCTGGCGCACTACGGCGTCGGGATCACCAGCGAGGAACGGGCACTGCTGCGCACCTTCATCGGCGAGCCCGACGGGCCCGACCTGGCCGACGTGCCGGCCATCGGGGAGGTGCCGCCGTTGCCGTACCGGTTCAGCGTCGACGGCCCCACTGACGCGCCCGACCCGGTTCCGGCCGACACCCTCCTGTCCGTCCAGGCCCCCCGCCACCACGGCCGCAGCCTGCACCGCGCCTGGCGGACGCCACTGGACGGCGCACCGGACGCGGCGGCCTGGACATACGTGCTACTGGTGGCCGAGGATGCGGATGAGCTCTCGGTGCACTCGGGCGTGATGTCGACACTCTGGGTCGAGCTGCGCCAGAAGTGGCCGGTGGCGGTCACCGCCGCCGACTCGCCACGGACGCCGTACCAGGAGGCCGCGCTCGCCGCCGCCCGACCGATCTGGCCCGCCTGAGGGACGCTCTGACCGGTCAGCGCGTCGGCACCGAGGGTCCGCTCGGTGGAAAACCTGACCCGGAACCCAGGGCTCGTCGAGGGATCTTCCCGGAGGTCGACGGGGCGCCGACGACCAGATGATGACCTGCATGAAACGTGCTGCGCTCTACGTGATCGCCGGACCGGTCGGTATCGCCGCCTACGGCCTGGTCCGCCTGTGGGGTAGGTCCGACGGTCTGTACGGCCCCGGGTTCGACTGGCAGGCGGCGCATCTGGTCGCGCTCGCCGGCATGGTGTGCTTCGTCCCGGGGGTGCTGGCGCTGTCCCGTCTCCTGCCCCGCAGCCCGTGGCGCACCGGGGTGGTGACCCTCACGATGGTGGGGCTCGCCGCGACGGTCGTGCAGTTCGGCGCGGACATCGTGGAGGGCCTCCTGGCCGCGGACCGGGCGGAGATGTCGGCGCTCGGCGCGGACTTCAAGGACATCCCCGGCGTCGAGGTGGCCTTCTACGACGTCGTACCCCAGCTCTTCTTCCTCGGCCTGGTCATCCTCGCCGGCATGCTCGCCGCGAAACGGCGGCTGCCGTGGTGGAGCGCGCCGCTCCTGCTGGCCGGCATCCTCCTGCCGGTCGTCACTCTCGACCTGCTACCCGTCGCCGGCCTGGCCATGCTCGTGGCCCTCGCACCGGCGCTGCCGGCCCTGCGGCAGCAGGCAGACCGGCCCGAGCCGGTCACCACCGTCCGCTGAGGATCAGCTCAGTTCGGCAGGCCGGTGCAGGCGGCGCCGTCGATGACGCACGACTCGGGGGCGGCGCCGGCGGGTGCGCCGTTGACCCGGAACGTCACCCGGACCGACGCGCTGCCGGGCACCGGGCCGGTGCTGCCGTCCGGCACGAACGTCCACACCGCGCCGTCGTGGCTGACCCGCGCGCCCTCGACCGCGCTTACCCGCAGCGTCTCCCGGGGGAATGTGAGCACCAACGTCCACTGTGGTGACGGCAGCTGTCCCGGGTTGGTGATCGTCACGGCCGCGTCGTAACTGAGCAGCGCGGTGTCCTCGATGGTGAAGTCGGCGAGCAGGGCGGCCGGTGTGGCCACGGCGGGCGAACCCGTCGCCGTGGGCCCGGTCGTGGCACTGACTGTCGGTGCGACAGCGGTGACCGAGGCGGCTGGCGGGGGAGCGGCCGGCGGCGGGTTGGTGGCCGCCGGTCGTGCCTGTGCCCGGGAAGTGCCGGCCGGCGGTGTGCCCACCTGATCCACCGACAGTGGCGGGTCGAGCGTCACCGGTGCCAGCTTCTCCGGCGTACGCAGCACCCCGGCGACGAGGACAACTGTCGCTACCAGCACCCCGAGCACCGCGACAACGGCCACCCAGGTGAGCCGCGAGACGCCGGCCCGACCGGTGAGCACCCGGCGGGCAGCCGTGGCGAGCGCCACGATCCGGTCCAGCAGGATGATCGCCACGGTACGGCGTGGCTGGGGTGGTGTCGCCGGCACTGCCTGTCTCCCCTTCGGTTCGTCGCCGGATGCCCGCCCGCGCTGCGTGCGGGTCGCGGCTGCCCCCGGCCCGGTCACAGAGCGCGGAGCCCGACGAGGATCGCCTCAAGCAGATCCTCGGTCGGCAGATCCGACAGCATCGGTGGGTCGTGCGTCTCGATCAGTCCGGCCGCGAGCAGGTCACCGAGCAGCACCCGGACGGTCCCCAGCGGGAGGTCCAGCTCGGCGCCGACCTCGGCGACCGACACTGGATGGTGGCACAGCTCGACGATCCGCGCCTGTTCGGGGAAGAGCGGGGTGGGCGGCGTGGCCGACCGCCGGGCGACGACAAGGGTGATCAGGTCGAACTGACCTCGGGCGGGAGTGGTACGCCCGCCGGTCATCGTGTACGGCCGGGCGACCGGGCCCGCGTCGTCGTCGTACCACGCCTCGTCAGCGGTGCCGCTGCTGTGCACCGGTGTCCCCGATCGTCGCGGCGGAGGCCGGCCCCAGCGTGATCGGCAGGTGCCGTTCGGCCTGCCCCACGAAGAGCGCCACCTCGTACGCCATGTCGCCCACCTTGACGTCGTCGCCGGCGATCCGCACGGTGAGGATGGTCCCGTTCGGGATGGTGGCGACGAACAGGAAGGCCCGGGCCATCTGCACCACCACCTGTCGCAGACCGCCCGCGTCGCAGGTCCGGGTGGCCGCCAGGCCCAGCGCGATCAGGCCGGCGACGACGCCGGAGATCTGCTCGGTGAGCTTCGTCTCCACCTGCCGGGAACCGCCGAGGGGCAACCCGTCCGGGGAGAGTACGACGGCGAACTCCGCGCCGTGCACTCGGTCGACCAGGCGGTCCAGGGCACCGGTCAGGCCGTCGTCGGTGACCACTGCGGAGGTCATGGGTGTCTCCTCGCTGCTCTGGCGACCGGTATCTCGACAGTGTCGAGTCCGGTCCTGCCGGGTTCGGGGCCGGTTGGCCCGGTCTGACGGACCCGCGTCGGCAACGCGCCGTCGCCGCTCGGGGCGGGCCGGCTGATGCTCTGCTGCGCCGGCGGGTACGGGGTGGGTGGCGCGGCGGAGGGCCGGCGGTCGGTGTCGGGCACCGGAACCAGGTGGGCCGGCAGCAGCACTACCGCCGCCGTCCCACCGCGCCGGCTCGGACGCAGCGAGACGTGGGCGCCACATCGGTGGGCCAGTACGGCGACTGTGTACAGGCCGGTGGGGCCATCGGGTGCAGCCGCCGGCGGTCTGGCGAGCAGGTCGTTCGCGTCGGCAAGCGCGGCGGCGTCCAGGCCGGGCCCGTCGTCGACGACCAGGACGGCGCACCCCTGCGCGCGGGGCTCACCGCTGACCCGGACCGTGGTGTCCGCCGGGGAGCAGGCGAGCGCGTTCTCGATCAACTCCGCCAGCAGGTGGACGACGTCGGTGACGGCCGGGCCGGCGAGCGACCACGGCCAGTGCGGCGCGATCAGGACCCGGTGGTAGTCCGGCACCTCGGCGACGGCACCGCGGGCGACGTCGAGCAGCGGCACCGAGCGCCGCCAGCGGCGGGCCGGCCTGGCCCCGGCGAGGGCGATCAGCTTCTCCACGTTGCGGCGGACCCGGGTGGCCAGGTGGTCGAGCTGGAACAGCTCGCTGCTCTCCTCGGCGGACCGCTCCCGGCGCTGCATCCCGTCCAGCAGATCGAGCTGATCGCGCAGCAGGCTCTGGTTGCGGCGCGTGACCCGCAGGAACAGCTCCCGGTCGGGGCCGTCCGGCTCTGCCCCCACCTCCCGGTCGGGGCCGTCCGGCTCTGCCCCCACCTCCCGGTCGGGGCCGGCCGGCTCTGCCCCCGCGTCCGGGGCCGGGACCGGCGCGTCGACGACCGGCCGGGTCAGCTCGGCGGTCAGCCGTCGGACGGTGCTCGCCCAGTTCAGCAGGAGCACGAGCACGACGATGAGGCCCAGCCCCACCACGGCGCCGGTGCGGGCGACGACCACGGCGGCACCCGGCGTGGCCCGTTCGACGCTGCTGCGGGCGGTGCTGGTCACCAGGGTCTGTAGCGCGCCGAGGGCGGTGTCCGCCGCGGCCCGCCAGCCGGCCCTGGTGGTCCCGGCCAGGGCGTTGGCGGTGTCCGCCCGCACCAGCCTGTCCTCCAGGGCGATCAGCCCGGCGAACTGCGGGCCGCTCGCGATCCGCTGGTACTCGTCCGGCCCGTCGGCGGGCAGCCCGGCCGCCGCCGCCGTCCGGGCGAACCGCTGGTTGTCGACGAGCTCGGTAAGCCGGCGTCGGTCGTCCGGGTCGAGTCGCTGGGCGGCCAGGGCCGCGCTGACCAGGGTGTCCTCCCGGGCGAGCAGCTCCCGGGCACCAGCCAGCGCGATCACCGCCCGACTGTCGGCGGCCAACCTGCTCTCGTACGCGCCCCACTCCGGGCCGTACACCCGGAAGGCGACGTCGACGACCTGGTCGTACCTGTCGGCCGCGGCGGCCCTGTCGAGTTGCCCGGCGTCCACCTGGGACCGGATGGTGCTCAGGCCGTCGAGCCGGCGGATCAGTTCGTCGGCCCGGTCGCGCACCTCGCCGGCGGTGAGCAACCGGATGTCGCGGCCCGCCGCGAACCGGCGCAGCTCGCCGGCGGCCCGGTCGGTCACCTCCCGCGGCCCGACCAGCGCGGTCGCCGTCGGCCCGGCTCCGGCGAGCGTCTCGGCGCTGGCCCGGCGCTCGGCCTGCAGGCTCAGGATCAGCCGGTCGATGGGCTGGCCAAGGGTGTCCGCCAGGGCCCGCACGCGCAGCAGGTCGAGGGCGTCCTGGCTGGTCAGGTAGGCCGCGTACGACCAGAACGTGACAAGGACGACGGTGAGCACGACAAGCCTGGTCCGGAGAAGCCGGACCTCGCTGGGCGTCACGCGCCGCCCCGCTCGCGGCGACGGACCCGGCGTGGACCCCTCACCGGGTCGCCCGCTGCGGCCACGGCTGCCCGGCCGTGTCGCTGGCCCGGTCGGCGACGACGGTGCGCAGCAGAGCCAGCAGCTCGGTGCGGTTGGCGCAGTTCAGCCGGTTGCGCATCCGCGCCACGTGGTGTTCCACGGTCTTCGCCGAGATGAACAGCCGGTCGCCGATCTCGCGGTAGGTCAACCCGGCGAGCACCAGCTCGGCAACCTCGTACTCACGGTCGCTGAGCCCCTGCTGGGCGGGGTCGGCGACGCGGGTGGCGCGCTCGGTGGTGCGCGTCGTCGCCGGCTCTCCGTGGCCGCCGGGCGGTCGCCCCTGGAGGGCCCGCGCGCACTCAAGCAGGGTGGTCATCGCCCGCCGGTCCGCGGTGCGGATGGCGGCCTGACCGGCCAGGCGGGCACCGTCCCAGCGCAGTCCGGTGTCGTGCAGCGCCCGGGCGGCAGCCTCCACCCGGGCCGGGTCGACGACACCCCTGAGCACCTCCACCCAGCACTCCGCGGCGGCGGCGATCACCGCGGCGTACCGGCTGTGCTCAGCCGCGGCCAGCAGGGCCGCGACGTGTTCGTCGGCGACGGCCGGCGCCCCGGTGAGGATCGCGGCGTGCAGGCCACTCCAGCGCAGCGGCACGCTCCACAGTGGCGGGTCGCCGAGCCGGCCGAGCAACGCGTACGCCTCCCGCAGGTACGGTTCGAGTCGGGCCAGGTCACCGAGGCGCGCACCCGCGATGGCCAGCTCACCCAGCGGCAGGAGCGTGAACAGGTCGACGGGGTGCCGGACCACCGCCTCCAGCGACTGCCCCCAGCCGCGCTTGAGTGCCGCAAGGTCGCTCGTGCGGCGGGCGATGCCCATCCGGATCGCGGCGGCGAAGAGCAGGTCGCGTGACTCCAACTGCCGCCCGTCGAGCGTCACCGCGGCGAGCTGCTCGGTGGCGGCGCGCGTCTCACCCCGGACCATCAGGATCCACGCCTGCAACAGCCGGTGGCGCCGGGCCATCAGCGGACCACCGACACCGGCGTCCAGGGCACGGTGCAGCACCTGCTCGGCGATCTCCAGCTCACCACAGTGCACGGCGGTAAGCGCGGCGAGCGCCGCCGGGCTGTCCGGGAGCAGGGCCGCCCGGCCGTCCGGTTCGAGCAGCGCGGCGGCCTGTACGAGCGCCGAGAGTGCGGCGGTCGGCGGGCCGCTGACGCTCTCGCGTACCCCGGTGGCCATCAGCCGGGCGGCGCTGGCGTGCAGGGTCGGCGGTTCGCCGGGCGGGTCACCCGCCGGTGGGTCGGCGGTGGCGGCCAGGTCTCCGGTGGCGAGCCCTCCGACGGTGGCGAAGGCGAGCGCCGAGGCGGTGCCCGACCACCGGTACAGCTCCACGCTGCGGCCGACGTGGCCACGGTGCGCCAGGGCTGTCGCCGCCACGACTGCCGCCTCGGAACGCTCGGGCGGGGCGGCGGTGGCCAGCAGCCGATCGGCCAGTCGCAGGGCGTCGTCGAGGTTGCCGGCGAGCGCGGCGGCGAGTGCCTGCTGCGCGCTGGCCGGCTGCCCGGCCGCGGTGGCGGCGGCGAACAACTCGGCGGCGAACGCCGGCTCGTCGGTCAGGGCCTCGCCGGCCGCTGCGGCCAGCGTCGAGGCCGGGCAGTCGCCGAGCGCGCCGGCCGCGAGCAGCGAACGGACCAGCGGCAGCACCGCGGCACCGCGAGCGAGCTGCAACTCGGTGAGCCGGCGCCACACCGCGGTCCGGTCGGTGGTGGGGCTGAGCGTCGTGACCGCCTGCCGGACGATCGGCGCGAGCCGGCCGTCGGCGCCGAGCAGCCCGGCCGCCCGCGTCGTGGCGATCAGTTCGTCGACTGCCGACGGGTCCACGCCCAGCAACGCGGCGAGCATGTTCGCCGGCAGCGGGCCACCGGCCGCGACCGCGAGCAGCAGCCGGCGTACGGCGGCGGGCTGCACGTCCAGGTCGGGCCCGAACTCCGCGACGGCGGACCGGGGCGGGCTGGCCACCGGGCCGGTCGGGGTCTCCGCGCCGGCCAGGCCGCGGGCCAGCCGTTCGACATCCCGGGGTACGCCCGAGGTCTGCGTGTGGACGAAGTCCACAAGGTCGTCGCGGCGGCCCAGCTCCGGAGTGGCGGCGAGGTAGCTGGCGGTCTGTTCCCTGGTGAACGGGGTGAGCAGCACCGCCTGCCCGTCGCGCCGGAGGGAGTCGACAAGCTCGCTGAGCGCCGCCGACCGGGGCCACGGGCGGTGGGCGACCACCAGGCGGTGCCGGCGGGTGCCGTGCAGACGCAGCAGCACCTCGATCCGTGCGTCGTCGAGCAGGTGCGCGTCGTCGACAAGCACGAGCGTGTCGGGGCCGACCGGGTCGTCGGGCTCCGGGGTGGTCGTGCGGACGGTGATCCCGGCCCGCTGGTGGGCCCGCGCCAGCTCGGCGAGGAGGGCGGTCTTGCCGTGGCCGCCGGGGCCGGCGATGCCGACGGCAAGGGGGCCGGTCGGGTCCTGGGCGACGGTGTCCAGCAGGGTCTGTGGCCCCCGGTCCAGGGTCAGCCCCGGTGCGGCGAGGTCATTCATGATCATTGGGGTCATCCTTCGCGTCCCCGGCTGCGGGCCAGCGCCAGGCGGGACGGCTTCGGCAGGTCAAGTGGGAGGACCCGGACCGGCGGCCGCGGTGGCGGATCGCCCGGAACGGTGTCGTGGTGGGGGTGGTGCGGTGCCGGGATGGTGGCCCGCCCGGCGCTGCGCACCGGGTCGCGTGCCGGTGCCGGCGGGCGAGGGCGGGGCGACACCACCTGGGCGGCGGCCAGCGCCGCTCCGGTGGCGGCGGTCAGCTGCGAGTCCGGTTCGACCTCGACGGGCACCGGGAGGGCCGCGCTGATCAGCTCGATGACGAGCGGTACGCGGGCCGAGCCGCCCGCCAGCAGGACCCCGTCGAGCTGCGTCGACGTCAGGTCGGCGCTTCGTACCACCCGCAGCAGAAGCTCGACTGTGGTCTGCACGATCGGGCGGATCATGTGTTCGAACTGCGCCCGGGTCACCGGTATCCGGGCTGGGCCGCTCGGCAGGGTCAGCACCACGTCGGCCGTCAGGTCGACGGTCAGCGCCCGCTTGGCCCTGTCACACTCCCCGCGCAGCCCGCGCAGCGCGGCCTGGGTGCCGCGGCGTGCGGTGCTGGCCAGCTCCCGGGCCAGCACCGTCCGGGTGTGTCCGGCCAGCGCCTCGTCGAAGTCGACCCCGCCCACCGAGTCCAGACCCTGGGGCGTGCCGAACGTCTCGTAGGTGCCGCGCGGCGTGCGACGCACCAGCGCGGCCTCGAAGCTGTTGCCCCCCAGGGCGTAGACGGCGGCGGTGGTGCCCGGGAAGCCACGGGCCGCGTGGCTCTCGGCCGCCGTGACAGTGCGCGGGAGCAGCGTCACGTGCCGCAGGCCGAAGTGCGACAGTGCCCGGTGCAGCACCTCCCGCCGGTACGGACGCCACCCCGCCGGATGGCTGAGCACGACCGCCTCGGCCGGGCCGCCCTCCAGGGCGTGCACCCGCTCGACCACCCACGCCGCGAGTTCCGCGGTCAGTGTCTGCGGGGTGCAGGCCTCGCCGCCGAGCAGCAGGGGCACGTCGTCGCCGATCCGGTGGACGAAGTCCCGGGTGGTGCGGCTGCCGTCGTCGGTGGGCGGCTCGCCGACGTGCAGCGAGCCGTCCTCCGCCAGGCACAGCACCGACGGTACGACAGGGGAGCCGACGTGCAGCGGGACGGGCTCGGGACGCGTCCACGTCGTGCCGGTGCGCCGGGTTACCGCGGCGGCCGTGTTGGTGCTCCCGATGTCTATCCCGAGGACGTACGGCATCGTCTCTTCTCCCCCCGTGAGTTGGCCGGCCGGTGGCGATGGTGTCGGTGCTGCCGACGACCCACCCCGGGCGAACCCCGCGGGCTCCTACGTTCGTACCAGAGATCAGCCCCTGGTCGGGACCCTAATCTCGCCGGGACGGTTTCCCCCTGTCCCCCTAACGTACGAGGTCGTGGTGCCCCCGGTTCAACCGGGCTGGTTGCGGGCTGAGCCCCGATGCCCGGGTCGGACCCGGGCAATAGCGTCACTGTCGACGTATGACACCCGGCGCCGCCACTTCCGAGGAGAACCGGCACATGGACTCGCACCAGACCCTCCACGACTTCGTGCTCGACCTGCTGACGAACCCCGACGCGCGGTCGGCATTCGACCTCGACCCCGAGGGTGCGCTGCGGGGGGCGGGGCTCACCGACATCACCGCGGCGGACGTGCAGGACGTCGTGCCGCTTGTCGTCGACTACGCGCCGGGGGCGGGTCTGGCGCCGTTGGCCGCACCGGTCGGGCAGCTCGACCTGGAGCCGCTGCTCACCGACAGCACCGATGTGGTGGGTCAGTTGCAGAGCGTGGCGCAGCAGATCAGCGTCACGAGTTCGCCGACCGGCGTGGACGTCAAGGCCGGCGTGCTCGGTGCCATCGCGGTCGCCCCGTCGACGGCCGGTGCCGGGGTGACGGTGCTGCCCGGCATCGGCCTGGGCGTCGGTCCGTCCGGCCTGGACGCCGACTTCGCCGGCGTCTCCGACGTGGCCTACACCCTCGACGCGGACGTGGTGCAGCCGGTGGACGCGGTCGCCGACCCGGTGCTCGGTGAGGTCACCGGCACCGTCGGTGACCTCGGTGGCACCGACCCGAATCTGATCGGCGGCGACCTGACCGATGGTGTCCTCTCCGGCGCCTACGGTCAGCTCGGCGGGGTCGTCAGCTCCCTGGGTGTCGACGACACCCTCGGCGGGCTGGGCCTCGGGCACGGCGGCGGTGTCGTCGGCGGTGTGGTCCCACCGCTCGACGTGCCGTCGACTGTGGACGGCGTGACGCACCAGGTGGACAGCCTCCTCCCCGGTGTCACCGGCACTGTCGGTGACGTGACCGGCGGGGTCACCGATGGTGTGCTCGGCGGCGACTCGCACGCCTCGTCCGATCACGGGCTGCTGGGTATCACCGGCGGCCTGCTCTGACCCGGATCTCCGGGCGGAGCGGAGGGCCGGATCGCCTCGGGCGATCCGGCCCTCTCCGCTGCCTCTTGATAATTGAGCCGAAATCAGCACACTTGGTGCGGTGATGGCCGGGATCTGGTTGGACGTGCTGGACGACATCGCCCGCACGTGCAGTGCACACAGTCGTGGTGACCTGCTTCAGACGGTCCGGCAGAAGCGTGCCCAACTGCTGGATCCGACGCTGCGCGTCCTGGTCATCGGTGAGCCGAACCAGGGCAAGAGTCAGCTGATCAACGCGATCATCAACGCGCCGGCCTGTCCGGTGGGTGACGGCCGTACGACTGTCCTACCGACAGTGGTGCAGCACGCCGAGGCCCCGAGCGTCGCGGTCGCCCAGGCTCCGCCGTCCGCCCGGGGCGGCGCCGCCGTAACGGTGGCGGTCGAGCGGACCCCGGTGGCGCTGAACCAGGTCGGGGAGAGCGTGGCCGGCCTGGTCGGACGCCGACCGGGTGGCGGCCCGGCGTACGTCGAGATCGGTGTGCCCCGCGCACTGCTCGGTGCCGGACTGGTGCTTGTGGACACTCCCGGTGCCGACGAGGTCGGCGACATCGGCGGTGCCGCCTCGGTCGCCGCGCCCGCCCGTGCGGACACCGTGCTGCTGGTCTCCGACTCCACCCGGGACCTGTCGGTCGCCGAGCTGAACATGCTGCTGCACGTCATGCGGGCACATCCCAACGTGGTGGTGGTGCAGAGCAAGACCGACCTGGTGGCGGATTGGCGCGCGGTGGCCGACCGCAACCGGCAGCACCTGGCCGAGGCAGGCATCGCGGCGACGCTGATCCCGGTCTCGGCGGCGTTGCGACTGCGCGCCGCAGGCGCCGACGACCGGGGGCTCAACACCGAGTCCGGCTTTCCCGAGCTGATCGCCCGACTTCAGCGGGACCTGGCCGGCAAGGCCGACCGACTGGCCCGGGCCTCGGTGCAGACGGTGGCCCGGACGGTGGTGGAGCAGTTGGCCGCCCCGCTGCGCGCCGAGTTGGCGACCCGGGAGGCCGAGGAGCAGTCCGGGCCGATCTCCCGGTTGCACGCGGCGCAGCGGGAGGTCGACGAGCTACGCCGGTGCTCCACCCGCTGGCAGAACACCCTCAGCGACGAGATCGGCGATCTGCTCTCCGACATCGAGTACGACCTGCGTGACCGGACCCGGGAGATCCTGCGCACTGTCGACGAGGCGTTCGACACTGCCGACCCGTTGGTCGCCTGGGACACCTTCCAGGACTGGCTGGAGCGGAGCCTGGTGGAGGCGGCGGAGGCCAACCACGAGTGGCTGATCCAGCGCTGCGACTGGATCGCCCGCCGGGTGGCCGCCAACTTCAACAGGTACGGCTACGACGTGCTGCCGCCCTGGTCGATGACGATGCCGGAGGACATCGGGCAGCGGCTGCCGGAGTTGCAGATGCCGACGATCGACAGGTTCACCCCGGGCCAGAAGCTGTTCACCGGCATGAAGGGCTCGTACGGCGGGATGCTGATGTTTGGTCTGGCGACCACCCTGGCCGGCATGCCGATGATCAACCCGGTCTCGGTCGGCATCGGGGCCCTGTTCGGCGGCAAGAGCATCCGCGACGAGAGCAAGCAGTTGCTCCGTCGCCGGCAGGCGACAGTCAAGACGGCCATCCAGCGGCATGTCGACGACTTCTTCGTCCGGATGATCCGCGACTGTCGGGACACCACCCGGCAGGTGCAGCGGATGCTGCGGGACCACTTCACGGGGCTGACCGAGGAGCTTCAGGAGGCGATCGTCCAGTCGTTCCGAAGCGCCAAGCAGGAGGCCGAGACGGATGCGTCGCTGCGCGAGCAGCGGCACCGCGAGATCCGGCTGAAGATGACCCGGTTGGCGGCGCTCTACGAGCAGGCGCAGCAGTTGACCGGCGCCCAGTCCGCCCCGCTGCGGTTGGAGCCGCAGGCATGACCGTGGGTCTGCGCCTGGACGAGGCGGCCTGGGGGTTGTTGCACCAGGCCATCGACCTCTACCAGGGCCATCCACGGGCCGTGGGGCAGTTGCGGCACCAGGTCGCCCGACTGGAACAACCGCTGCGGATCGCGATCGTCGGGCCCTGGCGTTCCGGCAAGTCGACGGTGCTCAACGCCCTGATGGGCGAGGAGGTCGCGCCGGTCGAGCGGGCGGACGGGGCGTTCACCTGGTACGAGGACGGCGCCGAGCCGAGCGCGACCGCCTATCCGGCCGGTCAGCCTCCGCAGGAGTTGGCAGTGGTCAAGTCGGCGACCGGCCTGCGGGTGGATCTCGGCTGGGGCGCGGGCGACGTGCGCGACATCGTGGTGCGGTGGCCGACGCGGGCGCTGCGGCAGGTCACGCTCATCGACACCCCGGCGGTCACCGGCGCCGCCGAGCCGGACCGGGGGCCGGTGCTGGAGCGGGTGTTACGGGACTCGGACGCGGTGTTGTACCTGACCCGCGACGCCCGCGACAGTGATCTGCGGGTGCTGGAGTCCGGCCGGGACAGCGTGGTCGGGCAGGCCGCCCCGGTCAATGTGATCATGGTCTTGTCCCGGGCGGACGAGATCGGCGGAGGCCGGATCGACGGCCTGCTCACCGCCCGGCAGCTCGCTCGGCGGCACCACCGCGACCCGCGGGTGAACGCGCTGAGCGTGAACGTGGTGGCGTGCAGTGGGATGCTCGGCCTGGCGGGCCGGATGCTCGGTGAGTCGGATTTCGCCGCGCTTGCCACCATCGCCCAGGTGCCGCGGGCCGAGCTGGACGCCCACCTGATCTCCGCCGACCGGTTCCTCAATGGTGAGCTGCCGGTACGGCTGGAGACCGAGGTACGGGCCGCGTTGCTGGATCGGTTCGGGATCTTCGGCGTCCGGCTGGCGAGCACCCTGGTGCGCAGTGGTTTCGACAGTCGGGTGAAACTCTCGGCGGAACTCATTCGGCGCAGCGGTCTGACCGAGCTGCGGGAGTCGGTGACCCGCTGTTTCATCGACCGCGGTGACGCCCTCAAGGCCCGGTCCGCGCTGGCGGCGGTCGAGACGCTGCTGCGGACCGAGCCCATCCCGGGTGCCGCGGAGCTGACCGGCGCACTCGAACGGATCCTCGCGGGTGCGCACGAGTTCCGCGAGCTGCGCCTGCTTGTCGCGCTGCGCAACGCCCGGCTCGGCTTCGACGCGGAGCTGGCCGCCGAGGCGCAGCGGCTCGTCGGGGGTGACGGGGTGGGCCTCGCGGCCCGGCTCGGTGTCGAGCACGAGGCGACGGTGCAGCGGCTCTGGGAGGTTGCCACCGACGCGCAGTGGCGGTGGCGGGACCGGGCCGAGGACCCGTTGCTGCCGCTGGCGCAGCGGCGCGGGGCCCAGGTGGTCGTCCGCAGCTGCGAGGGGATGATCGCCGAGCTGGTGGCGGGCGGCCGCTGAGCTGACGGCGGTCCGGCGCAGCAGGCTCGCCGGTCGCTACCGCAGCCCGAGAACCGTTATTCGATCATGCTCGACACGGTTGTCCCTGACCTGCGGAGATAACGCTCTCACGGATCGCGGAAGAGGCTTGACGCGCCGGTGGTCCGGACGCCACGATGCATCCACACACATCGCTCCCTCGCCAGGCGTGATCGGCGCACGCCGTCCTCGCACCACGAAAGGACAACCGTGCGCAGATCCCTGAGAGCGTGGCTCGGCGGCGCGCTGAGCGCGCTTCTGGTGGCGGGCGGCATCGTCGCCGCCGCACCCACCGCCAGCGCCGCACCCTTCACCGTGCTGGTCTTCAGCAAGACCGCCGGATTCCGGCACGGATCCATCGCCGCGGGCATCACCGCCATCCAGCAGCTCGGTGCCGCCAACGGTTTCACCGTCGAGGCGACCGAGGACGCGGCCCAGTTCAGCGACGCCAACCTCGACCGGTTCGCCGCGGTGATCTGGCTGTCCACCACCGGCGACGTGCTCAACACCGCGCAGCAGGCCGCGTTCGAGCGCTACATCACCGGCGGCGGCGGCTACGTGGGGGTGCACGCCGCCTCGGACACCGAGTACGACTGGCAGTGGTACGGCGGGTTGGTCGGGGCGTACTTCGCCTCGCACCCGGCCGAGCAGACCGTCACCGTCAAGGTCGCCGACCAGGTGCACCCGTCCACCGCGACGTTGCCGCAGCGGTGGAGTCGGTTCGACGAGCTGTACAACTACCGCACCAACCCGCGGGGCAGCGCGCACGTGCTGGCCACCCTGGACGAGAGCACCTACACCGGCGGCAGCATGGGCGCCGACCACCCGATCTCCTGGTGCCAGAACTACTCCGGCGGTCGCGCCTGGTACACCGGGCTGGGCCACACCGACGCCTCGTACACCGAAGCGAACTTCCGCCAGCACCTGCTCGGCGGCATCCGGACCGCCGCCGGGGCGGTCGACGCCGACTGCGGCCCCACCGTCAGCAGCAACTTCCAACAGGTCGAGCTGGCCAGGGGTGCGGCCGAGACCGGCGAACCGATGAGCCTCACCGTCCTGCCCGACCGGGGCGTGCTGCACACCTCGCGCAACGGCGTGATCCGGCACACCGACGCCGCCGGCAACACCAAGGTCGCCGCCACCCTGCCGGTCTACACAGGCGACGAGGAGGGCCTGCAGGGCATCAAGGCCGACCCGAACTTCGCCACCAACCGCTGGGTGTACGCCTACTACGCCCCACCCCTCAACACCCCCGGTGGCGGTGCACCGGCCACCGGCACCCCTGCCGACTTCGCCGTCTGGGACGGCGTCAGCCGGCTGGCCCGGTTCACAGTGAACGCGGACAACACCATCAACCTGGCCAGCGAGACGCTGATCCTCACCGTGCCGACAAGTCGGGGTATGTGCTGCCACGTCGGTGGCGACATGGACTTCGACGCCGCCGGCAACCTCTACCTGTCCACAGGGGACGACACCAACCCGTTCGACTCGGCCGGCTTCACCCCGATCGACGAGCGGGCCGGCCGCAACCCGGCCTCCGACGCCCAGCGCACCTCGGCGAACAGCAACGACCTGCGGGGAAAGGTGCTCCGGATCAAGCCGAGCGCGGCCGGTGGCTACACCATCCCGGCCGGCAACATGTTCGCCCCGGGCACCGCGCGGACCCGCCCGGAGGTCTACGCGATGGGCTTTCGCAACCCGTTCCGAATGAGCGTGGACAAGGCCACCGGCATCGTCTACCTGGGCGACTACGGCCCGGACGCGGGCACCGCCGACCCGAATCGGGGACCGGCGGGCAACGTGGAGTTCGCCCGGATCGACCGGCCCGGTTTCTACGGCTGGCCGTACTGCACCGCCCGCAACGACGCCTACAACGACTACACCTTCCCGTCCGGGCCGTCCGGGCCGAAGTTCGACTGCGCGGGCGGGCCGGTGAACAACTCGCCGAACAACACGGGCATCACCCAGCTACCGCCGGCCATCCCGGCGTGGCTGCCGTACGGCGGTTCCGGCTCGCCGCCGGAGTTCACCGGCGGCGGCCTGTCGCCGATGGGCGGCCCGGTCTACCGGTACGACCCGAACAACACCTCGCCTGTGGCGTTCCCCGAGTACTACGACGGGACCTACTTCGCCGGTGAGTTCGGCCGTCGCTGGATCAAGAACATCAAGCTCGACGCGTCCGGCCAACCGCTGAAGATCAACCCGTTCCCGTGGACCGGCACCCAGGTCATGGACATGGAGTTCGGGCCGGACGGCGCGCTCTACGTGCTCGACTACGGCACCGGCTGGTTCAACGGCGACGCCAACTCGGCGCTCTACCGCATCGAGTACGCCCGCGAGGGCAGAGCGCCGATCGCGAAGGTGTCGGCCACCCCGACCAGCGGCACCGCGCCGCTGACTGTCGCCTTCTCCTCGGCCGGCACGCTCGACCCGGACGGTGACCCGTTCAGCTACGCCTGGGACTTCGACAACAACGGCAGCACCGACTCGACGGCGGCGAACCCGAGCTTCACCTACACCACGAACGGGACCCGCAGCCCGACGCTGACGGTCCGCGACACCACCGGCAAGACGGCCACCGCGAGCGTGGTCGTCACGGTCGGCAACAGCGCCCCGGTGGTCACCGTGAACACCCCGTTGAACGGGCAGACGTTCTCCTTCGGGGACGCGGTGCCGTTCAGCGTCACTGTCACCGACGCCCAGGACGGTACTGTCAACTGTGCCCGCGTGAAGGTGAACTACGTCCTCGGCCACGACTCGCACGGCCACCAGCTCGGCAGCGCGCAGGGCTGCACCGGGGTCATCCAGACCACCGCCGACGGTGAGCACGACACGGCGGCGAACATCTTCGGCGTCATCGACGCCGAGTACACCGACCTGGGCGGGGGCGGCCAACCGGCGCTGACCACGCACACCCAGGCGGTGCTGCAACCCCGGGTCCGGCAGGCCGAGCACTTCGGTGACTCGTCCGGCGTGCAGATCGTCTCCGGGGCGGCCGGGCACGGCGGCGCGGCGGTCGGTTACATCGACAACAACGACTGGATCTCGTTCCGCCCGTACCACCTGACCGGCGTCCAGTCGTTCAGCGCCCGGGTCGGCGCCCCGGCCGGCGGGGGCGGCACGCTGGAGTTGCGGGTCGACTCGCCGACCGGGCCGCTGGTCGGCTCGGCCACCGTGGTGCCCACCGGTGGGTACGCCAATTTCGCCACCGTCACCGGCGGGGTCACCGCCCCGACCGGCACCCGGACCCTGTTCCTGGTCTTCAAGGGCACCGGCCCGTGGTTCGACATCGACGAGTTCACCCTCTCCACCAGCCCGGGTGGCCCCGGACCGGACCCGGACCCCGAGCCGGGGACCAACCTGGCCCGGGGCAAACCGGCACGGGCGTCCAGCTTCGAAGGTGCGTACGGCGCGGCGAACGCGTTCGACGGGGTGGCCGACACCCGATGGGGCAGCGCCTTCAGCGACCCGCAGTGGATCGACGTGGACCTCGGTGGCACGCACTCGCTCAGCCGGGTCAAGCTGACCTGGGAGGCGGCGTACGGCAGCGGGTACCAGATCCAGACCTCGACGGACGGGGTCACCTTCACCACTGTCCGCACGGTGACCGGCGGCGACGGCGGGGTGGACGACCTGACCGGCCTCACCGGCTCCGGCCGGTACGTCCGGCTCCTCGGCACCGCCCGCGGCACTGCGTGGGGCTACTCGCTCTATGAATTCGAGGTGTACGGGAGCGCCGGCGGCTCGACCGGCGGCAACCTGCTGCTCAACAAGCCGACGACGACATCGAGCAACGAGGGAGCCGACGTCTCCGGCGCCCAGGCGGTCGACGGCAGCCTCACCACCCGCTGGTCGAGCACCTTCTCCGATCCGCAGTGGATCCGGGTCGACCTCGGCAGCCCCACCGCGATCGGCCGGGTCACGCTGAACTGGGAGGCGGCGTACAGCAGCGCGTACCAGATCCAGACCTCGAACGACGGCACCACCTGGACCACAGTGAAGACGGTGACCGGCGCCGACGGTGGTGTGGACGAGCACACCGGGCTCGGGGCCAACGGCCGTTACCTGCGGATCTACGGCACCGCCCGGGGCACCGGGTACGGCCATTCGCTCTGGGAGGTGCAGGCGTACCAGAGCTGAACCAGCGCCGCTGACGTGGCCGGCACGGGCACCCCGGGTCGGCCACGCCCGGCGCTCACGTGCTGGGCGTCGGCGCGGGCGTCCGGGTGAACGGCCAGGGGTACTCCCCGAACAGGTTGGTGCACGCCGACAGCAGCTGTTTCCGCGCGGTGGCCACCCGTTCGGTGGCGGGGCCCGTGTCGACTGTGGGGTCGTTCAGCACCCAGAGGTCGCCAGCTTCCTGGGCGGCCGACCCCAGCCGCTTGCCAGCCTCCTGGATGCCGCTGTCGGTCGACTCGATGGCGCGCGTCGCAGTGCCAACGTCCTCCATGGGCGGGTTGTTCTTCTCGATGGAGTAGACCACCCGGGTGCACGCGTTGGCGGCGGCCTTGTCCGCGGGCGTGGTGGAGCTGGGCGTGGGGGAGGGCGACTCGGCGGGCGAGCAGCCGGCCAACAGCAGGGAAGCGACAAGGAGGGTGCGGATCACGGCAAGGAGACTAACCGTCACCGGGTCGGGAACCTCGCTGGCCTGACCTCATTGCATATACCGTTCATCGGTATATTCTCATTCGCATGACTGACAGTCCGCTCCGGGAACCGACGTTCCTGGTGCTCACCGCGCTCGCCGAGGCGCCCAAACACGGATACGCGGTCATCGAGGACGTGCTGCGTATCTCCGACGGCCGGGTGCGGCTGCGCGCCGGCACCCTCTACGCGGTCCTCGACCGGCTCCGCGCCGACGGCCTCATCGAGGTCGAGCGGGAGGAGATCGTCCAGTCGCGACTCCGCCGCTACTACCGGCTCACCGCCGTGGGCGCGCGCCGGCTCGCCGACGAGGCGTCCCGCCTGCGACACCACGCCGAAGCCGCGCGCACCCGGCTGCGCCGCGGCGGCCTGCTTGCCGACGGGGGTGCGGCGTGAGCGCCGACGACCTGGAACGCCGCTACCGGCGGCTGCTGGCGGTGTATCCGTGGGAGCACCGCCGGGTGTACGAGGACGAGATGATGGCCGTGCTGCTCGCCGAGGCGCGGCCGGGGCAGCGGCGACCGGCCGCCGCCGACGTGCGGAATCTCCTCGGCGCAGGCCTGCGGGCTCGGCTGCGGGTGGGCGCACGGGGGCTCACCACGTCGACCTGGTCGGACGCTTCGGCGGTGACGGGCCTGCTGGTCGGGCTCGTGCTGCTCGCCCTGGCCGGCACGGCAACACTCGACCAGCTCATCCACCCCCCGAATCTGCCGCCCGAGTACCAGCCGGGCGGCCCGGACCTCGTCGACTGGCTGCGCGTCGCCGGTTGGGCGGGCGTCTGCGCCGCGGCGCTGCTCGGGTGGCGTTGGCTGGCCGCCGGCCTGGCCTGGGCCGGGGTGCTCGGTTGGGGCGTGTTCGTCGCACCCGAGGCCGGTGCCAACCCGACGTACGTGGTGGACACCCTGCCCCAGTTCCTCCTCGCCGTGGTGGCGGCCGGCGCGCTCACCGTGCCGGCGCCGCGCCGCCGGGCGGTCGCGCTGCTGGGCGTACGCCGGCTGGTGGCGCTGCTGCTCGCGCCGGCCGCGATGGTGGCGCTGCTGGTGCTCAACCGGGTGACCAGTCCCGCGTTCGACTTCGTCGGTGACGAGGGCGTGTCCTACCACGTCTTCTACGGCCTCGAGGCGAGCAGCGAGCTGGCCGTGTGGCTCTTCGTCGCCGGCCTGGCGGCGGCCGCACTGGCCATGCTGGTCGCGCTCGCCAGGCTCCACCCCGGGGTGCGCCGGCGGATCGTCGTCCTGCTCCTGCCCGTGGCGACCCTCACCCTGGTGATCGACAGCGCACTCGCCGGGTGGGCCACCTCGACAATGAACATGGGGCACGTCATCCCGCTGGTGCCGGTGCAGTGGGCGATGCTGCTGCTCGCCCCACCGGTGACCTTCCTGGCCGGCGCACTGCTCGTCCAACGCCGAGAGGAGACCCTGCGGATGGTCGCCCTCGGCCGGGACGCGGACCGCGAGCAGCCGGTGGACCTGTAACGCGACGCTCGGGCCGGTGGTCACGTCAGTCGTCGGCGACGGCCACCGGCTCCGAGCCGATGCAGCGCACCTTCAACTCGTACTCGCCTGTCGACCCCGCGAACGTGACCTCGACGTCGTCGTCCGGTCCCCGGTCCACGTCGCGAACCCGGTAGCCCTGGGCGGGCGCCCAGGAGACGAGGCGTACGCCGTCGGCGGCGCACTCGGCCACTGCCGTGCCGCCGTTGGTGGCGAACCCTCGACGGACCCCGGGGCTGGCGCTCGCCGCGGTGCCCGGCGGGCCTGCGGTGGCCGTACCGGTGCCCGTGGTGCCGGTGGGCACCGGCTCCGGCGAGGCGAGCGCCCGTTCGATCTCCGTCGCGCTGCGCACCCCGCCCGGGGTGCCGGTGATGCTCTCGCCGACCAGCCGGATCGCGCCCAACCCGATCAGGGTGGCCACGGCGACAGTGGCGACCCACCCGGCGGCGACGAGAATCGAACGACGGCTCATCCGCTGACTATCCCCGATCCGTCCTTGTCGTTGGCACATCCGGACGCTAAGGCAGGGTTAACGTGCGCCGCGCAGTCGCCGGTAGCGGTTAGCCTGCCAGCTGTGGCCCGCCTGCTGCTCATCGAGGACGACCTGACGATCCGCACCCCGCTGATCCGGGCGTTGCGGGAGCGTGGGCACGCGGTGGCCGCCGCCTCGACAGCGATGGCCGGGCTCCGCGACGCCCTGGAGGACCGGCCCGATCTTGTCGTGCTCGACCTGGGTCTGCCCGACCTGGACGGCCGCGAGTTGTTGCGGATGCTGCGCGCGGTCAGTTCCGTGCCGGTCATCGTGGCCACCGCCCGCGACGACGAGGCGGAGATCGTCCGGGTGCTCGACGCGGGGGCCGACGACTACGTGGTGAAGCCGTTCACCGCCGCGCAGCTCGACGCCCGCGTCCGGGCGGTGCTGCGGCGGGGTCCCGCCGGCGCGGACGGGTCGGACCCGTCGCTCGTCGTCGGCGGGCTGCGCGTCGACCCCCGGTCCCGACAGGTCACCCTGGACGGGACTGCTGTGGAGCTGACGCCGCGCGAGTTCGACCTGTTGCACCACCTGGCCGGCCGCCCCGGCCAGGTGGTGACCAAACGTGAGCTGCTCACCGAGGTCTGGCAGATCCCGTACGGCGGCGCGGACAAGACCGTCGACGTGCACCTGTCCTGGCTGCGCCGCAAGCTGGGGGAGAACGCCCAGCAACCGCGCTACCTGCACACAGTGCGCGGCGTCGGAGTGCGTCTCGAGGCACCGGCGGCGCGGCCGTGAGGGCCCGGCTGGCACTGCTCGTCGCCGCCGTCAGCGTGCTCACCCTCATCGCGTTCCTGGTGCCGCTGGCCCTGCTGGTCCGCACCGTCGCGGAGGACCGGGCCACAGTTGCGGCCACCGCCGACGCGCAGAGCCTGGTGCCGGTGGTCGGCACCGCCGACGCGACGACGATCCGACTCACCGTCGAGCAACTCGCCGCGGAATCCGGGCGAGCGGTGAGTGTCTTCCTGCCGGACGGGTCGGTGCTCGGTGCGCAGACCCCCCGCACGCCGGCGGTGGCGCTGGCCGCGCGCGGGCAGAGCCTCACCGGGGAGTCGGCCGCCGGTCGGGAGGTGGTCATCGCCGTGCAGGGGCGGGCGGACGGCACCGGGGTGATCCGGATCGTGGTGCCGCGCCACGAGCTGACCGCCGGCGTCACCCGGGCCTGGTTGGTGCTGGCCCTGCTCGGGGTGCTGCTGGTGCTGATCGGTCTGCTCGTCGCCGACCGGCTGGCGCGGAACCTGGTCCGGCCGATCAGCGACCTGTCGGCGGTGTCGCACCGGCTGGCCAACGCCGAGCTGGACGCCCGGGTCACTCCGGCCGGCCCGGCCGAGCTGCGCGAGGTGGCCGGTGCGCTCAACCATCTCGCCACCCGGATCCAGGTGCTCCTGGTGCAGGAACGCGAACAGGTCGCCGACCTCTCGCACCGGTTGCGTACCCCGCTGACGGCCTTGCGGCTGGAGGCGGAGTCGTTGCGGGACCCGGACGACGCCGCCCGGATCACCACCGCGGCCGACGGCCTCGAACGGGCGGTCAGCGGGCTGATCCGGCAGGCCCGGTGGCGGCACTCGCCGACGGCGCAGCCGGCCACCTCGGACGCGGCGGCGATCGTCGCCGACCGGGTCGCGTTCTGGTCGGTGCTGGCCGAGGACACCGGGCGGGCAGTCACCCTCGACCTGGCGCCCGGCCCGCTGCCGGTGGGGGTGCCCGCCGACGACCTGGCGGCGGCAGTGGACGCCCTGCTCGGAAACGTCTTCGCGCACACCCCCGACGGGACGCCGTTCGCCGTCCAGCTCGGCCGCGACGCGGGGGAGGTGGTCCTCACCGTGGCGGACGCCGGCCCGGGCCTGCCGGTCGGGGCGGTTCGGCGGGGCGCCAGCGCGGCCGGGTCGACAGGTCTCGGCCTGGACATCGCCCGGCGTGCCGCGCAGGCCGGCGGCGGTCGCCTGGAGTTGCGGGCCGGCCCGACGGGCGGGGCGCAGGTGCTGCTGCGGCTGCGTCCACCGACGCCGCGGCGGGAGGCATAGGCGCGGCGGTGCCGGGTAGCTGCCAGCCATGGCGCGGTATACGAAACCCGAGCTCAGAGAGCAGATCAAGGAAGAGGTAAAGGCCTCCGACAAGGGCGGCAGGCCGGGGCAGTGGTCGGCGCGTAAGTCGCAGCTTGTCACTCAGGAGTACAAGAAGCGCGGCGGGGGATTCCTTGGCGCAAAGGACGAGCGGCAGAAGTCGCTCCAGCGCTGGGGCAACGAGAAGTGGCAGACGAAAGAGGGCGACACCCGGGCGCGCAAGGGCGGCACGACAAGTCGTTACCTGCCCAAGAAGGCCTGGGAGGAGATGTCGGAGAGCCAGCGGCGCGCGACCGACACGAAGAAGCGGGCCGCATCGCGGTCCGGCAAGCAGTACGTCGCGAACACCGGGCCGGCGAAGCGGGCGCGTCGGGACGCCACCACGGCCGGCCGGATGTCCGAGATGTCGGTCGCCGAGGCGACCAAGCTCGTGCGTGGCCTGGACACGCGGCAGCTCAGGACCGCGTTGCGCAACGAGCATGCCGGCAAGGACCGCAAGACGCTCGTCCAGCGGCTCGAAGCGGAACTCAATCGGCGCGGTTAGCCGACCGGGTCAGGCAGTGCCAGGCGGCGTCCCGAAGCCCGTCGACGTGATCCGGTCGTCGTCGCGACGGCGCAGGATCTGCACCTCGGTGGTGGCCTCGGAGCCGGTCAACGGCAGCACGTCCACCGATGCGGGCACGACGGCGGCGATGCTCGCGGGCGCGATCGTCACCCCGAGGCCGGCCGCGACCAGGTGCGCCACTGTCGTCCAACTGCTGGCCTCCTGGACGATGCGTGGGGTGTACCCGGCTTCCAGGCACGGCCGGAGATTGCGCTGGTAGGCCCGCTCGCTGGCCACCCGTGGGAAGAAGACGAAGGGGTCGTCGCGCAGTACCGCCGCGTTGATCGCGGGCTCTCCCACCTGCGGGTGATCGCCCGGCAGGACGGCGACGAAGGTTTCCCTGGCGAACGTGGTGCCGACCAGGTCGTCGTGGTCGTCCGGGTCCCGGACCACGCCGAGGTCGACCTCGGCGTTCAACAGCCGGTCGACGATGTGCGCGGTGTACGCCTCGTGCAGGCGTAGGTGAACGGCCGGGTAGCGCTCGCGGAACCGACGGATCGGCCCGGCGAGCCCGAGCTGGATCGCCGAGCTGACGAACCCGACGTCGAAGCGTCCCTGCTCCCCGCGCCCGATCCGGCCCGCCTCGTCCACGTCGTCGGCCACGGCGGCCAGCACCCGCCGGCACCGATCCAGGTACGCCTCGCCGGCCGGTGTCAATGCCACCGACCGGGAGGTACGGACGAACAGCGGCGTACCGATCATCGCCTCGAGTTGGCGGATCTGCTGCGACAGCGGCGGCTGGGCCATCCGCAGTCGTAGCGCGGCCCGGCCGAAATGGAGCTCCTCGGCGACGGCGACGAAGTAGCGCAGGTGGCGTAACTCGGGATCCATACTCCAAGGATACGAATGAGCCCGAACAAGATATTGGACGTTCGAATGGCGGCGGCCGGAGAATCGAACCATGAAGCCGAGCACGCTTACCGTCACGTCCATGACGACAGCCGCGGAGGCCGAGGCCTTCCGCACGCTGAACCTGGAATGGATCTCCCACTACTTCACAGTCGAGGAGTCGGACCGCAAGACGCTCGACGATCCGTTCACCGCCATCGTCGACCCGGGTGGCGACGTGCTGATCGTGCGCGACGGTGGGGAGATCGTCGGCTGTGTCGCCCTGATCCGCTACTCGGACGACGTCTTCGAGCTGTCGAAGATGACTGTCGCCCCGGTGGTGCGCGGCAAGGGCCTCGGCCGTCAGCTCATCGCGGCGGCGATCGAGCGGGCCCGCCAGCTCGGCGCGACGACCCTGTTCCTGGGCAGCAGCACCAAACTGGCGAACGCCGTGCATCTCTACGAGAGTGCCGGCTTCCAGCACGTCAGTCCGGACCAGATCCCACTGCCGCCGTACGCCCGCGCCGACGTCTTCATGCGGATGGCGCTCTGAGCTGGTCCCACCACCGACGCCGGCACGGCTTAACCCGGCCTTAGCGTTCGGACAGCGCGGTGCTATCCCGGTTCACCCGATCCTCAGAGGCGACAACCGAGGAAAGGTGGACACCACGATGAAGCGCACCAATCTGCTTCTGGCGACGGTCGGCGGTTCGGCGGTGCTGGCGGTGGCCGGGGTGGCGCTGGGCGTCAACGCCGCGGACGACGGGCGGACGGTCGGCACGGCACTCGCGGCGGCCACCGTCGCCCCGACTGCCACTGACGCGCCGGAGGGCGGCGCGACCACCGCCGCGCCGGGAACCAGCGGTACGCCGTCGACCAGCACCCCGTCGGGTACGCCGTCGAGCGGTACGCCGACCACCGGCACCGCGCCGGCGGGCAGCGCGGTCGACGAGAAGCGCGCTGGTGAGATCGCACTCGCCAGGGCTGGCGGCGGCCAGATCGTCGAGGTCGAGGCCGAGCAGGAGAACGGCCGACCGGTGTGGAGCGTCGAGATCGTCGCTGGCGACACCGAGCACGAGGTGGACGTCGACCGGGACAACGGTTCGGTGGTCAAGGCCGAGCAGGAGCCGGTCGATGACGACGACGACGACGACAACGACGACGACGACGCGGACGACCGGTCCGACGACGATGACGACAGCTCCGACGACGACTGACACCAGCCGGCGGCGCCCCGACCGGATTCACCATCCCGGTCGGGGCGTCGCCGTGTGGGCGCCCGGCTGGACGGGTGGGTCCCAACCCTGGCTGGGCGGTGGGTGCAGCTTGCGGCCGGCGTTGACCCGCGACACCGCCGGCACCGCTGCGGTGACCTGTTGCTGCCGGTCGCGGTGGGTGTTCCGGTACCGTGGGTGAACACTGTCGAGGTCTTCGGTTGAGTGGTGGAGTGGGTCGTGTCTGTGTGGGCGGCGGGTAAGGTCATCCGATTTGACGAGGCGCGTGGCTACGGCTTCATCGCGCCGTCGAAGGGCGGCGAGGACATCTTCGTCCACGCCAACGATTTCGGCGAGCAACGGCATCTCGTGCATCCCGGCATGCGGGTGGAGTACCAGGTGGAGGCCGGTGACCGGGGGCTGAAGGTGGCGTCCCTGCGGATCGTCGAGCCGGTCGCGGCGTTCCGGCCGGAACGGGTGCCCGACGTCGCGCCGGCGCGGACCGGGCAGACCGGTGAGGACGACGGCATGTGCGACGTCCTGTCGCCGCGCGAGTTCAGCTACGAGGTGACGGAGTTGCTGATCGAGCGGGTGCCGACGTTGACCGCCGCCCAGCTCGCCGCGATCCGGCAGTCGCTCGTCGAGCACGCCCGGTCACACGGTTGGGTCGAGAGCTGAGCCGGCGTGCCGGTCACAGCCCGGCGTGCATGGTGAGGCTCTGCCGCAGGTGCAGTTTCGGCCTGGACCCGACGATCGAGCCGACGACCTCACCCCGACGGAACACCAGCAGCGTCGGCAGGGACATGACGCCGTAGCGCCGGGTGGCCTGCGGGTTTTCGTCGGAGTTGAGCTTGGCGATGACCATCCGGTCGCCGAATTCCCCGGCCAGCTCGACGAGGCTCTTCTCGATCATCTTGCAGGGCGGGCACCACTCGGCCCAGAAATCGACGACGACGGGCCGGTCGCTGGCCAGCACCAACTCGGCGAACGTGGGGTCGGTGACGGTGATCAGGGTGCTGACGGTCGTCTCCTGGGGCATGTTGTCTCCCGGTGTGCGATGGCGTGGGTGAGCTGGGTGCGCAGCTGCTGACGGACCGCTGCGAGCCGGTCGAGGTAGTCGTCGACCTCGGCGAGCTTGCGCCGCAGCACCAGCACGGAATCGGGGCAGACGTCGCCGGAGGCGTTGCCCGCCCGTAGGCAGGCGACGAACGGACGGACGTCGTCGAGGCCGAAGCCGACGTCGAGCAGCGCCCGGATCTCCCGGACCACCCGCAGCTCCGCCTCGTCGTAGACGCGGTAGCCGTTGGCCGAGCGCTGCGGGCGTACCAACCCGTGGGCCTCGTAGTAGCGCAGCGTCCGGGTGCTCGTCCCGGCGCGTTCCGCCAGCTCACCGATCAGCATCACGACCCCCTCGACCAGCCCGTCGCGACCAGGCTAAACCTTGTCGTCAGCGTCAAGGCAAGGTCGCGCCCGGGGACGGCTCAGGGCGCCGCGAGGCGGCGCCCTGAGCGTCGGTGCGTGCCGGTGGGGGTGCTAGCCGATGCGGAACTGCTCGCCGTAGACGGCGAACGTCAGCGGCGTGTTCAGGTTGAGGTTGCCGTTGTTGAGGAACACCCGCTGGGCCGTGTCGACGCGGGAGGTGTCCGAGTGCGCCTCCTCCTTGCGCATCTCGATGACCCGCTCGTCGAGGAACGCGTTGAGCCAGGTCCGCTCGTCGCCACCCTGGGCCGGGGGCTTCGCGCGGGCGAGGGCGCGGCTGCGGATCTGGCGCATCCCCTCGTACCCGTGCATGACCGCCGCGTCGTAGTAGGCGAACTGGCCGAGTGCCCGTACCCCGTCGTTCTTGCCGTCGCGGACCGACGGGTTGAAGTAGACCCGGTCCCGCTCGGCTTCCTGGGCGGCCCGGAACACCGAGTCGTTGGCGGCGGTGCGCCAGTCGCGGGGGAAGTTGGGGTCGAGGCCGGCGTGTGAGGAGGTGCCGTTGACGGCACGCAGCGCCGGGAGGTAGCCGGCCAGCACGTTGCCCGGCTTGGTGTTGGTGTACGCCTGGACCAGTTCGAGCATGTCCCCGGTGCCGGAGCAGAAGCCGATGATGCCCGCGGTGTAGCCCCGACCGTCGCCGATGTCCTCGATGTAGGAGAACTGCGCACGCCAGTCGAGCGAGGAGTTCTCCGCCGCCGAGACGAGCTGCATGGCGACGTCCTTCTTCGCCGGGTCGTCCAGGTTGGTGCCGGCCGGGACGGTGGCGGTCGGCGTGGGAGTGGGGGTGCCGCCGCCGGGAAGGGTCCACTGCTGGTTGGTGGTGCCACCGCAGGTCCAGATCTGCAGTCGGGCGCCGTTGGCGGTGCTCCGGTCGGTCACGTCGAGGCACTTGCCGGAGGCGGAGTTGATCAGGGCACCACCGCTGGCGGCGGTCCACTTCTGGGCGCCGGTGTTGTTGCAGTCGTACAGCTGGATCTTGGCGCCGTTTGCGGTCGACGCGGCGGTGACGTCCAGGCACTTGCCGAGCGCCCGGATCGAGGCGTCGCTGTTGCCGACCGTCCACGTCTGGGCCGCGCTGCCGTTGCAGTCGTAGAGCTGCACCGGCGTGCCGTTGGCCGGGTTGGCGCCCGCGACGTCGACGCACTTGCCACCGAGGCCGGTGATCGGGCCGGCGGTCGCGGCGCTGGCCGACGGCAGGCCGTAGCCGACCGCCGCGACGCCGGTCAGCAGGGTGCCAACGACGTAGGCGGCTGTTCTCTTGCGCACCATGGTGTTCCTCGGGGAAGGGGCGGCGTGCCGCCGGCCGGTGGGTGCCCCGGCGCGACGATCGGCCCCGGCGGGCACCGCGAGCATCTGGAAACTGTATTAACAGATATCAGTGCGTCGGGCCGCCGTCAATCGACGACCGCAGGCGGTGACGACGCCTGTTCATCTCGTTGTCGGCAGGCGTTGTACGCGTGGACGGCTACCGGGATGCTCGCTGGCCGGACCGCCCAGTTAGATGGCGTGAGCAGTGCCGCATCCCGGGCGGAACGAACCGGGACGGCAGCGATACGCGAGGAGCGATACATGGCAGTCCACCTGCGCCGTGCCCGGTCTCTGGGGGCCACAGCCGCCGCCGTGCTCGCCGTGGCGGCGATGTCCGCCTGCGGCGGCGCCGACGGCACCGACCCGGTCGGCGCACCCACCGCCGCCGCGTCGGCCACTGCCACGCCGGCCGCCCCCGCGGGCCCGCCGGCCCAGGGCAAGATGCGCGGGTACGGCACGGTGCGGCAGCTCAGCGAGGCCGCGGACCTGGTGGTCCGGGGTGAGGTCGAGGCGACCGGGTTCCGGGTGGACGAGGTGCTGCGCGCGGCGGACGGATCGGCGGTCGCGGCCGGGACGCGGATCACGCTCGCCAGCCTGGATCGCGGCGTGGCGGACATGGCGCAGATGTCCGCGCTCACGGCGGGTCAGGTCGTCGTGCTCTACCTCGCCAAGGACCCGGCGGCCCCGACGTTCCGTACGCTCAGCGGCGACTTCGGGGTGTTCGACGCGGCCGGAGCCGACGACGACGCGGTAGTGGCGTCCCGCTCGCAGGCCATGGCCGTCAGCGGCTTGGTCACCGAGGACCCGGCCGCGTCCGGCCACGGTTTCCGCACCACGCTGGGCCAGCTCCGCAGCGTCGCTGCCCAGGTCAAGTAGGGCGACGGAAACGCGGACGGCACCCACCAGGGTGCCGTCCGCGTGCTCACTACTCGCGATAGGTGGCCAGGTCGAAGTCGGCGTACACCCCGTCGCCGCCCAGATCCTGCACCCACAGGCCGACGAAGGCTCCGGTGAAGCCCCACGCGGCCGGCTCGCCGTCGATGATCAGTGCGGCGTGCTCGTCGGACAGGATGGTCGCGTCCAGCTCGACCGGCAGTTGCTGCCAGCCGGCGCCGAGGTCGTAGTCGAAGCGCACCACCGGCCCCTCGAACACCGCCCGCAGACCGACCCGGGTGACCCCGCTGGCGTCGACGGTCAGCTCGGGATGCGGGGTGCGTCGCCCGTTGTCGGAGCTGAGCAGCTCCAGCACCGTCCGTCCGTCGTCGGCGCGGGTCAGGTAGAGGTGGTGCCAGTTGAGGGTGTTGTAGTAGGCGGTTATCCCGGCCAGCTGGCGGTGGTCGACCGGGTCGAACTCCACCACCGTCTCCAGCGAGCAGTGCGTCGCTTCGACCCGTCGCGCGACGAGGCTGGGGGCCTGTCGGCCGACAGGTGACTGCCCGCCGTGCACGCGCAGGTACGACGGGCGGGACCGTAGGTCGATCCAGTCGTCAGTGGCCGGCCGGCGCAGCGTCGACCAGCACAAACCCAGCTCGGGGGCGTCGAAGTGGTCGGTGTCGGGATCCGCCGGCCACGGGTGCGCGGGCAGATCCGGTGCGACCACCTCGTCCGCGGGCACCCCGCCGGGGATCCGGGGCCAGCCATCCGCCGGCCACTCGACCCGCTGGATCGCGGTCTCCCGGCCCAGCACACAACTGCCGAGCGGTGAGTAGGGGCGACCTACCAGGTGGGCCAGATACCACTCCCCGCCCTGGGTGCGCACCAGGCTGCCGTGACCGGCCTTCTGCAACCGCAGGTCGGGCCGGCCCACCGAGCTGAGCAGCGGGCCGTCCGGGTCCACCTCGTACGGCCCGAACAACTCCCGGGACCGCGCCACGGTGACCTGGTGCTCCCAACTGGTGCCGCCCTCGGCGGTGATCAGCCAGTACCAGCCGTCGTGGCGGTACAGGTGCGGGCCCTCGGTGACCCCGACCGGGGTGCCGGTGAACAGGATGCGGGGCCGACCGACCAGCCGGCGCGCGGCCCTGTCGTACTGCTGGATCTCGATGCCGCCGAAGCGGTCGCGGCCGGGTCGCCAGTCGGCGCTCATGCTCAGCAGCCAGCTGGTGCCGTCCTCGTCGTGGAACAGGGCGGCGTCGAAGCCGCGCCCGTGCAGTTTCACCGGATCGGACCAGGGTCCGGCGATGTCCGTGGCGGTGACCAGGAAATTCTGGGGATCCCAGTAGCCGCTGGCGAAGCTGGCCACGTCGCTGTAGACGAGGTGGAACTGCCCGTCGTGGTACGTCAGGTCGGGCGCCCACACTCCGTTGGAGTCGCCGCAGCCGCGCAGGTCGAGCAGGCGGCGGTCGGTGATGATCCCGCCCAGGGTGCGCCAGTTCACGAGATCACGCGAATGGTGCACACGCACGCCCGGATACCACTCGAAGGTCGAGGTGGCCAGGTAGTAGTCATCGTCGACGCGCAGGATCGACGGGTCCGGATGGAATCCGGCGAGGACGGGGTTGCGGATCGACCGGGCAGCGGTCACCACGTCAGCGATGTCGGTCGACACGAGGGCTCCTCTGGACGACTGTCTGGAACTTCCGGAAACTTGCGGTCCCGGATCACTGGAAGTCCTGCCTACGCTAGCCGGTCTTTTCGCAATAGGACAGAGGTCTTGACCGTTGCGGCCACAGCTCGTAGCGTGCCGGCCATCGACCGGTAATACCGGCGAAGCAATGAAAGTTCCGGAGATCCATAAGTCCCACCGCCGGCTCGGCCGGCGTCCGAGCACCCAGTGAGTCCCCGAAGGGATGGATCATGACTACGCACCTTTCCCGCCGAACGCTGCTCGGCCTCGCCAGTGCCGGCGCCGGCGCCTACCTGCTGAGCGCCTGCAGCGGCGACGAGAAGTCCAGCGACCCCAACGCGCCGCAGACCATCAACTGGTGGCACATCCAGAACACCGACCCGATGCTCCCGGTCTGGGCGGCCATGGCCAACGAGTACAAGGGCGCCCACTCGAACGTCACGATCGACATCCAGCCCCTGGAGAACGAGGCGTTCAAGGCCAAGCTCACCACCGCCACGCAGGCCGGTGACGTGCCGGACCTCTTCCAGTCCTGGGGTGGTGGCGTGCTCAAGCAGCAGGTCGACGCCGGTCTGGTCAAGGACCTCACCGACGACACGAAGGACCTGGTCGCCGGCATTCTGCCCGCCGCGATGGAGCCCTACACCATCGACGGCAAGGTCTACGGCATTCCGTTCGACATCGGCATGGTCGGGTTCTGGTACAACAAGGAGCTCTTCACCCGGGCCGGCATCACCGAGACCCCCACCACCTGGAACGGCGTGCTCGACGCGGTCCGCAAGCTCAAGGCCGCCGGCATCACCCCGGTCGCCCTCGCTGGCAAGGACAAGTGGCCGGCCCACTTCTACTGGTCCTACCTCGCGATGCGCATCGGTGGTGTCGACGCCCTGCAGAAGGCCGTGGACAGCAAGAACTTCGACACCCCCGACCTCGTCGCCGCGGGTGAGCGGCTGAAGGAACTCGTCGACCTGCAACCCTTCCAGAAGGGCTTCCTCGGCGCGGAGTTCGGCTCGCCCGACGGGCAGGCCGCCACCATGGGCAACGGCAACGCCGGCATGGAGCTGATGGGGCAGTGGGCGCCGGCGGTGCAGGCGTCCAGCTCCACCAGCAAGAAGGGCCTCGGCGACAAACTCGGCTTCTTCCCGTTCCCCTCCGTGGACGGTGGTAAGGGCGCCGCGACCGAGGTCTTCGGCGGTGGCAACGGCTTCGCCGTCGGTAAGGACGCCCCGGCGTCGACCGTCGACTTCCTGAAGTTCCTGCTCAGCGTCGAGAACCAGAAGCGCTCCGCGCAGACCAACGCGGTGAACCCGACGGTCACCGAGGCCACCTCGGCCATCAGCGACCCCAACAACAAGGCCGTCGCGGAGGCCCTGGCCAAGAACACCGGCTTTCAGCTCTACCTCGACCAGGCGTACGCGCCCGCACTCGGGCAGCAGATCAACGACAGCGTCGCGGAGATCATCGCCGGCAAGAAGTCCCCGGCGGCGATCGTCAAGGACATCACGCAGGTGGCAAAGACCGTCTGATCGTGACCCGTCATCCATCCGTAGCCGGCCGTAGAACCCGAGTGGAGCAGGCATGACCAGGCCATCGACCGTGTCGGACACGAGGCGCGGCGACTCGGCGACCGATCCGCCGGCACCGGGGCCGGGCACCGCGCGCAAGCGTGGCCGCCAGCCCCGGCCGGGCCGGGGTGGCGTCCTCGCCGTGTTCCTGGCGCCTGCCCTGGCGCTGTTCGTGCTCCTTGTCCTCGCCCCCATCGTGGTGGCCGGCTACGCCAGCCTCTACAAATGGAACGGCTTCGGACTGCCCGAGAACTTCATCGGGCTGGACAACTACACCCGCGCCTTCGGCGACCCGACCTTCCGCGGCGACCTGTGGCGCGGCCTCGTGCTGGTGGTGCTGTCCCTGGTCGTGCAGCTGCCGGTCGCGCTGGCCCTGGCCATGCTGCTCAACCAGCCACTGCGGGGTCGCGCCGCGTACCGGCTGATCTTCTTCGCCCCGTACGTGCTCTCCGAGGTCACCACGGCCGTGCTGTTCACCCTGGTGTTCTCTCCGAACCGAGGGTTGGGCGAGGGCGTAGCCCGGTGGTTGGGCTCTGATGCGGGCACCGTCTTCGCCGACCCGGACACCGTGCTGTACGCCGTCTTCCTGGTGGTGTCCTGGAAGTACTTCGGTCTCTACATGATGCTGTTCCTGGCCGCCCGGCAGGGCATCCCCAAGGAGCTGTCCGAGGCCGCGCTCACCGACGGCGCCACCGCCTGGCAGGCGTTCCGGCACGTCACCCTGCCCCTGCTCGGCCCGACGATCCGGATCAGCATCTTCCTGTCCGTCATCGGCACCGTCCAGTTGTTCGACATGGTCTGGGTGCTCACCGGTGGTGGCCCGATCCACTCCTCGGAAACCCTGGCCGTGACGATGTACCAGTTCGGCTTCAAACGTTTCGAGGTCGGCTACGCGAGCGCCATCAGCATCGTGATGTTCCTGTTGAGCCTCGTCTTCGCACTGTTCTACCAACGCATCGTGCTGCGTCGCGACACCGCGGGCGCGGTCACCACCCAGGGAGGCCAGCGATGACCGCCACGACGAGTCGCGTCCAGCGGACCCGCAGCGTCGTCCTGCACCTCGTCTGCATCGCCGTCGGCACGCTCATCGTCGTGCCGGTGTATTTCGGCGTGCTCGGCGGCTTCAAGGACAACGGCCAGCTGTCCACCAATCCGTTGGGCTGGCCCGATCCCTGGGTGTGGAACTACCTCGAGATCCTCAGCGAGGGCGTGTTCTGGCGGCAGCTCGGCAACAGTCTCCTCATCGCCGTGAGCAGCACCTTCATCGTGGTCGGAGCGGCGGCGATGGCCGCATTCGTCTTCGCTCGCTACGCCTTCCGGGGTCGCGAGTTCCTGGTGACCCTGTTCGCTATCGGTCTGATGTTCCCGTTCGCGGTGGCCATCCTGCCGCTGTTCGTCCTGCTGCGCGGTATGGGCCTGCTGGACAATCCGCTCGGTGTCATCCTGCCCCAGGCCGCCTTCGGGCTGCCGATCACCATCATCATCCTGCGCCAGTTCTTCCGGACCATCCCGGCCGAGGTCGAGGAGGCAGCTGTCCTCGACGGCTGTAGCGCCTTCGGGTTCTTCTGGAGAGTCCTGCTGCCGATGGCCCGTCCGGCCCTGGCCACCGTATCGGTGCTGGCCATCGTCACCAGCTGGAACAACTTCATGCTCCCGCTCGTCGTCTTCAGCGATCAGAGCTGGTGGACGCTTCCCGTCGGAGTTCAGGCGTTCCAGGGGCAGTACGCCGACGACACCGCACGGGTGCTGGCGTACGTGGTGCTGTCCATGCTGCCGGCCCTGGGCTTCTACGCCGTGGCCGAACGGCAGCTCATCGGCGGTCTGACCGGCAGCGTCAAGGGGTGACATCGCACCACCGCGAGCAGACCTGACGCTGCCCGCACGACGAAGGGAGGAACCGTGGGCACGGAGAACGGCCGAAACGTCACCATCGCCATGATCGCGCGGTTGGCCGGTGTCTCCGTGCCCACGGTCTCCCGGGTCATCAACGGACGATCCGACGTCGCCCCGGACACCCGGGAACGCGTCGAGGCGTTGCTCAACCGGCACGGCTACCGACGTCGGTCACCGGCCCGGCGTACCGACGCCGCTCTCATCGACCTGGTCTTCAACGACCTGGACAGCCCGTGGGCCGTGGAGATCATCCGTGGGGTGGAGGACGTCGGCCAGACCAGCGGCGTGGGCACCGTGGTGTCGGCCATCCACTGGCGCATCTCCTCGGCCAAGCAGTGGCTCGACAACATGCGTACCCGCTCCACCGAGGGCATCATCTTCGTGACCTCGATGGTGAACCCGCCGTTGCAGGCCGAACTGCGCCGCCTGCACCTGCCGGTGGTCATCATCGACCCGGCCGGCGTCGACCCGCAGGAGTCACCCACCATCGGCGCCACCAACTGGGCCGGCAGCCTGAGCGCCAACCAGTACCTGATCAGCCTCGGCCACCGCCGCATCGGCTTCATCGCCGGCCCACCGCACCTGATGTGCAGCCGGGCCCGGATGGACGGCTACCGGGCCGCCCTCGGCGCCGCGAACATTCCCCTCGACGACGACCTGATCCGTCCGGGCAACTTCTACCACGAGGGCGGCTTCAGCGCCGGTACCCAGTTGCTGGCCCTGCCCGACCCGCCCACCGCCATCTTCGCCTCGAGCGACCAGATGGCGCTCGGCGTCTACGAGGCGGTCCGCAAACGCGGGCTGCGGGTGCCCGACGACATCAGCGTGGTCGGCTTCGACGACCTGCCGGAGGTCCGGTGGTGCTCACCGCCGCTCACCACAGTTCGTCAGCCCCTGGCCGAGATGGGCATGCTGGCCGCCCGGACCGTGCTGCGACTCGCCGGGGGAGAGAAGACCGAAAGCCCACGGGTCGAACTCGCCACCGAGCTCATCGTGCGCGACAGTGCCGCACCGCCACGGCGGCCGGCACCGTCGGGGCAGTCCGGGTCGTGACGCCGACTAGGCTCCCCTGACATCGCCGGGGTTTCGTGGGGCATGGGGAGCTGACGATGGGGCTCGTCGAGTTCGGCCGTAACCAGTACGGTGCGGCCAGCATGATCAGCGGTGATCGGCGCTTCCGCGACCTCGCCTCGCAGCTCACCAGCGATGTCCAGAACTACGCCCCGGACTGCCTCGAACTGCTCCAGTGCATCGACGACGCGGCGTCCGGGCGTTCCGCCTGCGAGGAGTTCGAGGGCAACTCGTCGGTGGTCCGCTGCACCTCGGCCGGTGTCACTGTGGTGAGCTGCGGGCCGGTCCGGTCGGGGACGACCTACTCGGTCGACGAGGCTCGGACGGTCATCCTCGCGTACTTCGAATTCCTCGCCCCGGCCGCGCCGGACCGGGAGCGGCACCTGCGGACGTGGGAGCGGGAGCACGGCCGCCCGTTCCCTGGCCGGCACCTGCTGCGGCTGACCGACTGACCCCCTCAGACACTGATCATCGTCTATGGACATACGTGTCCTGTTAGCGCTAACGTGACGGACAGTCGTCGATTCTCGACTGGCTCCGGGCAATCGCGAGAGCGGTGACTCCTGGTCCGGAGCAGCCGACGGCGGCGTGGGGCGGACGGGTGGGGACGTGGCCGACGCGGGACGGCTACCGGGAGCCGTCGGTCCCGGCCAGGTGGCCGGGTCGCGTCTGGTGGTCCCGCTGCTCAGAGTCCGGGCCCGAGCAGCGGGACACCACCCGGGCTGAGGCACACCCACCAACCACACCCCCTCGACTCCAACCAGAGCGTCGGCACCTTCTACGAGGGCGCGATGGTCGCGGGTTACCCGTCCGACGCTACCGAGAACGCGGTACAGGCGAACATCACCGTCGCCGGCTACCGCTGAGCCCGGGTGCCGCCGCCCCGCGCGGACGGCGGCCACGACCAGACCGGTGGCCCGGCCCGGGATCCTTCCCGAGCCGGGCCACCGGCCGGCCGAACACCAAACGGGGTACGTCGACGTCGGTAAACGCGTCAGCCTCTGGTCCACCGCTGGCTGTTCGAGCTGTTGCAGGTCGAGAGCACCAGCTGGGCGCCGTTGGCGGTGCCGGCGGCGTTGGGTGCGAGACACAGGCCGGACTGCACGCCGGTGACCGTCCCGTCGGTGTTGAGGTTCCACTGCTGGTTGGTGCCGCCGTTGCAGTCCCAGATGATCGCCCGGGTGCCCGACGTGGTCCCCGCGCCCTCGGCATCCAGGCACTTCGTGCCGTACACCTGGAGTTGTCTCGCGGCGGTCGGCGTCCACTGCTGGTTGGTGCCGCCGTTGCAGTCCCACAACGCCACCTGGGTGCCGTTCGTCTGCGACCTCGCCGGGACGTCCAGGCAGCGACCGGCGTTGACGTTGCGCAGCGGTCCGGCCGTGCCGCCCGGTGGCGGGGTTGTCGGGTTCGGCGGCGGTGTGGTGGGGCTCGTGCCGTCGAAACCGATGAACCGCACGGCCTGGGCCGCGTCGAACGGGATGGAGTGGCCGTACCCCTGGAAGCTGATGGCCTCCACGGGTGCCGTGCCGCCGGTGCCCCCGTAGCGGGTACGGGTGGCGCTGGCCTGCGGCGAGTCGGTGTAGGCGGGGGTCTGGGACACGCCGGTGACGTTTGTCCACTGCTTGATCTGTTCACCGAAGTTGACGTAGCTCAGCGTGGTGTCAGTGGTGCCGTGCCAGATCTGCACCCGGGGGCGTTTGCCGGTGTAGCCGGGGTAGGCGTTGCGCACCAGGTCGCCCCACTGTTGCGGGGTCCGCACGATGCGCCCGCCGGAGCACTCGCTGTTCCACTCGGCGCCGTTGGTGGTGGCGAAGCACCCGAACGGCACCCCGGAGGAGCTGAACCCGGCGTTGAACAGGTCCGGGTAGAGACCGACCATGACGTTGGTCATCATCGCCCCGGAGGAGAACCCGCCGACGGCGATCCGGTTGGCGTCGACCGGGTAGCGGCCCCGGACGTAGTCGACCATGGACTTGAGGCCGACGGGGTCGCTGCCGCCGTCGCGCCGCAGCGCCTGCGGGGAGGACACGTCCCAGCACTTGCTGCTCCGGGTCACCGACGGGTAGATCACGATGAAGCCGTACCGGTCGGCGAGGGAGCTGAGCCCGAAACCGGAGTGCACCGCCGGGCCGCTGCCGGTGCAGTAGTGCAGGGCCAGGAGCAGGGCCGGTTGGGCCGCGACCCGGTCCGGCACGTACAGGTGCATCTGGAGGTTCGTCGGGTTGGTGCCGAAGTTCGTCACCTGGGTGAGCGTCGCGGCCGACGCTGGGGTGGCGACCGTGACCACGGCCGTCATCGTCGCCAGGGCCGTCGCGAGCGCGGCGGCCAGCAGTGCGATCCTTGATTTCATCGGCGCTTCCTCTTGTGCTGGGTCGGGGACTCGGCGCCAGCACGAGGTGATCTGGTGGTGGTGCGGACGCGCGTCGTCCGCCGCGCGTCGTCGGCAGCCGCGGTCAGGTCCTGGTGCGACGCCCGCCTGCCCGGGGGACGTCGTCTCGCCGAGGCCGACCGGCGGGGGCTCTCCCGGCGAGCCGCGAACGCCGTTCGCCTCGACATCGACTGTGAGCGATAACATGCCGTTCGTCAAGCAGTGACGTATGACGTGTCGACAGGCGCGGGCTTGAGATTCCCGAGCCGCCCGTGACATTCTTGTGCGTCGATGAGCGGCCACGTGCGGGGCCGATGTCCGTCCGATGGGCAACCAGGATCCGGCACGGATGCTGGGGGACGGTGCGACGAGCGATGGACCGCCGAGAGCCATCCGTGCACCCACTCCCGCAAAGGAACCCCAGCCCATGCAGAACCAGACGAGGCGCGCGTCAGTGGTGGCCAGCGCGCTGCTCGCCGCGACCGCGCTCGCCGGCATCAACCCACCGACGGCCAGTGCGGCTCCCGACCCGGTCACCGTGACCGTCAACGCCCGCGCGGGGCTGGCGACAGTGCCTGCCACCGCGCTCGGTGTCAACCACGCCATCTGGGACCAGAACCTGGGCACCACGCAAACGTCGGACCTGCTGCGCGACGCCGGTGTGCAGATGATGCGCTACCCCGGCGGCTCGTACGCCGACATCTACCACTGGAAGGACCACACCGCGCCCGGCGGCTACGTCGCCCCGGGGACCGACTTCGACACCTTCATGGCGGCGGTGCGCCGGGTCGGCGCGCAACCGATGATCATCGCGAACTACGGCACCGGGACACCCGCCGAGGCGGCTGACTGGGTGCGATACGCCAACGTGACGAAGGGCTACGGGGCGCGGTACTGGACCGTCGGCAACGAGAACTACGGCAACGGCCACTACGGGTCCGCCTGGGAGGCGGACGACCATCCGGACAAGAGCGCGACACAGTACGCGAGGCTTGTCGTCGAGTACGCCGACGCGATGAAGGCGGTCGACCCGAGCGTCAAGGTCGGCGCGGTGCTGACCATGCCGGGCAACTGGCCGGACGGGATCACCGCCGGCAGTGACCCGGGCCCGTGGAACCAGACGGTGCTCTCCATCGCCGGCCCGAAGATCGACTTCGTGGACGTGCACTGGTACCCGGGCGGCACCGCCGCCGAGTCGCTGGCCCGCGTCAACCATCTCCCCGACGCCACCTACCTGCTGCGGCAGCAACTCGCCAGGTACGCCGGCGCGGACGCCGAGCGCATCGGCATCAGCTTCACCGAGTTGAACGTCGACGTCGGCCGCACCACCCAACCGGCCGCGCTCTTCCTGGCCGACGTCTACAGCGGGCTGCTGGAGAACGGTGTCTTCACCGCCCAGTGGTGGAACGTGCACAACGGCATGGGCACCGTGACGCAGGTGGCCGGTCAGACCGACTACGGCGACTTCGGGTTGCTCTCCAGCGGGGCCTGCACCGAGGACGGGTCGGTGTGCCAGCCGCCGCTGAACACACCGTTCGCGCCGTATTACGGGCTGAGCATGATGAAGCTCTTCGCGAAGACCGGCGACCAGTTCATCCGCGCCGGCACCGACGAGCCGTTGGTCACCGCGCACGCCGTGCGCCGCGGCAACGGCGACCTCGCGGTGCTGCTTGTCAACAAGGACCCGGACGCGGCGCATGACGTCACCATCGACTACGCAGGGTTCACCCCGTCCGCCGCCGCGCCGACCGTCGCCACCCTCAGCAACGGCGCCACCGGCATCGCCACCAGCCAGTCCGGCTCGGCGACCAGCCGGACGCTGCCGGCGTACTCGCTGACGACGCTCGTGCTACGCCCGGCGGGCGCGACCGCCGGCCTGCCCTCGGCGCCGGGCCAGCCCACCGCCAGTGACGTCACCGACCGGGCCGCGACGATCTCCTGGCCGGCAGCCACCCCGGGCCGCAGCCCAATCGCCAAGTACGAGGTGTACCGGCAGAACGGCGCGGTGAGCGAGCAACTCGGCGAGACGGCGGGCACCTCGTTCACTGTCGGCAACCTGGTGCCGGGCAGCAGATACACGGTGAACGTGCTGGCCCGCGACACCGCCGGCCGGGTGTCCTGGGCCTCACCACCGCTCACCTTCGCCACCGGCAGTCCCGCCACCAGCGCGTGCACGGTCCGGTTCACCACGGCCAACGACTGGGGTAACGGCTACATCGGTGGTGTCGAGATCGTCAACAACGGGACCAGACCGATAAACGGCTGGACGCTCACCTGGACCTGGCCCACCGGCTGGCAGCAGGTGAGCAGCGGGTGGAGCGCCACCTGGGAGCAGACCGGCACCGGCGTGCGGGTCACGCCCACCGACGACAACCGGCAGATCGCCGTCGGGAGCAGCGTGAGCGCCGGCTTCGTCGGCGCGTACAGCGGGCCGAACGTGCTGCCCACCGCGTTCACCCTCAACGGCACCGTCTGCGCGAGCGGCTGACCGCGGCGTGGTGCGCCGGCTGGCCCGTTCGCGCGGGGCCAGCCGGCCGGTCAGTCACCATCGCGGGACCAGTCCCGCGGTGGCACGACGGCGAGTTGGGGTTCGCCACGTATCGGTTCGAGTGCGTACAGGATCCGCAGGTTGCCGTCGGCCGCGGCGTCCTCGTCCGTGCGGACCCGGCCGGTGCTGCCGTCGGTGCTGACCAGCAGCCACCTGTCGGGATAGAAGCTGCCGTCGTCGACAAGCGCCCGGATCCGGAAGGCGCGGGCCAGCGCAACGGCCAGCTCGCGTTCGCCGAGCCCGGTGGCGTCGGCGAGTTCGGTGTCGCCGATCAGCACCCAGCCGAACTCCTCGTCGTCCTCGGGCGGCGTGAACATGGCGACGGGTCGCGGGTCGTCAGCCGAACGGTCCGCGATGCGCCCGACATAGATCGCCGCGGGCGCGATGCCGTAGTTGTCCGCGAGAAACCGCCGCAGCTCGGCTGCGCGGATCTCACCCTCGAACTGGATCTGGTAGACCAACACCCACCCCCGGTCGTTCTCGTGATGGCGGGCAACACCGTACCGGCATCGACTGCCACCTGGGGCCGGGTAGACCGTGTGCGCGACAGGCTGACGCTGCCGTCGGGTGGCCGGCCGGCCCGTTCGTCGGGCCGGCCGGCTCCCGGCCTCGATCCCGGCGACGGTGCCGGGGGCAGGGGGCCGCGCCAGTCCGGGGCGACGTCGTCGTGGCCCCCTTACCCGATAGTGAGAACCATGAGTTGGTGGCAACGGTCCCGCCCTGGCTACGCCGTCGACGGTGTCGAGCCGCAGCGCGTCGACGGCTGGGACGTCTTCGACGGTGACGCGTTGGCCGGGTCGCCCGTGGTGGCCGAGGCCGCCGCGCGCCTGCCGCAGGACCCGGCGCTGGAGGACCTGCCGGGCTATCTGGCCGTCTCCACCAGGGACGGCCGGGAGTGGACGCTGAGCTTCGACGACGGGAAGCTGGCCGTCTTCGGTCTGTCCCGCCCAGGCAACGACTTCTTCGAGCAGGCGTTGACGGCCGCCCCGTGGACCGAGTCGGTCGACCGCGTCGACCGCGAGGTCTTCCTGTTCAGCACGGCCGGGGTGCGGACGGCCGACGTCGTGCTGGCGTTCTGCGTCGACGTGTGTGGTGAGGTCTTCCGTCGACTCGCCGCATAGTTCCCGCACCCGCGCGCACGACGAAGCGCCCGTCCCCATGTCGGGGACGGGCGCTTCGGCGTACAGAGGGCTACGTCAGCCCACCACCGACCGCAGCGGCACTCGGGCGTCGCGCAGCGCGCGTACCAGATCCTTCACGAACGGGTGCTCGTCGGCCTGGAGCCCTCGCGGGTTCGGGATCACGACGTACGCCGAATCGTCCTTCGCGGACGCCTTCGCGTCGGCGGTGAAGCGTCCGACGATCGCCTGGGCGCGCGGCAGGTCCGCCGCCGCGACCTGGATGGTGATCGGTCGCCAGCCGCCGCCGAGGTCCGGCGTCACCGGCGCGGCGGCGGCGCTGGCGCGCGCCGCGTCGACCCCGGCCGCGCGCCGGGCGTCCGGCGTCGCGCCGGCCGGGTAGAGCAACGCGTTGGCCACCAGGTGCAGACCATTCTCGTTGTACGCCCGAAAGAGCGGGTTGAACGCGAACAGCACCGCCCGACCGGCTCCGGTCGGCTCGTCCACCACCGCCGCCGTGCCCTTGAGGGTGTCCGCGCCGACGGTGTAGCCGTTGGCCCAGAACGTGTCACCCGTCGGGTAGCTGAGCACGTTCGTCCCGGTGGTGCTGGGCGTGAGGATCGGGTCGCTGTTGTTGAACTCGAAGTCCTCCGCCGGTCGGCCCAGGGCGACCGGGCTGGCGGTGTCCACGTCGACCCGCAGGTGTGAGCCGATCACCAGATAGTCGGCCGGCTTGGTCTTCTCGGTGGTCGAGGTGAGCCCGGCGGCGCGGGCCAACCGGGTGCCCTCGTTGCGCAGCCCGACGTAGGTGTGGCCCTGGGCGATCCACTCGCGCAGGTTGGCCTGGCCCGCGGCGGTCAGACCGCCGGTCGGGCTGCTGCCGTCCGGCACCACCAGCACGGTACGCCCGGTGAACGCGGCGGTGTTGTCGTTGATGTCGGCGGTGGTGACCGGCGTGAGGTCCAGCCCCCACCGCTTGCCGAGCACGTAGCGCGCCTCACCGTGGGAACCCGACGTGGTGGAGATGCCGGTGCCCTGGAACAGGCCCACGTCGGGCAGGTGCACCGGCGTGCCGGTGGCTGGCCCGCTCGGTGCCAGGCTCACTCCGAGCGAGGCCGCGAGCCGGTCGATCTCCCGGGTCAGCTTCTTCGCCGGCACCGCCACCCGGTTGCTGTCCAGGTCCCGCACCAGCGGGACGCCGCGACCGAGCAGGCTGAACGTCAGCTCCGCGGCGGCTGCCGAGTCGAGCGGGTACGTGTACGAGCCCCACGGCCACGCCGGGGCGCTGCGTCCACCGGAGATCGCGCGGACCAGCCGGGCCTTCGGCCGGACGTTGTCACCTGTGTAGATGGCGGAGACCCCCATCAGCAGCGGGTTGCTCCAGGACGACACGTCGTAGAAGTAGGGGAACGGCGTGTACGGGTCCTCGCCCATGACGGCCTGGATCCAGTGCTTCTGCGGCTGGTCCATCGGGATCCAGTACGCGCCCTTCGGCACTGTCACGTTCGTGGCGGTTCGCCCGCCGAAGACCCGCGCGGTCGGCACCCGGGTCGGCTTCTGCACCTCGTACACCTCGACGTCCATCCGGCGCAGCCGTTCGACGAGTTGGCGGACGTCGGCGAGTTGCCGGTCCGGCAGCAGGAAGTACGAGCGGATCCTGATGTCCGGTACGGGGAACTGGACAGCGTTGGTGGGCTGCACCACCTCGTTCGGTTCGAGGGTGCCCGCCCGGCCCTGGGCGAGCGCGTCGGTCCAGATGTCGAAGTAGCCGTCCAGCACCTCGCGCTTGTTCGCGGCGGCCCACCCCAACGTCGACCACTGGGTGTGGAACTGCTGCTGGACCCGGTCGGCCACCGCCGACGCGCTGCCCTTCTCGTACGTCATGCCGGCCGCACCGAAGCCGGTGGTCGGCACTGTGTCGCCGTAACCCATGAAGAACATGTCGTACGTGTCGTAGTTGAAGTAGCACTCGGTGGTGACTGTCTCGTCGCAGGCGCCCTGGTAGCCGAAGCCGGCCTTGTTGGCCTCGCCGATCCGGTTGATCCAGTCCACCGCCTCGCCGGCGATCTCGTGGTGGATCGGGTCGGCGTTGGGCGGGAAGAAGTACTGCCGGCCACCCATCTCGTGGGCGTCGACGAACACCTGCGGCGGGTAGCGGCGCAGCAGTTCGAGCTTGCCGTCGGTCTCCTGCTGGGTACGGGCGAACCAGTCCCGGTTCAGGTCGAAGCCGAACTCGTTCTGCCGCCGGGTCGCGTCCCGGCCGTCCGGGTTCTGGGTGGGGACGATGACGGTGACCAGGTTGTCGTTGCGCCGCGCGACCTCGCAGGACAGGCCCGCCGCCAACTCGTACAGCGTCTTGAGCGCCGCGTCGGTGCCGCTCTTCTCGCCGCCGTGCACGTTCGCGGTGATCCAGACGATGGCCGGGCTGTCCTTGGCCGTCCGGGCGGCCGTCCGTGCGCTGGTCCGGCGTGGGTCACGCAGGTCCCGTACGTCGTCGGCGATCTTTCGCAGGGCGGCCGGTCGCACGTGGCGCTCGTTGGACACCACCGCGTACGGCAGGGGCTGGCCGGCCACGCTGGTGGCCAGGACCCCCGTGACGACCCGGTCCGAGGCGCGGTCGACAGCCGTCAGGTAGCCGCGGACCTCCTCGTTGGTGACGACCCGCTGCTGACCCGCGCCGAGCGGGAAGCCGAACACGGTCTCCGGGGCGGGCACCGTGCCCAACCGTGCGGTCGGGTCGTCGGCGCAGGGTGCGGGCCGTGCGGCGCTCGCGGCCGGGGTGCCGCCGAGCAGGGGAGCCAGGCCGAGTAGGAGCGCGATAGTGGCGGCCCCCGCCAGCCGTCTCGACGGGGCCGTCCAGGACGAGCGCATCGATGGGGTCATGTCTCGGATGCCCTTCTCGGGGAAGACCTCGCAGTGGCCGGAGCCTATGAAGCGGCCGACAGGAGGTCAAGCTCCGATCGACGGTGGTGACTACTCGGCGTGCCGGTTCCGACGCGGACTGGCAGGATGGTGGCAGGTGCTTGTCGTCGTCTGGGGAGGTGGAGCACGTGCCACAGATGATCATGCTCTCGGTCCATTCGGACCTGCCGTCCGCCGACGCTCGGCGCTCTCTGGCGTCCTGGCTGCGTGCCGAGGACCGGCTGCGCGACGGGGTGACCTCGACGCCGGCCGGTGAGTCGTCGATCGACGGCACGGACCCGCTGCGGGTGGCGGTCGACGACGCGGGCGCCGCCATGGTGCTGGTGCAGGCGATCGCCAACTGGCTGATCCACCGCCGGGAGGACGTGACGGTGCGGCTGGCCCGGCCCAACGGGTGGACGGCCGATGTGGACGTCCGCCAGGCGCGGGACATGGACCAGGTGACCGCGCTCATCGACGCGGCGGTGCGCGCGGTCACCCCCGAAAAGGAGCGGCTCCCGTGAGCACGTGATGAAAAGGAGGGCGGAGACGCCTCTGACACCTGTTTTCGTCACATGATCAGGGGAGCCGCGTGGGGTGGAGCTACCAGGTCGTGAGGCCGAGGCCGATGGTTCTGGTCAATGTGGCGTTGTCGTCGTCTCCGTCCAATGACCAGATCATCGCGCCGGCCAGACCGGCCCGACGGATGTAGAGCGCCTTCTGCAACACGACCGCCGGATCGTCGTACGTCCAGAACGTCGTACCGTCGAACAACCAGGCGTGCCCGGCGCGCAGGTCGCGGTGCACTGTGTAGCCGTTGTCGGCCAGGGTCTTGAGCTTCTTGTAGTCCTCGTAGCCGGGCTCGAAGGTGGCCGGCGCGGGCCCGGTGGCCGGCTTGAACAGGCCGTTGCCGCCGCCGGTGACGCCGGTCCAGCCCCGGCCGTAGTACGGGATGCCGAGCACGAGTTTGTCGCGCGGCGCGCCGCGGGCGATCCAGCCGTCGATGGCCACCTCGACGGAGAAGTCCGGGTTGTCCGGTGATCCCGCCGGTACGCGCAGCGCCGACTGCTGGTTGGCCACCGACTCCCAGCCGCCGTGGAAGTCGTACCCCTGCACAGTGGCGAAGTCGAGGTACTTGAAGATCTTGCGGCCCTCGTAGCCGGCGTCCATGGTGGCCGGGTTGGCGGGCAGGAACGCGGTCAGCGGGTGGTGTGACCGGGTCGTGCGCCCGTACGCGTCGAGCTGCCGACGGAACTCGGCAAGCAGCTTGGTGAAGTTCTCCCGGTCCTCCGGGCGGACGACGTTGCCGGGCTCACCCGCCCAGTTGGGCCACTCCCAGTCGAGGTCGACGCCGTCGAAGACGCCGGCTGCGGCGCCCGGGCTGCCGGGGAGGTTGCCCTTGAGGTACAGGTCGACGCAGGACGCGACGAACGCCCTGCGGGAGGCGTCGGTGCGGGCCGCGTTCGAGAAGTACGTCGACCAGCTCCAGCCGCCCAGCGAGATCAGCACCTTCAGGTCGGGATACTTGGCCTTCAGCTTGGCGAGCTGGCCGAAGTTGCCGTTGAGGGCCTGGCCCGGGGCGTCCGCGACGCCGTCGACGCTCTCCTCCGCCGGGACGGGCCGCTGGTAGTCGGCCCAGGCGTCGCCCTCGCCCGGCCCGCCGTCCAGGTAGCAGCGGCCGTCCTCGCTGATGTTGCCGAAGGCGTAGTTGACGTGGGTGAGGCGGCTCGCCGCCCCGGACGTGTCGAGCTTCTTGACCGGAAAGGCCCGACCGTAGATGCCCCACTGGGTGAAGTAGCCAACCCGGTGGTAACCGGCGCGGCGCTGCTGGTTGTCGCCCGCGCTCGCGGCGCTGGGCGGGGCGGCGGCGAACAGCAGGGCCGCCAGGGTGACGACGGCGGTGAGACGGCGGTGGCGGAATGGTCGCATCGGCACACTCCCACGAGGCATCAAGCAGAATTAGTAAAGAGACTTATCTGATTGATGAAGTTAAGCCGATCACAGTCCGGGGTCAAGAGCGTCCGGCCACATGCCCGGCCGGCGGTGCCGCCGGCCGGGCTGATTGGTCAACCGACCTGGCTGTTGTCCTTGAGCGAGCCCCAGCCGTGCCAGCGGTCGATCTCGATCAGGGCGCTGACCCGAGCGCGCTCCCGCCGTGGATACGGGTTCCCGGTGTAGTGCCGGGACAGCCGGTCGATGTCGGCAAGGGCCTCGTCCTCGCGCAGCTCGGCGACGTGCCCGATGATGCTGACGTGGGTGTACCAGCCCGCTTCGTCCAGGACCGTGAGGGAGACCCGGGGGTCGTTCCGGACGTGGTCCAGCCGGCGGCGGCCCGCGTCCATGTTCACCAGGATCCGGCCGTCCTCCCACAGGTACCAGGTGGCGGCAGAGACCGGCTGACCGGTCGCCTGCAGGGTGGTCATGACGGCCGGATTCGGCTTCTGCAGCATGGCGATCGCGGGCTCGGGCAGCGGTGGCTTGGACATGAAGTCTCTCCTCGTCGCGTCAGGGTTACCCCTGCACGTTACGCACATTACGTCCCGGTCACCGTGGGATGTAATGATCGCGCTGACTCCCAGAGTTGTACCGTGATTCCGCCTAGTCGAGGTCCGCGCAGTTCCGCTCGTGCGGCAGCAGCGGTCGGACCACCAGGCGTACCCGGTGTCCCTCAGCCTGCCATCGGGTCTCGCGCCGCGCCGCGCCGGCTTCGGCCAGCAGCGGTGCCAGCGTCGCGCCGTCGACCACGTGGCAGGGCCGCTGGGGTGCGCCGTCCATCGCGGACAGGGGCACGTCCAGCGGCCAGGGCCGTACGTCGGAGTTGTCCTCGGAGTCGGCGACAACCAGCACCGTCGCCCGCTGCGGCAGGTACTCTCCGGCGTCGACACCGGAGGCTGCCGCGGCCTCGGCGAACGCGATCACCTCACCACGGTCACCGCCCTCGCCGGGCGACGGCTGCGTGACAGTCGTCTCGTACGCGCCGCCGGTAGTGGTCAGCCGCACGGTGAGTGTGGCCGCGTCGGTGACGTCCTGCGGGTAGTCGCGGTCCGTGAGTATGCCCGCGTCGTCCGCCCGCCGGAACAGCGCGTCGATCTGTGCCGTCGAGAGCGTCCGGCGATGCCCCGTCAGCAGCGCACCCCGGTCGTCACCTCGCGTCACGGCGGTGCCGTCGCCGTAGAGGGTGAGCGCCGGCAGCGCCCACTGCTCGGCGGAGGCGGCGAAACCGCCGCGCCGGTCGACCACAGCGATCACGGTGTCCGTGCCGGTCGGCGGCCGGACTGCCGGTCCGTCAGAGCAGGCGGTGAGGAGGAGGACCGCACAGAGCAGTAGGCGTCGGGTCATCACCGTTCGACGTTCCCCCTGGGGGTACAGGTTCCGACGGGGAGCAGTCCGGTCTCGATCGCCGGTGTGCTCCACCCGCGTGCGGGGTGCCGCGCCACGCCGGAGAAGATGTGGGCATGAGCGATTCCGCACTGCCCAGGCGTGTCGTCGTCACCGGAGCCACCGGCAAGCTCGGCCGCGCCGTGGTCGCCCACCTGCACGCCGTGGGTGTCGACGTGCTCGCGGTGGACCGCGCCGGAGGCCGCGACCCCCGGGACGTCGACTGTGAGTTTCTCCAGGTCGACCTGACCGACTACGGGCAGGTGGTGGAGGCGTTCACTGGGGGCGCCGACGAACACGCGGGCGGCATCGACGCGATAGTGCACCTGGCCGCGGTCCCGGCCCCCGGGCTGATGTCGAACGCGACAACGTTCGCGAACAACTCCGCCGCCACGTACAACGTCTTCGCCGCGGCTCGGGCGGCCGGGATCAAGCGGGTGGTGTGGGCGTCGAGCGAGACGGTGCTCGGGCTGCCGTTCGACACCCCGCCGCCGTACGCGCCAGTCGACGAGGAGTACGCGCCGCGACCCGAGTCGACGTACTCGCTCAACAAGGCCCTTGAGGAGGAGATGGCGCGGCACTTCTGCCGCTGGGACCCGGAGTTGGTCATGGTGGGTCTGCGCTTCTCCAACGTGATGGACGTCGAGGACTACGCGCCGTTCCCCTCGTTCGACGCCGACCCGCAGCTACGCCGGTGGAACCTGTGGGGCTACGTCGACGCCCGCGACGGGGCCCAGGCGGTCGAGCGTGCGCTCGCCCACGACCGGCCCGGCGCCGACGTCTTCATCATCGCCAACGCCGACACCGTCATGAGCAGGTCCAGTGCCGGCCTGCTCGCCGAGGTCTACCCGGGCGTCGAGGTCCGCAAGGCGTTGGCCGAGCACGAGACCCTGCTCAGCATCGACAAGGCACGCCGAGTGCTGGGATACGCGCCGCGTCACTCGTGGCGGGACCACGTGGAGTTTCGCGATAAGGAGCAGTTTTCCGGGTAACCGAAACTGATCTTGCTTCGCATTCGGGCGATACACTCCCGGGCCATGGAACCGCTGTCGTCTACTGTGCTGTCGGCGCTCGCCAAGGCGATCATGGCGCAGGTGGGCAAAGAGTTGAGTGGTGCCGCCGTCGCGGGATTGCGGACTCGGATCACCGGCTTTCGCGAGCAGAAGGCGCTGGAACGCGCGCTCCAGCGGGCATTCGCCGCGACCCAGGCCAGGCACGGACGTCGGCTCGCGGATTATGACGTCAATGCGGACTTCTTGGAACTCGAGGGGGCTGTCGAGCTTGCCAAGGCGATTGTTCCGGGAGCTCAGCCGTCGGCAACCAGGCTCGCTGAACGCCTCATCGACTCCCTCGGCCGCTCCTCGTCCGACGATGCGCGGTGGGAACAGATCGCGGAACTGCGGCCCGCCTTCAAGGCTCTGCTCGACAACCTGACGACCGAGGTGCTCAAGGAGCCCGTGCTGACCGACGTGCTCGGCCGGGCCGATGTCGCGGCTACGGCGGTTGCTGCGGGCCGAATAGCGACGGCGCTCGGAGCGGCGCCCGCCACGACCGAGGACGAGACCCGGTATCTACGCTGGCTCATTGATCGACACCAGTATGTCGGGACGGCGGGGGTGGTGCGCAACACCATCGTGCAACTGCCGTTGGAGCAGGTGTTCGTTGGTCTGCAGGCCCGGCCCGACCGGCATCCGGGGGACCGTGCGCGGGCCTGGTTCGAGGCGGAACGTGACAAGTTGCAGACCAGGCTGAAGTCCGCCGATCTTGACGATCTCGCCTTCGAGGCCGCCATCGACCGGTTGCAGATGCAGTACGGTCGCGATCCTTCCCCGCACAACTCCGGGCCGACCGAGCAGGCAATGCCCGTACTGGACGCGGTACGTACCACCAAGCAATTGCTCGTCCTGGGCGAACCGGGCAGCGGAAAGACCACACTGCTGAGTTATCTGGCCCTGACGCACGGCCGGGCGTTGGCGACGAACAGCACAGTGGACGGGCAGGCGCCACTGTTTCCGATCTATCTTCCGGTGGGTGACTACGCGTTGTGGCCCGACCGGCTGACCACCGGCATAAGCGGGTTCCTGCCGCACTATTTCCAGGGCCTTGAGTGCGGTGCGACAGGCCTCGGCGACCTGTTGCGCCAGCGGCTCGCCGATGGCAGTTGCCTGGTGCTGCTCGATGGTCTGGACGAGATCGCCTCGGCCGACCAGCGCCGCAGCGTGGTCACCGCTGTGGCGAACTTCGTCACCGCGCACTCGCGGCCGGGCAACCGTTTCATCGTGACCAGTCGCATCTCCGGCTACCTCGCGGCGCCACTGCCGAAACCCTTTCACGCGGTCCGGCTACTGGACATGGACGATCCCACGATCGCCACGTTTCTCAGTAGCTACTGCTGGCAGGTGGAACGGGCCGAGGCGCCGAGCAGGTCCAAGTCCGCGGCCCGTCAGATCGGACTGCGGGAGGCCGCGGCGATCACGCAGGCGCTGCAGGGCAATCCCGGTGTGCGTCGCCTGGCGGTGAATCCGCTGCTACTGACCGCCCTGGTGCTCGTCCACCGGGCCAGCGGCCGACTACCGCACCGACGAATCGAGGCGTACATCGAGGTGTGCAACGCGCTGGGGCTGACCTGGCGCACCGTGCGCGGTGTGGCAGCGGCCGACCTGCCCGACGAACGCATGCTTACCCGCTGGCTCACCGAGATGGCCGCGTGGATGCACGAGCACCGCCCCGAGGGCTCGGCGACAGTGCGTGAACTACTGGAGGTCCTCGGGCCGCTCTGGGCCGCCCATCACGGGGTCACCTGGGATCCGTCCATCCTGACGGCCGCCGATCCGATGAACACGGATGCGGGTCTTGGCGTCATGAGGTTCATCGACAAGGCCGACCGTCACACCGGGCTGGTGGTGGAACGCGCACCGAGGCGCTACGGCTTCTCCCACCTGACCTTCGAGGAGTACTACACGGGCCGTGCCCTCGCCTTTCGGGGCGCCGCCAGTGAACGAACCTCGGGTATCCGGCGTCGACTGCATGACCCCCGGTACGAGGAACCGATCCTCCTGGCGCTCGGTCTGATCGGCAAGGATTACGCCGAACAGGTGGAGTCGGTGGTGGCCGAAGCCATCCACCCGGCCGCCGGCAGCCCCAGCCCGTACGAGGAGCTGCTGGGGAGGGATTTCCTGTTCATGCTGCGAGTCCTGGCCGATGACATTCCGGTGGAGACAGCCACCATCGACGCCGTGGTCAACCTGGCACTCGACGAGTGGCTCAACCCGACGAGTCGGTGTCGCTTCGCCAGCTATCGGACGGCGCTGGCCAAGCACCTCACCATGCTCGGCACGACCAGGGCCACTAGTCGCCTCCTGCAAGCCCTGGGTGACCGTGCCGTAAGTGCCAGCCGCACCGCGCCGGAACAGTTCTGCCAGTTGGCGGTGACAGTCGCCCCGCTCGCCTCGTTCCCCCCGCCGGTCGTCGCGGCGCTGGGGGAGCTGGTCACCACCGCTGACGATCCGGTTCTGCGGATGCGGGCGATGGAAGCACTCATCGCCGGTGAGGCGCTCTCCGAGCAGGTGATCGCCGCCGCGGAGGACCTTGCCACCGCCGACGTGAGTCCGGGCGTACGGGTCCGGGCGGTGCGGGCGCTCGCCGACGCCGGCGAGTTGAGCGACGCGGTCATCCCCTCGGTCATCGGGTTGGCCACCGACGTGACTTCGGGCGTACGGGTCCGGGCGGTGCAGGCGCTTGCCGATGCCGGGCGGTTGACCGACCGGGTGATCGGCGTTCTGGTCGGGTTGGCCACCACCGATCCGGATCCGGACGTGCGGGTCCGGGCGGTGGAAGACCTGGCCGCTGTCGGGGCACTGACTCAGCCGGTGATCGCCGCCGCGGTGGATCTCGCTACCACCGGCGAGGAGCTGAGCACCCGGATTCGGGCGGTGACCGCGCTCGCCGCTGCTCAGGCGTTGGACGAGGCCCTGACCACTGCCTTCGCCGGGCTGGCCACCACCGCCGCGGATCCGGGCGTGCGATCGTGGGCGGTGCGGGCGTTGGCCGCTGGCGGACCGTTGACGAGCACGGCGATCGAGGCCCTCACCTGGTCGGCGACCACGGATGTGGAGTCGAGTGTCCGGCTCTGGGCGCTGCAGACGCTTGCCGCCGCTGGGGCCCTGACCGAGCCGGTGATCACCGCCGGGGTGGACCTGGCCACCACCGGCGCCGACCTCGGCATCCGGCTGTGGGCGGTCCATGCGCTGGCGGCTGGTCAGACCCTCGACGACGCGACAGTCACGGCCCTGGTCGGGCTGGTCACGACCGACGTGGATCCGGGCGTACGCCTCAGGGCGGTGCGCGCACTCGCTGCCGGTGGGGTGCTCTCCGAGGTGGTGATCACGACGGCGATGGATCTGACCGGTGAACCAAGCGTCCGGAGGGAGGCGGTGAAGGCACTGGCCGCCGGCGGGAGGCGGAACGAGGCGGTGATCAGTGCCCTCGTCGAACTGGCGACCACCGCTGTCGATGTGGACGTGCGACTCCAGGCGGTGGAGGAACTGGCTGTTGGTCGGGGAATTACCGAACGGGTCGCCAGCACTCTCGAGCGGGTGGTCGCTACCGATCGAAGTCTGGTCGTGCGGGTGCGGGCGGTGGAAGCGCTGGCCGCTGCCGAGGAGCTGACCGAGGCGGCGACCGCCGCGGCGGTGCACCTGGCGAGTTCCAACGCCGAGCCGCAGCTGCGGGTCCGGGCGTTGAGAGCGGTGACCGACGCCGGCCGGTGGCCCGAAGAGGCGAAGGTGGCAGCGGTGAACCTGGCGGTTTCCACTGCGGAGAGCGTCGTTCGTGCGTCGGTGGTGGCGGCCCTGGCCACCTTCGGGCCGTTGAGCGACGAGGTGACCGCCGCTGCCATCGAGTTGGCCGCCACCAACAGGAGCTCGCTCATCAGGCGAATCACGGCCGACGCCCTGCGGCAATCGAAACCGACGCCGCAGGTCCGGACCGCGCTGCAAGCGCTTATCGAGGATGAGAGCGCCGACGTTCGTAGCGCCGCCGGGCAGACACTTGTGCACCTCGCCCGCGAGCACCCCGACGTGGCGGAGAGCGTTCAGGCGGCGTTGGAGATCGCCTGCCGATTCTCGGCGGAGGACGACACGTCTCGGGGTCGTGTCGGCCGGGACGAGGCGTACCGCGCCCTGCGTGCCTATCTTGAGGTCGGTTCCGTGAACTGACAGCGGCACGCCGCGCGTCGTCGACCGTGTTCCGCTCAGCGCCGCAGGGTCGTGGACGGCGCCTCGCCGAATCGCGCCCGATACTCGGTGGAGAACCGACCGAGGTGTACGAACCCGTGGCGCAGCGCGACGCTCGTCACCGAGACACCCGGCTCGGCCGCCCGCAACGATCGGTGCGCCGCGTCGAGGCGACAGGCCCGCAGGTACGCCGTCGGGGTGGTCCGCAACTCGCGCCGGAAGCAGTCCTGCAACGTTCGTACGCTCACCCGCAGCGCCTCGGCGACATCACCGACGGTCAGTGCCTCGCCGTGGTGGTCGGCGATCAGGGCGCAGGCCCGGCGGACCAGCCGCCCGGGGTTGGTCTGCCGGCCCGGGCCGGCGAGCAGGTCGGAATGGCTGTGCCGGTGTGCCAGCAGCAGCTGGCCGATGAGCCCCTGCTCGAAACGGGCGGCGACCTGCGGGTGGTCGAACAGCGACGCGTCCGTCGGCTGGGCCAGCTCGTCGGCGAGGAACGCCACACCGCGCGCCCAAGCCCGCGCGGTCGGCGTAGTCATGATCATGCCGAGGTCCAAGCGGACCGGCTCGTCCACCGGGCGACCCAGGAGGCGGGTGAGTTCCCGGTCGACGGCCCGCCGCTCGGCGTAGAAGATCCGATGTGGTGACCCCGCGGACCAGCGCATGTCCGAGGGGTCGTACGGGGACAGGACCGAGGCGACGTCGGGGGTCGAGGTCACTGTGTGACCGGAGTGCCGGACCACAGTGCTGCCGGCCCGGGGGACCTGGACGAGATAGAAGCTCTCCAGGGCCGGGGGTTGGATTCGTACCGCCTGCCCGTAGTCGAGATCGATGACCCCGACCCCGCCGACCCGGCGGGCCGCCATCCGCAGCTGGACGCCGCGCACGCCCGCCTGCGGAGTGAGTTGGTGCGGACAGAAGACCCTGCCGACCTCGGCACGGGCCTGATCGACGTCGTTCGTCCGGACCGTCACGGCATCCATCCGACACCTCCCGGGGCGTCCTGGTGCGCCGACGATAAGGCGGGACGGGGACGGACGGTGTCGCAAAGCCGTGCACCCGACACGGGCCGGTCGGCTGCGCGTTGCGGACACCCCTCGCGCGCAGCGGATAGCGACAGCCGCGGCCCGCTCGCTAGCGTGCGCTCACCACCGCTGCCGCAGTGGTTCCCGCGCTTCGGAGGATGCCATGAGGATTGCCGTCGTCGGCGCCGGATTCGCCGGCCTGAGCGCAGCGAAGGTGCTGCGGCAGAGCGGATTCGACGTCACAGTGCTCGAAAAGGCGCCCGACGTCGGTGGGGTGTGGAGTCGCACCCGGCGCTATCCCGGTCTGCACACGCAGAACAACAAGGGCACCTACCACCTGTCCGACCTGCCGATGCCCGCCGACTATCCGCAGTGGCCCTCGGGCGAGCAGGTGCAGCGGTACCTGGAGAGCTACGTGCGGAAGTTCGGGCTCGCCAGCGTGCTGCGCCTGTCCACGGAGGTTGCCTTCGCCGAACTCGTCAACGACGACACCGGGTGGCTGATCACGTCGCGGCCGACGGGCGCCCAGGAGCCGGTGACCGTGCAGCGGTACGACCACCTGGTCGTCGCCAACGGCATCTTCTCCGACCCGGTGGTGCCGTCGTTCGACGGTCACGCCGGCTTCGCCGCCGCCGGTGGGCGCGTCCTGGCCGCGGGGGAGTTGCACGACATCGAGGTGGCCCGCGCCAGGAACGTCCTCGTCGTCGGGTACGGCAAGTCGGCCTGCGACGTGGCGGTCCCGTTGAGCGACCTCGCCGCGCAGACCCACGTGGTGGCCCGGGAACTGCTCTGGAAGATGCCCCGCAAGCTCGGCGGGGCGCTCAACTACAAGTACCTGCTGCTCACCCGGATGGGTGAGGCTCTGTTCCGCTACCTCGACCTGAAGGGCTTCGAGCGGTTCCTGCACGGTCCGGGCAACGGCCTGCGCCAACGGTTGATCGACAGCGTCGGCTCGGTCGCGACCAGGCAACTCAGGCTGCGTGAGCTGGGTCTGGTGCCGAACGGCAGCTTCGAGGACATCGCCCGTAGCACGGTGAGCCTCACCACCGAGGGCTTCTTCGAGCGCGTCGCCGACGGTCGGATCGCCGTGCACCGCGACCAGGTGATCACCGAACTGCTCGTCGCCGACGATGGCCGGCCGGCCGCGCGCCTGGCCGACGGCACGGTGCTCCCGGCCGACCTGGTGATCTGCGCGACCGGCTTCCGACAGCACGTGCCGTTCTTCGACGACGTGCTGCACGCTCGGCTACAGGACGACGCGGGCAACTTCCAGCTCTACCGCCAGATCCTGCCGATCGGCGTACCACGGCTGACGTTCGCCGGCTACAACTCGTCGTTCTTCAGCCCGCTCAGCGCGGAGATGGCGGCGGTGTGGACGGCCGCGTACCTGCGGGGTGGGCTCACCCTGCCGGCCGAGGCCCAGATGCGTGACGAGGTGCGCGTCCGGCTGGCCTGGATGGCGGAGCGCACCAACGGGCGGCACGCCCGGGGCACGAACATCATTCCGTTCTCGATGCACAACATTGACGAGGTGCTCGACGAGTTGGGGCTCAACGTCGGTCCGTTGACCCGGGCCCGGCAGTGGCTGCTCCCCGTCGATCCGCGCGCGTACCGGGGGGTGACGGCACGAATGATCGCCCGCACCGGGGGTGGGACGGGCCGGGAGGCGCCGGCCCGTACCGCCGATGGGGGTATCCGGCATAACCACGAGGACTCTCATATATCCGGATAAAGTATGTGGACAGGCGTCAGGCGGCACGGTCGGCGAAAGGGTTCGGGGACGATGGCAGCGGAGCAGGTCGCCGGAGACCGTCACCGCCTCGGCGGACCGGTGCCGGCGGCACCGGCCGGCTGAGCTGTCCCGCCGTCCGTGCTGACGCGCCCCAGGTTCCCGCCTGGGCTCGGCGACAGCCGGAGCCCCGACTCGGCGACCGTCCTGGAGCTGCTGTTCGACATCGTCTACGTCTTCGCCCTCGCCCGCCTCGCCGGGCGGGTGGCTGACGACCTGACGATCGTCCGGCACACGCTGCTGTCGGAGGCGGGCCAGACGGTGCTGTTCTTCACGGCGATGTGGATGATCTGGTCGCTCAACGCCCTGCTGGCCAGCACCTACGACCCGCGCCGACCGGACCTCCAGGCCGTCCTGCTGGCGACGATGTTCGGCACGCTGGTGCTTGCCGTCTCGTTGCCGGAGGCGTTCGGCAAACGCGGCGTGGTGTTCTCCTGCACGTACGTCCTGATCCAGATCGGCCGGCCGCTCTTCCTGACGCTCGCCCTGCGGGGCCACCCGGGTGGGGCGTTCGCGGCCCGGGTGTTGACCTGGCACGCGGCCTCCGGCGTGCTCTGGATCAGTGGCGGCATCAGCGGGGGCCTCGGTCGGGGCATCTTCTGGACCCTCGCTCTCGCCATCGAGCTCACCGGTGCCGCCACGAGCTGGTCCGTGCCGTCGTTCGGCACGAGGTTGTTCAGCAGGGCGCGGGTGGTCATCTCGCAGGTGCACCTCGCCGAGCGGTACAACCAGTTCTTCATGATCGCTCTCGCCGAGGTGGTGCTCGAGGCCGGTGCCGCTGTCAGTTTTCCGGGCTTCACCATGCCGGGGGTCGTCACCCTCGTCGCCGCCTTCGCGACGGCCGTCTCGTTCTGGCGAATCTACTTCTACCACGTCAGATCCGGTCAGGCCGCTACCCCGGGCGGGCAGGGCATCCAGCTGTCGCGGTGGGCGAGCTACAGCCTGCTGATCATCGTCGGCGGCATCATCTGTACGGCGGTCGGTTTCGGGCAGGTCATCGAGGACCCGCACCCGCCGATCGACTGGGCCCTGGTCGTCATCATGTTCGGTGGCCCGGTGCTGTTCCTGATCGGGCGGAGCTTCCTGGAAAAGGAGAGCCGATACGCGCCACGCTGCCGGATGCTGTACGTCGGCGCGGCGGTGCTGATCGTGGCGGCGCTACCGATGGTGCTGCTCCCGCCGGTCGCGGTGGCGGCCTCGGCCGGGGTGATCCTGGCCGCCATCGCCGTGTTCGACGGGAGAGCCCACCGGCGCGGGTCGGAGACCAACCCGACGCTGTGACAATTCCTTGCGGCCGGCGAGCCCGGCGCGTAGCGTCTGCTGGCACGCCGTCGAGCTGGAAGGAGGTCAGAACAATGTCCGATGTTCTGCGCCCCCTCCGCGCTCCGGCGTCCGCGCGGATCTGATCCGGGGCGCGCTTCCCGGAGGCCCACCCATGACTGATCTGGTCATCCGTCCGCTCGTCGCGGGCGAGGAAAACCTGTTCGACTCCATGCCCAATCCGTTGCCCCAACTGCGCCAGGTCGGCTACGCCGACGGGATCGCCGGCGGCGGCTACCGACCCGAGACCACCTGGGTCGCCCTGCGCGGCGGCCGGGTGGTCGGCCGGGCCGCCTGGCTGCTTCCGCCGGGCGCCGTCGGCGCCCCCTGGCTGGACCGGTTCGATCTCGACGCCGAGCCGGAGGTCGGTGCCGAGTTGTTGCACGCCGCCCACGAGGCGCTCGGCGGTCCCGGCCGGTACTACGCCGCACTGCCGGCGCACTGGCGGCGACGCGAAGAGGTGCTGGCCGTGGTCCGGGCCCCGATGGCCGCCGCCCGGCTCGCCGGGCTGGTCGAGCGGGGGGAGCGGCTCCGGTGTTCCTGGACGGGCACCCCACTGCCGGCGTCCTCCGGGCGCTACCACTTCCGGCCGCCCGCCGACGCGGCCGAGATCAATGCCCTGGTCTCCCGGATCGCCGAACCGGACGTGCTGACCGGCGTCGAGATCGCGCAGGCGGTCGCCGGCGTCGACCTGGCCACCGACCCGCTGGCCTGGCTCGGCGACGCGACCGAGGAATGGCGGGTAGCGCTGCACGCCGGGGAGCCGGTGGGTCTGGTCGGCACCGCCGGCGACGCCTGCTACCCGCTGCTCGCCTATCTCGGCCTGCTCGACGAGGCGGCCCGACCCGAGTTGCTGGCCGAAGCGGTGCGGGTGCTGGCCGCCGGCGGCGCACGGGAGGTCATCGCCGACGTGGACGCCCACCGGGTGGCGGTGCTCGCGGAACTGGAACGGACCGGGTTCCGGCAGTTGCGCTCCAGGGTCGTCTTCGCACCGTCGGACGCACCGCAATAGCTGACCGGGGTGCGCCCTGTCACCGGGGCGCACCCCTCGGCAGGCACCCGACCGCACCCCTGTCAGCATCAGCGTATGCCGAAGATCATCGCCCTCGTCCTCGGTGGGTTGGCGCTGGTCATGGCGTTGGTCGCCGGGCTGTATCGCTGGCCGCTGCCCCGCCGTGGGCTACGCGTCGCACTGCCGCCACAGTTCGACTTCGACACCGCCATCCGCACCGCCGAGGCCGTCATCGCGGCCGAGGCGGCGGATCCGGCCGTCGGACCCGAATCGCGCAGCCGCCTGCTGAGTCACGGCCGCCGTACCGGCCGGGTCGTCCTGCTGCTGCACGGCTACACCCTCGCGCCCGAGCAGTACGACGGGCTGGCCGAGGAGTTCTTCGACAGCGGGTACAACGTCTGGATCCCCCGGGCTCCCCACCACGGCACCGTCGACAAGCGGGCCCACCACCGGGTCGAGGCGGACGAACTGGCGACGTACGCCGTGCAGGCGCTGGCCGTCGCGGCGGCTCTCGGCGACGAGGTGGGCGTGGTGGGGATCTCCGGCGGCGCGGTACTGGCCGCCTGGCTGGCCCAGGTGCCGGGCGACGTCGTACGACGGCTGCTGTTGCTGTCGCCGTTCTTCGGCCCGGACCCGCGCCAGGCGCCGGCCTTCGCGGTCCGACCCCTCATCACCCTGTACGGGCGGCGCCTCCTCCCGGACCGCGTCACGTCGCGCGGCTACTCCCTCTCCGCCGTCACCCAGTACCTGACGATCGCGCGCAGTCTGCCGAAGCCGCCGCGCCGGACCGGTCTGCGGAGCGTCGCGGTCGCCATCAGCCCACTCGACGGCGTGGTGGACCTCGCCGCGGCGGTGACCGTACCCCGCCGGATCGCCGACGCGAACGCGATCCCGCTGCAGGTCTGCACCCTGCCCGCGGCGTTGGGCGTCGGCCACAACATCCTCAACCTGGCCGCGCTCGACGATCAGGGCGCTGAGCTGCGCCGACGGTACGTCGCGCTCTACGAGGGCGGTCCGACGCCGACGCCCGGACTCACCCGGGTGGCCCGCGTCGACAGCTGAGGTGGGCCGCGTGCGGTCGAGCCGGCGTCTAAACTGCCCGTGTCGTGCCGCTCGCGGGCGCGGCACCCCGGCCCGACACCGCGCCCCCGCTATCGACCGGGCAGAATGTTAGCGCTAACCAGCCGCGCTGGCGCGTCGCGCTGCGCCGGATGCCACCTCCACCCGAAAGGCGTCACCTGCAATGAGTACGGCCGGATCAACTGACCTGCGCGCCGCAGTCCTCGCCGCGAACCGCCTCATCGCCCAGGCCGGCCTCGCCGAGCTGACGTGGGGCAACGTGAGCGGCGTCGACCGGGAGGCAGGCATCTATGTGATCAAGCCTTCCGGCGTGGCATACCAGGACCTCACGGCCGACCTGCTGGTCCCGGTGGACCTGGAGACCGGGCAGGTCGTCGCCGGGACGCTGCGGCCCTCCGTCGACAGCGAGACCCACCGCGCGTTCTACCTGCACTGGCCGTCCATCGGCGGTGTGACCCACACCCACTCGACGCACGCCGTCGCCTTCGCCCAGGCCGGGCGGGACGTGCCGGTGCTCGGCACCACGCACGCCGACACCTTCGCCGGTCCGATCCGGGTCACCCGGGACCTGACGGCGGACGAGTGCGCCCACGACTACGAGTTCAACACCGCTCGGGCCATCATCGAGCTGATCGGGGGAGAGGCCGAGGCACTCGCCAACCCCGTCGCCCTCGCCGCCAACCACGGCCCCTTCACCTGGGCGAAGGACCCGCTCACGTCGGTGGAGAACGCGATCGTCTGCGAGGCGGTCGCGGAGATGGCCCTGAAGACGCTGTCACTGAACCCGGCGGCGGCCGCACCACAGTGGTTGCTCGACCGCCACTTCACCCGCAAGCACGGCGCCGGCGCCTACTACGGCAACCAGCTTCCCGAGCAGAGCCGGCAGTGACCGTCGCCATGCGGTGACCCGGCCCCAGGCTCCGGCGGCGAGGCACCGGCACCGGCGCGGGCGCGGTGCGCTCAATGCCCGCGCCGGTGCTCCGCTCGGCCCGGTCCGCGCCAATGGTCTGGTCCGCGCTGGTGCTCGGGCCTGAGCTGGCGGTCTGGTCCGCACCGGTGCTCGGGTTGGACCGGTGCCGGTCTGCCGGATCTCTCACGCCGTGGGCTGGGCGGCCCCGTTGAACACCGGCGGGGCGTAACCCGCCGGCTTGTCGCCGATGCCGAGGCCGGGGCTGACCACCCAGGACTGGTACTGCGGTGTGAACATGCCGTACGGCAGCCCGAGGTCCGGGGCGCTGGCCTCGTCGAGCCGGCGTCGGGCGTCGGCCGGGATCTCGAAGTCGAGCGCACCGAAGTTGCTGGCGAGTTGCGCAGGGCTGCTCGCCCCGACGATCACCGAGGCGACGGCGGGCTGGGTGGCCACCCAGTTGATCGCGACCTGGGCCATGCTGCGGCCCAGGTCGGCGGCGACGCCCTCCAGTGCCTCGATGACCTTCCAGTCGCCGGGGTTGATCTCCCGACCCGCGGCGTCGGGGTTGGTCAACCGCCCGGTCCCGCTCATGCCCTCGCCGGTGCGCCGGTACTTGCCGCTGAGCAGACCACCGCCGAGCGGGCTCCACGCGGTGAGCCCCATCCCCAGGCTCTGCGCCATCGACACGAACTCAGCCTCGATGCCCCGCGTCACCAGCGAGTACGGAAGCTGCACGTTGATCATCGGGGCCAGCCCGTGTGCCTCGGCGTAGCTCTGCGCCCGGGCCGCGTACCAGGCCGGCACGTCGGAGAGCCCGGCGTACCGGATCTTGCCGGCGCGCACCAGGTCGTCGAGGGTGTGCACGACCTCCTCGACCGGGGTGATCCGGTCCCAGGTGTGCAGCAGATACAGGTCGATGTAGTCGGTGCCGAGCCGGCTCAGCGACCCTTCCACGGCCCGCACGAGGTGCTTGCGGCCGTTGCCGCTGGCGTTCGGGTCGGCCGGGTCGACGGTGTTCGTGGCCTTGCTGGTGAGCACGAGCCGGTCGCGGACGCCGGCCCGGTCGATCAGACGGCCGAGGATCCGCTCGCTCTCCCCGGCGGTGTAGAAGTCCGCAGTGTCGACGAGGTTCCCGCCCGCCTCCAGGTATTGGTGGAAGATCGGCTCGGCCTCCTCCTCGGTCTTGCCGTACGCGGCGTGGAACCCGTCGACGCCGAAGTTCATGGTGCCCAGCGCCAGCTGGCTCACCCGCAGGCCGGACCGTCCGAGCAGGTAGTAGTGGTTCACGGTGGTGCCTCTCCCGATCGTGGTGGCGGCCCGGATCGGACCGCGCTCCAGACCTTGGCTCGGCAAAAATGGACCCGCAAGTCCAAACTCCGGGTTACTGTCGGACCGGCAGGCAAGGCGGAGCGACGGTGACGGAGGCCGCATGACACGGGCGTTCACCCGCAAGGGCGAGGCCACCCGGGCGCGGATCGTCACCGGCGCGGCGGCCGAGATCCGCGAGCGCGGCGTCGACGAGGTACGCCTCGAGGACGTGCTGGCCCGCACCGGCACCAGCAAGGGTCAGCTCTTCCACTACTTCCCCGAGGGCAAGGAGGAGCTGCTGCTCGCGGTGGCCCAGCACGAGGCCGACCAGGTGCTCATCGACCAGGAGCCGATGCTCAGCAACCTGACCTCCTGGTCGGCCTGGCTGGCGTGGCGCGACCGGCTCATCGAGCGCTACCTGGAGCAGGGCGTGAAGTGCCCACTCAACGGTCTGCTCGGGCAGACCGGCCGACGCGCACCCGGCGCGCAGGCGGTCGTGACCGGGCTCATGTGGCGCTGGCAGAACGCGATCACCGAGGGTATCCGGCAGATGCAGTCGACCGGGGACATCGCCGCGGACGTGGACGCCGACCGCGCCGCCGCGGCGCTGCTGGCCGGCATCCAGGGCGGCGTACTGCTGCTGCTCTCCACCGGAAAGATCGATCACCTGGAAGCGGTCCTCGACCTCACCATCGACTCGCTGCGCTCGGAAGCCCGAGCGACCGCGGCGCAGGAAGGGAACGCCAATGGATAGCGGAGACAGTCAGCCACCGTTGGTGCTGCTGCACGGCCTCACCTTCGACAACCGACAGTGGGACCCGTTCCGGCGCGAGCTCGCGGTGATCGATCCGGCCCGGCCGGTTCTGGCTCTCGACCTGCCCGGCCATGGCGACGCAGCCAGGCGGTCGTCCTACGAGATGGCGGCGGTGGCCGATGTCGTACACGAGCAGGTGACCGAGGCGGGCCTCGCCCAGCCGATCGTGGTGGGACATTCGGTAGGCGCGGTGGTCGCCACGACGTACGCGGCCCGCCATCCGGTGCGCGGCGTGGTGAATCTGGACCAGATCCTGCTGCCCGGCCCGTTCGGCGTGGCCGTCCGCCAGGCCGAGCCCGCACTGCGCGGCCCGGACTGGCGGCAGGTGTGGGACGCCATGCTGGCCGGAATGGGCATCGAGGCGTTGCCGCCCGAGGCGCGCGAGATCGTGACCACCGCTACCGATCCCCGGCCGGACCTGCTGCTTGGTTACTGGGGCGAGATCCTGCGCGGGTCCGACGCGGAGATCGCCGCCGAGCGGACCCGCGACCTGCGGTCCATCGGTGAGCGGGGGATCCCCTACCGCTGGGTGACCTCGTCCGAGCCGCCACCCCGCTATCTGGCCTGGCTGACCGATGCCCTGCCGGAGGTCCTTGTGACAGTGTTGCCCGGCAGCCACTTCCCGCACCTCGCGGAGCCGGCGGCGATCGCCCGGCTGTTGGCGACCGGGTGAGAGGACGATCGGCGCTTCGCTCCCGTTGGCCCGGTCGGAAGCTCCGCCTCACCGGTCCGCCCGATCGAGCCAGGTGAGGTCGGCGTTTCCCGTCCGGACGACCGCCGAGGCCAACGCCGTGGTCGCCCGGTGGGTGCCGGCCCGCTGTTCGGCAGCGGCGATCCGGACCGCCTGGTCCAGGTGCGCTCGTACGTGCTGACGGGCCCGCCGCTGGAACGCGACGCCGGTGGCCGACCGCAACGCGGCCAACTCCTCGTCGGTGACCATGCCCGGCATGTCGTGCCCCTCGTGCGGGTTGGTGGCCGGGGCACCGGATTCGGCGAGCAGCCGTCGGGCCGTGCTCAGGTCGGTGCGGTGCGCCGTGCCGAGCCGGGCGACGAACGTCAGCCACTGCGCGTCGGTGCTCCGGCTCGGCGTCAGCTCCAGCACCGGCAGCAGGCGTTCGTTCATCGCCACCGTCAGATGAAGCCACGCGACGTCGGTGGCGCTGAACTGACCCGTCGAACCACCGGACGCAGCCGACCCGACGGGTGCGGCGGTCGCGATCGTCGCGGCGGATGGCGCGGCCGGCCCGGTCGGTGACCCACCGGTGCACGCGCCGACGAGCAACGCCGCGAGGAGCAGGCACCCGGGCGGGCGTACGGCTGGTCTCCGCATCTGGCCCTCTCTCCCTCCCGGCGGCGGGCCCGGCAGGACCGGACCCGCCGTCGTCGGTTGGCTCAGATCGGTCGGCCGTCGGCGCCGCACTTGATGACGGGGCGGATGCAGTCCTGCACCCGCCGGGCCAGCTCCGCGACCGGCCAGGCGTTGAAGAAGTCGCCATGCATGGTGTAACCCGGCCCGGAGGCCAGCCGGAACCGCGACGGGTCACCGTTCACCGGATACCGCAGGACCTGCCGCAACTTGGGCACGTGCACCGGGTGGGTGCTCGGGCAGGCCTGGTTCACCGGGTACGCCAGGTGGCTCTTGTGGTCCGGCGAGTCCAGGTCGCGGCCGTTCCAGCACTGCGGGAAGTCCAGGTACGACTCCAGCATGGTGCCGGACGGGCAGGTGACGAAGTCCTTCGACGGCGGCACCTGTCCCGCGTGCAGACACGACCACCTGGCGATGCTGTCGCTCGACCCGGTGGCCTTCGCGTTGCCGGCGACGAGTCGCAGCCCGAGCGGGAACGGCTGGGTGTTCGCGACGACGTCGGCGCGTACGCCCTCGCCCAGGTAGTAGAACGTGGCGATCGCCGGCTCCACCGGCACGTTGTCGCGGTAGAGGGTCGGCACCCAGTAGGACGAGACGTCCACCCGCGGGTTGCAGGTGCTCTGGGAGCTGACCAGGTCGGGCAGGGTGGTGTTGGCGTTCGTCACAGTGCTGCCGAAGAAGCTGTGCATGTGCGACGCGCCGGGTAGCCCGGGGAAGACGATCGGGTCGTCCGGCAGCCGGTGGCTGTAGGTGCAGTCGGCGGGGAACTCGGCCACCCGGATGGCGTTGGCGACCGGGTTGGCGTCGGCCCGCCCGGTGCTGGCGACGAGGTACGTGCCGAGTAGCACAAGCAGTGCGCCGATCGCCGTGGCGAGGCGCAGGCGGCGGGGGTTGCCGGAGAGGGGTGCGGCCCTGTCCATCTCGTGACTCCTGTCGGGGGACGGGTCAGGGGTCGCTGCGCCGTCGCCGCCGAAGACGTCGGAGGTTGCCCTGGCCGGACTGGTGGTGACCAGCGGACCTCGTGCGAGAGAGCGCTCTCACCGATCGTCCAAGCGTCACCCTTGCGTCGAAACTTGTCAATGCGTTACGCAGTTTGTGGAAAACGCCGACGACGAAGGGCCGGTCCCCTGTGGTGGGGTCCGGCCCTTCGTCGTGTGCTCGTGTGGCTTAGCTGGCGGCGTAGCCGCGGGTGGCGATCCAGTCGGCGAGGTGCTCGACGCTGATCTGGTAGGCGGCGGTGTTCGGG